>NZ_JBHUYV010000002.1:0-310958 GCF_042667905.1 Streptomyces sp. NPDC057287 | reverse complement strand
ACAACTTCGCCCCGGTCGCGGCGTCACCCACCCCCCCCGGCTTTTTTTGCGCCGGGGGGGGGGGGGGGGGCCGCCGCCCCGGCCGGCTGCGCCCCCGGCCCCGGCCGCCGCGGGGGGGGCCCCGGCGCCCCCCCACGGAGGCGTCTGAGGTGGTCGCAGGGCCCGGGCGGGACCGCCGGCGGCGCGCCCGGGAACCTGAGGGTCAGCAGACCCTCGGGAGCCGGAGGGTCAGCAGACCCCGTCGCCCGGCTTGGGATTGCCCAGGCCGAACAGCGGGCGCAGCTTGAGCCCGATCCAGGTGCCGCCCAGGGCGACGGCGCCCCACAGCCAGCCGCTCAGGCTGCCCGAGGCGACGCCCGCCAGGTAGGCGCCGATGTTGCAGCCTCCGGCCAGCCGGGCGCCGATGCCCATGAGCACGCCGCCGAGTACAGATGCGACGGCCGTGCGCCACGGGATGCCGCGGTGCAGGGACCAGGTCCCGCCGAGGGCCGCGGCCACTGCCGCACCGATCATGATGCCGATGTCGGTGAGGCTGGTCTTGTCCGCCAGGACCGGGCCTGCCAGCATGTCCGCGTTGCCCGCCTGCCGCCACCACGTCCAGTTCTCCGGGTGGCCGCCGAGGGCGCCCACCACTTCGGAGCCCCACAGGCTGAATGCGCTGGTGACGCCCCAGGCACCTCCGGACACCAGGAGCACCCCCGCGCCGAGCACGGCCAGCACCAGGGCGCCGGCGGCCAGCGGCCAGGAGCCGCGCAGGGCCCTTACCGCCGCGGTGCGCGCCGACGGCACGACACCGAGCGGCGGGGGGTTGCGGCGGGCCTGGACGCGCCGTGTGACCACGACCACCAGAAGCAGCGCGGCGATCGTCACGGCCCAGGAGCCGAACCAGCCGATGTGGTCGGAGAGGACGACCGGCTCCCAGGCGGGGAGGTCCTTCCAGAGGTCGAACTGCCAGGCCGCCAGCGTGGCGCCCGCGATGAAGCCGCCGAGGGTCAGGAGCACGGAGGTCTGCCCCGAGCCGACGGCGAAGAGTGTGCCGGAGGCGCAGGCACCGCCGAGCTGCATCCCGATGGCGAAGAGCAGCGAGCCGACGCCGAGACCGACTCCGATGGTCCCGCCGGACGGCGCGGGCTGCGAGCCGAACAGCCCGGTGCTCGTGCCGATGATCAGGGCGAAGAGCGTGGCGGTGGTGCCGAGCAGCAGCGCGTGCGCCCGCAGCCCGGTGCCGTTGCCGACGGCGATGAGCTGCCGCCACGCGGAGGTGAAGCCGAACCGGGAGTGGAACAGGGCGACGCCCAGACCGAGCCCCAGCAGGAGCAGGACACCCGGTTTGGCGCCGTGCGTGGACCACACGTACGCGGTCAGGGCCACGGCGAGCAGCCCGGACACGACGAGGGGCGTCCGGCGCACCGGGGGCAGGGCCGGCGCCTCGGGCTGCGGCACCGAGGTGGGTGAAGGGACGAGGAGGGCGGGCAGTGCGCGCGGCGGCGCGGCCGGCCCGGCAGGTGGCGCGGTGGTCACGGAAGGTCTCCGGGTGGTGCTCGGCGGACGGCGGCAGGTGCGGTCGGCGGCGCGGGACGCGGGCCGACACGGGATTCAGCCGCTACAGAGCCCGTCGTCGACGCACCATGCCGAATGCGCGAACAGCGCGAGGCACAGGGGCAGGGCCGATGCAGACATGCGTGCGAATATACGGACCGGATCACTCCGGATGCCCGGCTGTCTCGCCATACGGAAGGGTTCCGGGACCACGGAGCGGGACTCCCCCACGACCGCGGCCCTCGCGACCGGCAGGTCACGAGGGCGCGCTGTCGGAGCCTTCGGAGGCACGTCAGAGGGTGGGCTGCCGAAGGACGGCGACTCCTCTCGGCGGCAGGACGACGGCGCCGTCACCGGCCGTGCCGATCAGGAGGTCTCCGGCGAGGCCGGCCACCGGCACCGTCCCGTCGGTGCGGTTGACCAGGAACAGAAATCGGTTGCCGGCGTCCCGGCGCACGGTCAGCTCGACCCTGCCGACCGCGTCGTGCGGCAGCTCGGCGGCCACCCCGGCGGGAGCGAGCAGCCGTGGCAGAAGTCCGCCGAGACCTTCGGCGCCCAGACGGGTGGAGACGTACGTGGCCGAGCCCGGGCCCACGTCCCGCCGGGTGATGGCGGGACGTCCGGAGTACACACCGCTGCGGTAGTGGGCCAGCACCTCCACGTCCGGGGCGGTGACGGTGATCCGGTCGGTCCACAGGCTGCCCGTGGCAGCACCGTCCACGTCGACCGTGTCACCGTCGAGGAGCGGGCCGAACTCCTCGATGCGGATCCCGAGCAGGTCGCGCAGTGCTCCGGGATAGCCGCCGAGCCAGATGTGGTCGTTCTCGTCCACGACACCGGAGAAGTACGTGGTGACCAGATGACCGCCGTTCTCGGTGTAGCGCGTCAGTTCCTTGGCCAGCGCCGCGGGGACGACGTGCAGCACCGGCGCGATGAGGAGCTGGTAGCGGCTCAGGTCCGCGTGTGCCGGGACCACGTCGGCCCGTACTCCCAGGTCGAGGAGGGCGGAGTACCAGTCGAGCGCCTCCTGGTGGTAGTCGAGGCGGGAGGTGGGATGGGAGTCCTGTTCGCTCGCCCACCACGAGTCCCAGTCGAAGACGATGCCGACCGGCGCCGGTTCGCGCTCCGAGCCGGCGACCGGGGCCAGCGCGCCGAGGCTCTGTCCGAGTGCGGTCACCGCGCGGAAGAGTTCACTGTCCGGTCCGGCGTGCGGCAGCATCGCCGAGTGGTACTTCTCGGCGCCGGCGGCCGACTGGCGCCACTGGAAGAAGCACACGGCATCGGCCCCGTGCGCGACGTGCAGGAGCGAGTCCCGGGCGAGGTCGCCGGGCGGCTTGGCCAGGTTGACCGGCTGCCAGTTGACGGCGCTGGTGGAGTGCTCCATGAGGAACCACGGGCGCCCCTGGGAGATGCCGCTGACGAGGTTGGCGGAGAAGGACAGCTCCTCGCGGCAGTGCGGATCGGGCACGACATAGTGGTCGTTGGAGACGAAGTCGACCTCGTCGGCCCAGTCGGCGTAGTCCATCCCCTTGGTCCCGCTCATGACCATGAAGTTCGTCGTGACCGGAACGGCGGGAGTGATCGTACGCAACGTGTCGCGTTCCAGGCGCAGATAGTCCTTCAGCGCGTCGGACGAGAAGCGCTTGAAGTCGAGCTGTTGCGTCGGGTTGGGATGGGAGGCGGCCAGCCGGGGCGGCAGGATCTGCTCCCAGTCGCTGTATCCCTGCGCCCAGAACGCGGTGCCCCAGGCGTGGTTGAGGGATTCGAGCGTGGCGTAACGGGCCCGCAGCCAGTCACGGAAGGCACGCGCGGCGTCGTCGGAGTAGTCGTAGACGTTGTGGCAGCCCAGCTCGTTGGAGACGTGCCAGGCGACCAGTGCGGGGTGGTCGGCATACCGTTCGGCCATCGTGCGGACCAGCCTCAGGGCGTGCTCGCGGAAGACCGGCGACGTGGGGCGCCAGTGCTGCCGGGCTCCGGGCCAGACCGTCTCGCCGGACGCGGTCACCGGGAGGATCTCCGGGTGGGCCGTGGTCAGCCAGGGGGGCGGCGACGCGGTGGCGGTGGCCAGGTCGACGCCGATCCCGCCCGCGTGCAGGAGGTCCATCACCTCGTCGAGCCAGGCGAAGTCCCACTCGTCCCGGGCCGGCTGGATGCGGGCCCAGGAGAAGATCGCGAGGGAGACGATGTTCACCCCGGCCTCGCCCATCAGCCGTACGTCCTCCTCCCACACCTCTCTGGGCCACTGCTCGGGGTTGTAGTCGGCGCCGAAAGCGAGGCGCGGCGTGGTGTCACCGTCCGGCCCGTGCCGTACCTGGGAAAGAAGGGTGGAGATCATGTCGGTCCTTCCGGTGTACCGCACGGGGCGGGACGGAACGCGTGCCTACTTCTTGACGGTGAAACCCTGCTCGGTGCCGTACTTGACGGAGGCGTCCTGCCAGCCCTTGAGGCCGTCGGCCAGCTTGGTCCCGGACACGTAGGCCTGACCCGCGGTGTCGTTGAAGATGGAGTTGGCGTAGACCTGGTAGGGGAGGTACGACCAGCCCGGGGCGACGTTCGCGGCCGACTCGGCGAAGACCTGGTTGGCCTTCTGGCCGCCGAAGTAGGGGAATTCGGTGTTCTGGAAGGCCTCGGACTGCAGGTCAGCGGTGGTGGCGGGGAAGGCGCCGGCCTTGATGCGGGTCTGCACGCCGTCGCCCGCGTTCGCGTACTCCGTGAAGGCGTAGGCGAGTTCCTTGTTCTTGCCGAGCGCGGGCAGGGCCAGGGAGCTGCCGCCGTTCTCGGAGCTCGCCTTCTCCCCCGCCTTCCACTGCGGCAGCGGCGCCACCCGCCACTGACCGGATCCCTCCTTCACCCCGGAGGAGAGGTTGGCGGGCATCCAGGCCCCGATGGCCAGGGTGGCGATCGTGCCGTCGCCCATTCCCTTGTACCAGTCGTCGCTCCAGCTGGTGATCGGCGCGACGAGCTTCTCGTCGAGCAGCTTCTGCCAGACCTCGGTGTACTTCGCGGCGCCCGGGTCGGAGAAGTCGATCTTCACTTCGGTGCCGTCGACCGTGTAGGGGCGGGATCCTGCCTGCCACAACAGGCTGGTGGTGGCTCCGGCGTCCCCGGTGTCGTTGGTGATGTAGGCCTTGGGGTCCGCCTTGTGCAGGTCCCTGGCGGCCTGGAGGTACTGGTCCCAGGTGGTCGGCACGGCGATCTTGTGCGCGTCGAAGACCTTCTTGTTGAAGAACAGCGCCATGGGCCCGGAGTCCATGGGCAGGGCGTACACGTTCTTGTCCGACTTCACCGCGTTCCACGGGCCCGGCGTGTACTTCTCGGCCAGCTTGTCGGCGCCGTAGGGTCCGAGGTCGTCCAGGCCCTTGGTCAGGGCGTACTGCCCGAGCGCGTAGTACTCGATCTGCGCGACGTCGGGGACGCCCTTCTTCGCCGAGATGGCGTTCTGGAGGGCCTTGTACTGGTCGTTTCCGGTGCCCGCGTTGACGAGTTCGACATGGACGGCGGGGTGCGCCTTCTCGAAGTCCGCGGCCACCTGCTTGAGGGTGGGCTCCCATGCCCAGACGGTGAGGGTGCCCCCCTTCTTCAGCGCGGCGTCGATGTCCCCGGCCCCGACCTGCTTCGGGTCGGAGCCGCCGTCGTCGGAACCGCCGCAGGCGGTGGCGCCCAGGGTGAGGGCGGAGATCAGGGCGATGCCGCGCAGCAGGCGGCGTGTGCTCATACGCATGGGTGTGGCTTCCACTTCTTCGTGGCCGGGACCGTGCCTGATGAGGGTTGGGCTGAACTGTGAGGGGCGCGTCCGTGCGGGCGCGTCCGGGTTACTCCTTGACGCTTCCGGCGGCGAGCCCGGACTGCCAGTACTTCTGCAGCAGGAGGAACGCGGCGATCAGCGGGAGGATGGTGACCAGGGATCCGGTGATCACCAGGTTGAAGACGGGCTCTCCACCGGCCGTGGCGGCCTGGGCGTTCCAGCTGTTGAGGCCCAGGGTGAGCGGATACCAGTCCGGGTCCTTGAGCATGATCAGCGGCAGGAAGTAGTTGTTCCACGTCGCGACCATGGTGAACAGCAGGACGGTGACGATGCCGGGTGCGAGCAGCGGCAGGACCACCTGGAAGAACGTGCGCACCTCGCCCGCCCCGTCGATGCGGGCGGCCTCCAGCAGTTCGGCCGGTACGGCCTGGGAGGCGAACACCCACATCAGGTAGAGGCCGAAGGGCGAGATGAGGGAGGGGATGATCACGGCCCAGGGGGTGTCGGTCAGCCCCATCCTGCTGAACATCAGGAAGGTGGGCACGGCCAGCGCCGTACCGGGCACCGCGACAGCGCCGATGACGACGGCGAAGACGGCGCGCTTGCCCGGGAAGGCGAACTTCGCCAGGGCGTAGCCGCCGAGCACCGCCAGGAGCGTCGCCCCGCCCGCACCGACCACGACGTACATCACCGTGTTCAGCAGCCACCGGGTGAAGACGCCGTCGTCGTAGCTGAAGGTCTCGGTGACGTTGTCCCAGAGGGCGAAGTCGCCGCTGAACCAGAGGCCGAACGAATCGGCCAGTCCCTGCTGGGTCTTGGTGGCGCTGATGACCAGCCAGGCGAGCGGGACGAGCGAGTAGAGCAGGACCAGTCCGGTGAGCACGGTCAGCAGCAGGCTGCGCCGGGGGCGGAACGGGCCGGGTTCGGCCCGCCTGCGGAGGCGGGGGACGGTGCCGGTCCGGCCGGCCGGGGCGGGCACGGGCGGGAGGGTGGTGGGAGGGCTGCTCATCGCTTCACGACTCCTTGCGCATGCCGCGCAGCTGGACGACATAGGCGATGACCATGGTGATCAGTCCCATGACGATGGCGACCGTCGCCGAGTAGTTGTGCTGCTGGCCGGAGAAGGACAACGAGTAGGTGTAGAAGTTGGGGGTGTAGGAGGTGGTGATGGCGTTGGGCGCCAGCTTCTGCAGGATGCTCGGCTCGTTGAACAGCTGGAAGCTGCCGATGATCGAGAAGATCGTCGCGATGACCAGGGCGCCGCGGATGGCGGGGAGTTTGATGGCGGTGATCACGCGGATCTGCCCGGCGCCGTCCATCTCCGCCGCCTCGTAGAGCGAGTTGGGGATGACGCGCAGCGCGGAGTAGAAGATCAGCATGTTGTAGCCGACGAACTCCCAGGTGACGATGTTTCCGATCGAAGCCAGGACGAGGCCGGGTGAGAGCGGGTCCGGCAGCGAGACGCCCAGCGCGTCGTTGACGTCGCTGACGAGGCCGAAGCGGGTGCCGTACATGAAGCCCCACATGAGCGTGGCGACCACGGCGGGAACCGCGTACGGAAGGAAGATCGATATCCGGAAGAAGTCCTTGCCGTAGAGCCGTCCGCTGTCCAGCGCGAGCGCGACGAGCAGGGCGATGCCCAGCATGATCGGCACCTGTATGAGCAGGAAGAGCGACACACGGCTCAGCGAGGTCCAGAACTGTTCGTCCTGAAGGGCTTGCCGGTAGTTGTCCAGGCCCACGAAGGTGGTGCCGCCGATGAGCTGGTCCCGGAAGAGGCTGAGGTACACCGAGTAGACGATCGGCGCCAGGAAGACGAAGGCGAAGACCAGCACGAACGGCCCGATGAATCCCCACCCCGTCCATGACCGGCGGCCCCGCTTCGCGGGTGGCCGGTCGGCACCCGCAACGGTTTCAAGCGTTGTCATGTTGTTCCTCGCTCGTCCATCTCGGAACCGGCGTCGCACGGCGGTGGGATGGTTGCGTAAACATCGCGTTCCGCACGAGGTCGGGACTGGTATGTTTACGTAAACATCTGATGGCCGAATGTCTACACCGGCATGATGTGGACGGTCAAGGGTCGCCGGGCGATCCGGCGGCTCGAACGACGGAGGAGACGGGTGGACACGGCGGACAGCGGCTCGACGAACACGCCACGGGCGGAGGCCCGCAGGGGCGGACCGGCCGCCCGGCGCTCCCGGACGGCCTCCATGGCGGACGTCGCGCACCTGGCCGGCGTGTCGTCCCAGACCGTCTCCCGCGTCTCCAACGGATACGAGGGCGTCACCGAGGAGACCAGGGGTCAGGTGCTGGCCGCGATGAAGGAGCTGGGCTACCGGCCGAACAGCGCCGCACGGGCCCTCAAGCGCGGCGAGTTCCGCACGATCGGCGTCATCACCTTCAACCTGTCCACCACGGGCAACATGCGCACGCTGGAGGCGATCGCCACCTCCGCCGCCCAGGAGGGATACGCCGTCACGCTCCTTCCTGTGGCCGTCCCCACGCAGGACGAGGTGCGCGGCGCGTTCTCCCGGCTCGGGGAACTGGCGGTCGACGCCGTCATCGTCATCATGGAGGTCCACCTGCTCGACGTGGCGACGCTCTCCCTGCCCCCGCACGTCCAGGTCGTCGTCGCCGACTCGGATGCCGGCGACCGCTACACCGTGGTCGACAGCGACCAGGCCGGCGGCACACGGGCAGCTGTACGGCACCTCCTGGACCTCGGCCACCGCACGGTGTGGCACCTGGCCGGACCCGAGGAGTCCTTCGCCGCCCAACGCCGCGCGGACGCGTGGCAGGCCGAACTCACCGGGGCGGGCCGCTCCGTACCGCCGGTCGTACGCGGAGACTGGTCGGCCGAATCCGGCTACCGCGCCGGACTCCGCATCGCCGACGAGGAGGACTGCACGGCCGTGTTCGCCGCCAACGACCAGATGGCGCTGGGACTTCTGAGGGCACTCCGCGAGCGGGGACGCACCATCCCCGACGACGTCAGCGTCATCGGCTTCGACAACATCCCGGAAGCCGGCTCCTTCATGCCGCCCCTGACGACCGTCCACCAGGACTTCGCCGAGGTGGGAAGGCTCTGCGTCGAGGGTGTGCTGCGGCGGATGCGCCACGACGGGGTCGAACACGGAACCACGCTCGTGCCCACGCGGCTGGTAGTGCGCGACAGCACCGCGCCCCCGCCCGCCGGGAGGTAGTCCACCGAGCGCGTGCACGTACGGAAGCAGCCGAGAGGACCGCTGTTGGAGGTGCGCGGTTCCCTGCGCGGGCAGCGGGCCCCTCGGCCACACCATCTTCTGCCCCGTTCCCGTGTTACGTGCGCATCAATCACCACTTGTTCACGCAAGAGGCACACGAAGGTGGACGCAACCGCATATGTTCTCGGTCGTGTGTCCACCGCGACGCCGGTGTGGTGATGCGGCCGTGCCTGCGGTTGCCGACGTCCCGTCCACGACCAGGAGGACCGAGCAGCCATGCGGGTGACGATGACGAGCGCCGCGGCGCATGCCGCGAACGAGGACTTCGCCGGCGCGGTACCGACGGCAGCGGTACTGATCGACGGCGCCGGAATCCCCGGCGCCGAATCGACCTGCCGGCACGGTGTCGCCTGGTACGCCGGGCGCCTGGGAGGCAGTCTTCTCACCCTGCTGTCGGTCGCGCCGGAGCGCGGTCTTCCCGCGCTGCTGGCCGAAGCCGTCGAGTGCGTGACGGACAGCCACAGGGAGACCTGCGAGGTGGCCGACCCCATCAGTCCGTCGGCCACCGCGGCCGTCCTGCGCCTGTCCGGCGGGCGTCTGGACTACCTGGTGCTCGGTGACTCGTTCCTCGTGCTCGACCGGACGGACGGTGCACCGCTCGTCGTCTCCGACCCCCGGGAGGTGACCATCAGCGAGTCGTACCGGCCTCTCCTGGAGGCGGCCCCCGCGGGAAGCGCCGAGTACCACCGCCTCCTCCGGGAACTGCGCGCCCACCGGAACCAGCCGGGCGGGTTCTGGGTGGCCAAGGACGACCCACGGGCAGCGGACGAGGCGATCACCGGAAGCTGCCCCGTCTCCGAGCTGACCGGTGCCGTTCTGCTCAGCAACGGGGCCTCCCGTTACGTGGACCGGTTCCGGCTCGGCGACTGGCCGGAATTCATCACCGGCTTGTCGTCGGACGGACCCGCCGGGATCATCCACCGGGTCCGCCGGGCGGAGGCGCGCCAGGCGGTGGCGGGGGATGACGCGACGATCCTCCACTGCACCTCACTCGACGAGGCCTGATCCCGTACGCGCGCCGTCCGTATCCCCCGGAGGCGCCGGCCGACGGCCCGGCCCGGGCACTCCTGCCGGACGCCTCGCCCGGGCTCGGGCCCACCCGCGAGCAGCTGCCTGTCGCCCGGCCGGGTGACGACATGCCGTGCGTCAGCGACCGAGAAGCCCGAACCACCCTCCGGCGGGCCTCCACCCGGGCCGGGCTCACCTGCCGCTGATGTTGACCATCCACGCGATGCCGAACTTGTCCGTACACATGCCGAACACGTCGCCCCACATCTGCTTCTCCAGGGGGACGGACACGGTGGCGCCGGCGGACAGCTTGTCCCAGTAGCCGCGCAGCTCGTCCGAGTCGTCCCCGCTCAGGCTCACCGCGAAGTTGTTCCCGGGCTTGTGCTCCGCCCCGGGAGGATTGTCCGCGCCCATCAGCGTGAACCCCCCGGCCGTCTCCAGCGTGCCGTGCATGATCTTGTCACTCCGCCCGGCGCCGTCCCCTCCGGTGTCGCCGTAGGTGTGCAGTGTCAGGTCTCCGCCCAGAACAGTCTTGTAGAACTCCATGGCTTGCCGTGCGTCGCCGGCGAAGCTGAGGTACGGGTTGAGTCGCGATGCCACCGGATTCCCCTTTTGTGACGGTTGGTCAAGACCGTCAGGGTAGGACTAAAAGGGATGAAATCGGACGAACCCGAGGTCAGGCCCGGCAGGTCGGCCGACGGGTCGACTCGACGTCGGCGTGGACGGGTGCCACCACCCGCAGGGTCCCGGCAGGTCGGGTGGTCCTCCGCGTCCGGTCCCGGCAGGCCGGGCGGTCCTCCGCGTCCGGTCCCGGCAGGCCGGGTGGTCCTCCGCGTCCGGTCCCGGCAGGCCGGGTGGTCCTCCGCGTCCGGTCCCGGCAGGTCGGACTGCCCTCCACGTCCGGACCGGTGGCCCTCCGCGTCCGGCCCCGGCGCCGTGCAAGGCGGCCCGGTCAGCCGGTGGGCAGCGGGAACAGCATGCAGGTGCTGGTCGCATGGGCAAGCACACGTCCCGCCGCGTCGACCAACTGGGCCTGTGCGAGCGCGGTCTGACGACCTGCACTGACGACGGTGCCGATGGCGCGGACCGTGCCCGTGTCCACAGTGACCCGACGCAGGAACTTCACGGTCAGGTCGAGCGAGGTGTACGCCATGCCCGGCGGCAGGGTCGACTGGACCGCGCAGCCGGCCGCGGAGTCGAGCAGGGTGGCGTAGATCCCTCCGTGCACACTGCCGATGGGGTTGTAGTGCTCCTCCCCCGGCACCAGCATGAACACCACGCGGCCCTTCTCGACCTCGTCGAGGGCGAAGCCCACGGTCGCACTCACCGGCGCCGGGGCGAGCCGGCCTCCCTGAATATCCCGCAGGAAGTCCAGCCCGGAGGAATGCCCTACGGCCGCCGCCGTGAGCGCGGGATCCTCCCACTCGTACGTGCGCGTTCCCACGTTCCGTCTCCTCCCGATCTGACTTCGGACAATGAAGCTAGTTGCGCCCCCACCTGACTGTCAATCACGCAGCCAGCGTCCTAGAATGCCGCCATGGAGTGGCTTGAGATGAGCACGGAGAACTGCCCGGTCCAGCTCACGCTCGACCTCGTCGGGGAGAAGTGGACGCTGCTGATCCTGCGCGACGCGAGTAACGGCGTGCGCCGTTTCGACGAGTTCCGTCGCCACATCGGACTGTCGGAGGCAGTCCTCAGCGACCGGCTCAGGAAGCTGACCTCGGCAGGCATCCTGAGGACCGTCGCGTACCAGGAGCCCGGCAGCCGCTCCAGAAACGAGTACCGCCTGACCCGCAAGGGCTGGGACCTGTGGCCCGTGCTCGTGGCGTTGAAGCAGTGGGGCGAGGCACACACGGGCGGCGAGGCGGAGGGGCCGGTCCTCGACCTCCGGCACGAACCGTGCGGAGCCCCGGTGCGGGTGGCGGTCGAGTGCGAGCGCGGGCACAGCGCCCTGTCCCCCTCCGAGGTCAGCGCCCGCCCCGGCCCCGCGGCCCGACCCCGGCCCTGACTCCCCCGGGCCGGCGACCACCTCACCGCGGATGCCCGCAGACGCGGCCCCGTCGAGCGACAGGGCCTCAGCCGTCGGACGTCAACGTGGCGCGCGCGGAGGCGAGGACCTTCTCTGACAGCGGTGACCCCTCGGTGGCTCTCGCCAGGAGAAGCGCCCCGATCATCGTGGACAGCTGCGCGATGCCGTCCCCGTCGTCGGGGGCCAGCCACTCCGCGAAGCGTTCGACTCCTTCGGCGTAGACCCGGCGGGCCTCGCTGTCACCGCTTCCGCGCGCCACGTCCACCGCGAGCCCGGCAACCGGGCAGCCGTCCGCCGCGGCGTCTCGGTGCTCGACGGAGAGATAGGCCTCGACGAACGCCTGCCGGGCGGCCTCCCGCCCCTCATGGCCGGCGAGTGCGGCCGTACGGCGCTCGGCGTGCTCGCCGAAGGCATGGGCCGTCGCTTCGTCGACCAGTGCCTCCTTCGAGGCGAACTGCTTGTAGAAGCCTCCGTGGGTCAACCCGGCCGCCTTCATGAGGTCGGAGACGCTGATCTGGGTGCCCTGCTCCCGGAACAGCCGCGACGCGGTGTCCACGACCCGCTGACGGTTCTCCTGCGCCTGAGCTTGCGCTACGCGGCCCATGAGCCACCTCCTCATTTGGATGTCGGTCGACATCTACTCTATGCTGTTTTTAGATTACGAACATAATCTAACGCGGTCCGGCCGTCCGGCCCGTACGCAGACATGGGGAGCAGACATGGAACTCAAGGGCGCTGTAGCAGTGGTCACCGGTGCCAACAGGGGGCTGGGACGTCAGCTGGCCGTCCAGCTGGTGGAGCGCGGAGCGAAGGTGTACGCGGCGGCACGCCGCCCCGGGACCGTCGACGTGCCCGGGGCGGTTCCGCTCGCCCTCGACATCACCGACCCGGAGTCCGTCCGGGCCGCGGCATGCGACGCATCGGACGCGACACTGCTGGTGAACAACGCCGGCATCTCCACCGCGGCAGCCTTGATCGGTGGCGACCTGGAGGCCGTCCGCCGCGAGATGGAGACGAACTTCTTCGGACCGCTCGCCACGACCCGGGCCTTCGCCCCGGTCATCGAGGCCAACGGCGGTGGCACCGTCCTCAACGTCCTGTCCGTGTTGTCCTGGCTGCACCCGGCCGGTCTGGGCTCGTACGCCGCGTCCAAGGCCGCCGCCTGGGCCCAGACCGACGCGGTCCGCGAGGAACTGGCTCCGCGTGGCATCACCGTCTCCGCGCTGCACGTCGGCTACATGGACACGGACATGGCCGCAGGCGTCCCCGCCGACCAGAAGGCCGACCCGGCCGATGTCGCCGCCCAGGCCGTGGCCGCCATCGAGCAGGGCCTGACCGAAGTGCTCGCCGACGACGTCAGCCGGTACGTGAAACAGAGCCTGTCCGCAGCACCTGAAGCGGCGTGACGCGCCTTACCGGACGCCGCCACGCCTCCCCCGTGCCGCTGCGGCAGCTCGCCGGCCACCGGTCCGGGCACCTGGAGGCCCGGACCGTCCGTCCCTTCACCAGTCAAGCGGAAGAGCGGCAAGCCTCCGATCGAGCAGGCCCGAGATGATCTGGTGGTCATGGAGCGAGGGGTGCCAGTCACAGCCGAGGCGGTCCAGACCCGGATCGTCGTAGTACCAGTAGCCGATCCGCCCGTCGCCCCGCGCGTCACGCTCCTGGACGACGCGCCGGGCGGTGTCGGCGAAGGCGGTGGTGCCGGACACCGCGGTGGCGCCGACCAACAGGAAGGTCCGTGTGCCGTAGCGCGCACGCAGCGTGTCGAGGAAGCCGTGGTAGGCACTCGCGTAGGCGGCCACCAGGTCGTCCTGGGTGGCCCAGCGCTCGCCCGGGTCGAGCGGGGTCGAGAAGTCGTTGATGCCCAGGCCGATGACGACGAGCTGCGGCCGCCAGCTGCCCGGCTTCCGCCAGACGTCGCCGTCCACGTCCAGCAGGGCCCGGTCGTAATAGGTGCGGTAGTCGGTTCCGGGCTCGCCACCGTTGTAGTTGCGGACCATGCCACGGCCGGAGAACGCGTTCTGCTGGTAGTCGGCGCGGAGCCGCTTCGCGGTGAGGGCACCGAAGGCGAGATCGGCGTTGCTGTTCCGGTCGACCCCTCCGTTTCCCGAGCAGTCGCGCGTGCCGGAGACATTTCCGTACCCCGCGGTGAAGGAGTCACCTATGAACTCGATCTGCCTGCGGCGCGGCGCGGGAGGCGGGAGGATGACTCCGCCTCGCGTCGGGATGAACCCACCGAACCGGCCGGCAGCCCACGGGCTCTCCGTCCGCTTGACGAGGCGCACGCCGTGTCCGGTATCGACGAGGCCATCGACCCAGGACGTGGTGCGGCCGGGCGTCACCAACGTGCTGACGGTCCGTCCGTCGATCTGGACGTCGTAGTCGTTGGCGGCGTCGTCGAGCACGATCCCGACGCCGGTGCCCCTGAACCGGCCCTCGAAGGCGATGCCCGGCCAGGCGTACTGCACGAATCCGTCGGCGGCCTCCTTCACGCGGCCCACCGTCCGGTAGGTCGCCGGAGGACCGGCCGGCCGGGGTGAGCGGGCGCCGGACGCGTGGGAGGGGGAGGCCGCGGCGACCGCGCCCGCGGCGGCGGCCGTCAGTACGGCCCTCCGGGAGAGGACACGAGGTGTTCGCATGAGCCTTCCTTTCGTTGGCGCGGAGTGTCCGGATGCGGTGGTGCACGGCGCGCGCTGCGATGGTGCACGGCGCGCGGCCGAGTCTGCCGAACAGTGCGGGAGCGCTCCCACGACTGCCGTACGCACTGGAGGGAAGTGCTCTGCACGCCCCCCCCTGCGGGCGAGTTCGGCGCCGATCCCGCCTCCCGCGCCACAGCGCCCCTCCGACGTACCCAGGGGGGACCGCTCCTACCCCAGGACTGCCGAGGCGCGTCGCCCGGTCGGCTCGAAAGTGCCGCACCGAATCCGGCGCGACCCCCTGCCGCCTCGCACATATCGGCGGTCACACACCTCCGTTCAAAGCGTTTGGTCCATACCAGGCTCTTGACAGGCTTATCGTTCACTTCTTAAATCACGTAATGAAGTAAGTCCCCCACACAACGCGTCACCCCCTTCCACCATCCGGCGAGGCCCTACCGCCTCCGTCGAATGTCATGCGCATGCCATTTCACTTCCTCGTCATGTCCTCGAAGGGAAAGTCATGGATCCCGCGCGTCTGCCCAGGCGTCTGCTCCTTCTGCTCGTCTCGGCGCTCACGCTCACCTCGTTGTCAGCAGGACTGGCCCAAGGTGCGCCCACGCCCGGCGCCGAACCGTCCGCACGCACCGCCGTCGCGGCCGCGCCGACCGCCGTGACGTTCTCCGACGAGTTCGACGGGGCCGCCGGCTCCGCCGTGAACGGCTCGAAGTGGCAGATCGAGACCGGCGACAACGTCAGCAACCACGAACGGCAGTACTACACCGCGGGGAACCGCAACGCGACCCTCGACGGCCAGGGCAACCTGGTCATCACCGCGCGCAAGGAGAATCCGGGCAACTACCAGTGTTGGTACGGCCGGTGCGAGTACACCTCCGCCCGGCTGAACACGTCCGGAAAGTTCACCACCACGTACGGTCGTGTCGAGTCCCGGATGAAGATCCCGCGCGGGCAGGGCATATGGCCCGCCTTCTGGATGCTGGGCGCCGACATAGGCAGCGTCGGCTGGCCCAACAGCGGTGAGATCGACATCATGGAGAACGTCGGCTTCGAACCCGGCACCGTCCACGGCACCCTGCACGGCCCCGGCTACTCCGGCTCCGGAGGGATCGGCGCGGGATACTCGCTGCCCGGCGGGCAGGCCTTCGCCGACGCGTTCCACACCTTCGCCGTCGACTGGAGCCCCGACGCCATCACCTGGTCCGTGGACGGCACGGTCTACCAGCGGCGTACCCCCGCCGACCTCGGCGGCAAGCAGTGGGTCTTCAACAAGCCCTTCTTCGTGATCCTCAACCTCGCGGTCGGCGGCTACTGGCCCGGCGACCCCGACGGCAGCACGTCCTTCCCCCAGCAGCTCGTGGTGGACTACGTCCGCGTCAGCACCGACAGCGGACAGCCGAGCGGCGGCGGACCCGTCACCGGCATCGGCGGCAAGTGCCTCGACGTGCCCAGCGCCAACACCGCCAACGGCACACGCGTGCAGCTCTACGACTGCAACGGCACGGCGGCACAGCGGTGGACCGTCGGGAGCGACGGCACCCTCCGTGCCCTCGGCAAGTGCCTCGACGTCGCCTCCGGCGGAACGGCCGACGGCACGCCCGTCCAGCTGTGGGACTGCAACGGCAGCGCTGCCCAGCAGTGGGCCGTTCCCGCGGCGCGTGATGTCGTCAATCCCCAGGCCAACAAGTGCCTCGACGCCATCGGCAGCAGCTCGGCGAACGGCACACGGATGCAGATCTGGACCTGCACCGGAGCCGCGAACCAGAAGTGGACGGTGACCCGATGACGCTCCTTCCGCTCGGCCGCGCCCTCCGGCGTGGCCTGGGCGCGGCAGCCGCGGCCGCTCTGATCACCGGACTGGTCGTCACCCCGGCGAGCGGCGCGGCGGCGGCCACCGGACAGATCACGGGCCTGGGCGGCAAGTGCGTCGACGTCGCCGGGGCCGCCACGGCCGACGGCACGGCCGTACAGCTCTACGACTGCAACGGCAGCGCGGCACAGCAGTGGACCACCGGGACCGACGGCACCCTCCGCGCCCTCGGCAAGTGCCTCGACGTCGCCTCCGGCGGGACGGCCGACGGCACGCGCACCCAGCTGTGGACCTGTAACGGGAGCGCCGCCCAGCGGTGGTCCGTCAGCGCCGCACGCGACATCGTCAACCCCCAGGCCGACAAGTGCCTGGACGTGACCGGCAACACCTCCGCCAACGCCACACGGCTGCAGATCTGGACCTGCACCGGCGCCGCGAACCAGAAGTGGACGGCGCCGGGCGGTGGCACCACACCCCCCGGGCCGGGTGCCATGGCCGTGGCGCCGTACCTCTACAACGGCTGGGGCAGCCCGCCGAGCCCCACCACCGTGATGAACGCGACCGGCGTCAAGTGGTTCACCCTCGCGTTCGTCCTGAGCAACGGTTACTGCAACCCGCAGTGGGACGGCGGCCGTCCCCTCACGGGCGGCGTCGACCAGCAGACGGTCAACACCGTCCGCGCCGCCGGGGGTGACGTGATCCCGTCGTTCGGCGGCTGGAGCGGCAACAAGCTGGAGAGCTCCTGCGGCAGTGCTGCGGAGCTGGCCGCCGCCTACCAGAAGGTCATCAACGCCTACGGGCTCAAGGCGATCGACATCGACATCGAGGCGGCGGCGTACGACAGCCCGACCGTCCAGCAGCGCACGGTCGACGCGCTGAAGACGGTCCGGGCGAACAACCCGGGGATCAAGCTGTACGTCACCTTCGGGACCGGCCAGAACGGCCCCGACAGCAGCCTGATCAGCAAGGCGGCGGCGTCCGGACTCACGGTGGACAGCTGGACGATCATGCCGTTCAACTTCGGCGGCAGCGGTCAGAACATGGGCCAGCTCACCGTCCGCGCCGCCGAAGGGCTGAAGAACACCGTCAAGAGCGCCTACGGGTACTCGGACGACCAGGCCTACCGGCATACGGGCATCTCTTCGATGAACGGCATCACCGACAACGCCGAGACCGTGACCGTCGAGGACTTCCGCACCATCCTCGGCTATGCCCAGCAGCGTCACCTGGCGCGGCTGACCTTCTGGTCGGTCAATCGCGACCGGCCCTGCACCGGCGGCGGAGCGGACACCTGTTCGGGTGTCTCCCAGCAGCCGTGGGAGTTCACCCGCGTCTTCGCCCAGTACACCGGCTGACCGCCGGGCTCGTACCACTCCTGTGTGCTGCCGCACCCCGGTGCGGCAGCACACAGCCATGAACACGACGGCCACGAACAAGTGCGTGCAGCCGAGGGGAACCGCCCGAACCACCCCGGGGACATAACCCGGGACACGGCTCCGGCCCTTGTCCGGCGCGCTGGGCTCGGCCCGGCGGACAGAGGCTGGGAGACTGTTCTCCGTGCGGCGACCGCGACACCACGGGGCGAGTTCGGAGCGAGTGATGAAGGCAGTCCGTTTCAACCGGTTCGGGGGTCCGGAGGTTCTCGAGATCGTGGATCTGCCCGATCCGCATCCAGGTCACGGCCGGGTCCGGATCGCGGTGCGCGCGGCCGGGATCAACCCGAGCGACTGGATGAAGCGCAGGGGTCTGATGGACGAGCAGCTCCCGCAGACCCTGGGCCACGAGGCGGCGGGCGTCGTCGACCAGCTCGGCGAGGGCGTCACGGACGTGGCGGTCGGCGATCGTGTGTTCGGCTTCTCCACCGAGGGAGCGGCCCAGGCCGAGCTGGCGGTCCTGTCCTCCTACGCGCCGATCCCGGCGTCGCTCGACTTCCCCGGCGCTGCCGCGCTCCCGTCCGCCATCGAGACGGCCACGCGCGCACTCGACCGGCTCGGCGTCGCGAGCGGCGGCACCCTGCTGATCAGCGGCGCCTCCGGAAACGTCGGCAGCGCCGCGGTGCAGCTCGCCGCGGTGCGGGGCGTGCGCGTGATCGGCACCGCCGGTCCGGCACGTCACGAGTACCTGCGCTCGCTCGGGGCCGAGCCCGTCCCCTACGGCGAGGGCCTCGTCGAGCGGGTGCGGGCGCTCGCACCCGACGGCGTCGACGCCGCGCTGGACGTCGCCGGCAGCGGCATCCTGCCCGACCTCATCGCTCTCGCGGGCGGTCCGGGGCGTGTCGTGACGATCGCCGACTTCCATGGGGCACAGGAGCACGGTGTGGCGTTCAGCAGCGGGGACGGCGGCCGCGCGCTCCATGCGCTGGCCGAGATCGGCGAGTTGATCGAGTCCGGGCGCTTCTCGCTTCCGGTCACGCGGACCTTCCCGCTCGCCGGCATCGCCGAAGCGCATCGCGTCGGCGAGGAGGGGCGCGTGCGCGGAAAGCTCGTCCTGCTGGTCGGCCCCGCTGCCGAGGGGACCGGGTGAGATCCCCGCTTCCCTGTCCCGTCGGCCGCACAGCTGCCGGGCCACCGGCACGATTCACCGGTGCCGACGTCCCTGTCGTCCGGCACCACCAGGTGACGCTCCCCAACCCCGTTTCACGACCGCTGTGTCCGAGCGAACGGAACCGCGCACAAAACCTGTCCGACCCTGCTTCCGCTGAGCACCTGCGCCCCCCGCCGCTCTCCGAGATGAGTACACGGGCTCAGGCCACCGGCCCCGCCACCGCGTGACGATGGGCATCACCTCGACGCCCGAATCTCAGGAGTCCCGTGCTCAGCCAGATGGCGACCGCCGTCGTCCCCGCCTTCGGGCGCCTGACGACCTCATCGGATCTGCCGGCCGCCCCGGCCCCCGGCATCCTCGTCGCCAACCACACCTCCCTGGCGGACCCAGGCATCGTCCTGGCCGCTCTGCGCCGGCTGGGCATCGAGCCCGTCGTCCTCGCCACCGCCGGCCTGTGGCGGGTGCCCGTCCTGAGGTACTTCCTGGACCGCGACGGCCACGTCCCCGTCCACCGCCGCACCAGCCGTGCGGCCGACGCGCTGGAGAGCGCCGCCGACGCACTCGCAGCCGGGAGACATGTGCTCATCTACGGCGAGGGGCGCATTCCTCCACGCGCTGATGCCGCCGAAGCCGCTCCCCAAGCCTTCCGTAGCGGTGTCGCCCGACTGGCCGCCGCCTCCGGAGCCCGGATCATTCCGGTCGGCCAGGCCGGTGCCCGACGCCTGACCTCCGGAAGCGGGCTCAAGCAGGTGGCAGGTCTTCTCACCGCCCCCGTCCGACGTCCCCGCCTCCACGTACACGTCGGTGCACCCCTTCTCCTGCCGAAGGAGGTCGGGGCAGCGAGCAGAGCCGCGCATCGGGCCGTCACGACTGCGTGGCGCACCGCCGCCCAGCGCGTGGGCGAGCGCGTCACGCCGACGATCGGTCCCGAAGGGGCACACGCTCATCCTGGCCGTCCTCACTCCCCCGATTCCTCCCGTGCCGCCTCTCCGGCCCGCCCCGCTCGGACCGCGTCCCCGCGATAGCCGCCCGGCCCACCCCGTCCCACTGGCGACGTCGTCCGGGGAACACGGGCGACGGCAGAAGCCCGTGGTTCGTGCCGAGAATCAGGGGCTCCTCATGGCGTCCGACGGCCAAGCCCTCAACAGCCCGGCGTGCACGGCGAATTCCCGGCGCACGCGCCGGAGTGCACCGTCCTGGAGCAGCGGAATTGCCACCTGTTCCGAAAATTGGCCGATTTCAGCCCGGCCCGTCCACTCCGCGGGATGACGTCCCCGGATCACCCGAGGAACCCCCGCGTGACAGTTCCGCCGGTAACGGCTCCACTTCTCGGCCATCGCATGCGCCGGAATGCGTGATATCGGCCCCTCGGCGGCACACGGTAACTCCTCCTTGACCCGGAGCACACCAAGTCACCGACCCGAGCGGATGGAGCGAACCACTGCGAACGAGACGGGATATCGCCCGGCGCATTATTCCCCGCCCCCAGAGTAATTGAGCGTCGATATCCAGTCGGGAACCGCGCACCAGAATCTCTGCCCAGGACTTCCTGCTTCAGGCACCGGGGAGTGAACACAGGCCGTAGGGTGGCGACCGTGAATATGATCTTCCGGCGCCTGTCAGCGCCCGAGACCGAGCCCCTCATCCATTTTCTGACCAGCGAGAACTGGCCCTTTCACGGCACCAGCGAGGTGGACCACGAAACCGTGGGCCAGTGGATCGCGGAAGGCCGCTTCGAGAGCGGGGAGAACAGGAGCTTCTGGATCGACGTCGACGGAGCGGCCGTGGGTCTGCTCAGGCTCATGGACCTCGGGGACCACACACCCCTGTTCGACCTGCGCCTCCGGGCCGCGGACCGGGGTCGTGGCATCGGCACCCTGGCCGTGACCTGGCTGACCAGGTACGTCTTCGAGGAGTTCCCCGACGTGCATCGCATCGAGGGCAACACACGACAGGACAACAGCGCGATGCGACGCGTCTTCCTCCGCTGTGGCTACGCCAAGGAAGCGCACTACCGGGAGGCGTGGCCGTCGTCGGACGGAACCGTTCACGACGCGGTCGGTTACGCGGTGCTGCGCCGGGACTGGAGGTCCGGAGAGGTGACCGCCCCCCATTGGAACGACGAGCCGTTCGACTAGAACACATTTTCTGACGATAATTATTTATGACCGCATCCGGTAATCGACCGTCCGAATATCACCTCTTGTTCGCCGCACAATTCCTGTCGTACTGTCGCCGAGAACTGCCGGCAACGTCGCTCTGGAGGCGAACATGGCTGACAACACTGCACGGAACACGTCCGAGCAGGAATTCCCCGAGGTGGAGGTCCAGGTTTCTCCCGTGGCCGAGAGGGCGCGGGCGACCTTCGCCAAGACCCACAACCGCGCGGGCGTTCCAGACTTCACCCAGATGTTCGGTGACTCGGTGAAGTAGGGAACCGGGGTTCCGTGCGTATCGATCCGCAGGGATCCGGTACGCACGGAACCCTTTTACGCATCCCCTTCCGGGAATTGCGCCTCCGCCGGCGGACATGGGAGACACAGCGATCATGACGGCACCCGCCTCGGGACTCGGCCGGGCATTGGCGGCCGCGTTCGGCCCCGACTTCGTGGTGAAACACCTCAGCACCGACGTGGTGCTCCGGCAGCTCGACCCGGAGCTGATCCGGGACCACTTCTCCTGGCACGACCTGAACGAGATCCTCTCCCGGGGCCGCGTGGAGCCCGCGGAGCTGAAGCTGTGCACGGGGGGCAGATCGCTGCCCGAGCACGAGTACACAGTCACGCGGGCAGGGCATCGCGTGATCGACCTGAGCAGCACGTTCTCGCTCATGCGGGCCGGCGCCAGCCTCATCATCGACTCGCTCGACCGGATCCACCCTGCTGTGCGTGCCGCGACCGACGACGTCATGCGGATGGTCGGCGAGACCGCCTCCTGCAACCTCTTCGTCACGTTCGACGACTCGCAGGCCTTCGCCAGCCACTTCGACGAGGTGGACACCTTCGTCCTCCAGGTGCACGGCACCAAGAGCTGGCAGGTGCACGGGCCGTCGGAGGAGCACCCCCTTCCGGAGTACGGGGACAGCGACCCGGCCCGCTGCCCGGAGTCCGTGCTGTTCGAGAAGACGCTGGAACCGGGCGATGTGATCCACGTGCCCCGCGGCTGGTGGCACACCGTGCGCGGGGGCGGCGAATCCAGCCTCCACCTGACCTTCGCCTTCACCCGGCGCACCGGCTACGACTGGCTGCGCTGGGTGGCGTACCGGGCGCTCGACAACGTCGACGTACGGGAGAGCCTGACCCGGGCGGGTACCCCGGAGGAGCAGCGGGCACAGGCCGAGCGGCTCGTCACGGCATTCGTCGCCGAGGCGAAGGGCCTGACGCTGCCGGACTTCTTCGACGCCGAGCGGCGCCGGAGCGGCGGCCGGGACACCGCGGGCCTGCCCTGGGACGTGCTGAAGGCGCGGCCGCCGGCCGAGGCGGTCGTCGAGCTGGCAACCGTGCTGCCCCCTCTGCTCGAACTCAGGGGTGAGCACGTGGTGCTCACCGCCGCGGACCAGGAGTTCGTCCTGCCCGCCGTTCACCACGCTGCATGCGAGGCGCTTCTCCGGCTGCGCCGTGTCGGCATCGGAGAACTGGCCGAACGGACAGGCGCCTCCGCGGTCACCGTGTCCGCCCTGGTCTCCGCGTTGCTGAAGGTGCGTCTGGTCACCTTGACCGGTGGCCGGGCGGAGCGGGCCGAAGGGTGGCGGGCCTCGTGACGTCCGCGTCGATCCGGTCCGGCGCGGGCGCACTTGGACTGCCTGCGGCCGACGTCGACTCCGTCGTGTCGGGGGTCCTGGCCGCCGACGCGGTGATCATGGGCCTGCCGTTCGACGCCGGGGTGACGGGTGTGCCCGGCCAGCGCCACGGGCCGGAGATCTTCCGCAAGCTCAGCCCCGGGCATGACTGGAGCGTCGATGACGACGGAGCGCTGGGCGGGCTGATCGATCCGCTGACCGGGGACCCCGTGCTCGCCGGCCGGCGGGTGTTCGACCTCGGCGACCTCGGGGCCGTTCCGATCGATCCCCGGGTGGGGCGGGCGGCGTACTACCGAGCGCTGACCGTGCTCACGGAACGGCTCACCGGAACGGGGACGGTCCCCCTGTTCGTCGGAGGGGACCACAGCCTCTCCGCTCCCGTGGCGACAGGACTGGCCTCCGTGCACGGACCGGTGAGCGTGGTGTGCTTCGACGCCCACTGCGATTTCAGTGCCCGGCCGATGCCCGGTGTCACCGACATCACCCACGGCGACTTCCTCGGCCATCTGCTCCAGACGGGCGTGGTCACGGGATGCGAGCTGTACGGCGTGCGGGCCTATCTGCCGGCCTCCTGCGGTCCCCTGCCGCCGAGCCTGCGCTGCGCGTACGCGTACGGCTTCCCTGAGCCGGCGGACCACGTGGACGACGACCCGACGTATCTGTCGATCGACCTCGACGTGATCGACCCCGCGGAGTTCCCCGCGACCGGGCACCCGGAAGCGGGCGGCTACCGCCTGCGCGAGCTGCTCGCCGCCGTCGAGCACCTATGCCGTACGCGGCGCGTGGTCGCGGTCGACATCGTGGAGGCCCTTCAGGACGACCGCGAGAACCGGGCGACGAGCGCGACCATCTCCGCGCTCGTCATGACCTGCCTGCGCGCGCTGCTTGACGACCACCAAGGACGAGGGAGGGACAGATGAGTACGGACGCGGCAGAGCAGAAGCGGACCCACCGCCTGCACGCCTGGCAGATCGACCTGATCGAGCGGACGGACCGGCCCGACGTCCGGACGCACGAGGGCTCCGTCACCGGCATGAATCAGGGAGAGGGTGAGGTGACGATCCGTCAGGACCACGGTCGCACCTGGCTCTACAGGGTGTGGGAGAGCGACCGGCACCCGGGGCGCTACCATCTGTACGCCCCCGCCACCGGACGGATCCACGAGATCACTTCCCGCCAGGCGGCGCTGTTGCGCGCCGACCGCTGGGAGCGGCCCGGCCGGGGAGGGCCGCAGGGCGCGACGGGCGCGCCCGGGGGCCCGGAGGCCTCCGAAGCGTCGATCTCCGAAGCCGACATCGACGAACTCGCCTCTCTGATCGTGCCGTTCGACGGCTCCGGCTGGCAGTTCCCGGATCTGCCGCCGGACGCGCGCCTCGAGCAGCCGCGCGTCCGGGTGCTCATGCTCAATCCCACCGAGCAGTGCAACATCCGGTGCACGTACTGCTACTACGGTGGCGCCTACCCGGGCACCCGCCCGCACCAGACAGCCTCTCCCGGGTCGGACATGGTGAGGGCCGCGATCGACCTGTTCGTCACCGGGGAGGAGCGGCTGGAACCCGCACAACGGGCGGTCTACTTCTTCGGCGGAGAGCCGCTGATGGCGTTCGACCAGCTGAAGGAATCCGTCCTTGCCCTGGAGGAGCGCAAGAAGGAGGTCGGCTCCCGGCTGGAGAACCTCATCGTCCAGGTCAACACCAACGGCATGCTGCTGACGACCGAGATCGTCGACTTCCTGGTCGCGCACGACATCTACCTCAACATCTCCATCGACGGTCCCAACCACGACCGCTACCGGATCGACCGCCGCGGCAAGGGGACCCATGACCGCGTACGGGAGCGGGCCGACTGGCTCGCGGAGAACCGGCCCGACTACTTCGCCTCGCGCGTCGCCGTCATCTGCGTCCTTTCGGCACCGCTCGACGAGGGCGCCCTGTACCGGTACTTCAGCGAGTGGCCGACCGCGCTGAGGGCGCTGGCCTGGGACTTCGACCTGCTGCTGCCGGGGGGTGAGGAGTCGTACTCGGACTTCCAGCAGATGTTCGCCGAGCAGCGCCGGGTATGGGACCTCTTCGTGGCGTCCCACCGGCTGCCGTACGACGAGCGGGAGCGGTCGGGCCGCTACCGCTTCGCCTTCAGCCACGGCTTCCTCCATCGCTCCTTCCACCGCGCCCTGAACCAGCCCGAGCGGAGCGGCGGTCCCCGGCTCGGACACCTGCTGGGCGTCCAGCTCGTGCCGGGGAACGAGTACTTGGTGCTCGGCTCGGACGGCACGCTCTACTCGTCGTACGAATACCAGTCCCCGGACTTCGCCGTCGGCCACACGGACCGCGGCGTCGACCCGCTGGCAGGGGTGGAGCAGCTCGGCATGTTCCGTGACGCCGTGCAAGCAGGCTCCTGCCGGACCTGCTGGGCGGCGCCGATGTGCACGGTGACCGTACCGGAGGCGCCCTTCAGGGCGTCGGACGAGGACGGGACCGTGCGCGAGAAGGTGACGGCGAAGCGGGCGCGCTGCATGTCCGAGCGGGAGAACCTCGTGCAGGGCCTGCGCGCCCGGGCCGACATCGAGACGGCCTTCGGGCCCCAGGCGCTACGGGGACACCAGCAGGACTGGGCCCGCCAGGCGGAGGGGGGCAGCCGCGTTGACTACTTCAACGGCTGACGACGCGGCCACGGCCGCCCAGGTGTGCGGCGACCGGCCAGCCGTACTGCGCGGGGCCGGCCGGGACTGGCCGGTGTACACCGCGCTCGGCGAGGCACGGCTGCGGGAGTTCGACGACCGCCCGGTGGTGGCCCAGGACGCTCAGCGGCGGGCGGTGACCGTGCCGTTGCGGGAGATCCTGGACGAGCTGCGGGCCGAACATCCACGGGGCCTGTACCTCCGCGACCAGCTGGTGTCGGAGTTCGAACCGGGTCTGTGGAACCTCGTCCCGCGCGAGGTCCGCCGGTTGAACTGGCTGCTGGCACTGCCCACGGAGATGCGCCCGGACTGGGTGTGGCTGATGATCGGCGGGGCCGGCAGCGGGTCCCCCCTGCATGTCGACACGATGGCGAGCTCCGCGTGGAATCTGCTCTGCTCGGGGCGTAAGAGATGGAGCTTCCACCCTCCCGGCCGCGCCGAGGAGTTGCGTCTGCTGCCCCCGGGCTGCGCCGACGCTCCGGGCGCCTGCGACGGCGAGAGCGTCACGCTGGTCCAGGAGGCGGGAGACATCGTGGTGACGCCCAGTGGATGGGCCCACGAGGTGCGCAACCTCACCGGCACCGTCTCGGTCACCGCCAACTTCGTCAACGCCTCCAACCTCGCCTTCGCGAAGCGTTATTTCGACGTGCTCGGAGACATGGCGAACGGTGAACTGCTCACGGCGGTCGGCGCGGCGTTCGGGCTGCTCGGCGAGCCGACCGACGACGGGAGCCGTGTCCGGTGAGCGGGGGAACCCTGCCGTCCGGCCTCCCTCCGGTCAGCCTGGGCACCTGGCAGATGTGGGGCCGGGCGGCGAGCCGTTCTGTGAGGGAGGCCCTCGACCTCGGTTACCGATGTGTCGACACCGCCACCGGATACCGCAACGAACAGGCGGTGGGAGCCGGAATCCGCGCCTCCGACATCGAGCGGGACGACCTGCTGATCGTCACCAAGTTCCCGGAGGAGGACGCCGGACGTGAGCACGAGACGCTCTCGCGCAGCCTGGACCTGCTCGGGGTGGAGTACGTGGACCTCTGGCTGATGCACGGTCCGCTGGACGCCGAGGGGTCGCTGGCCGTGTGGCGACGGTTCGTCGAGGCCCGGGAGGCGGGTCTGGTCCGTGCCATCGGCGTGAGCAACTTCCGGCCCTCCCAGGTGGACGACCTCGTCGCCCGGTCCGGGGTCGTCCCCGCGGTGAACCAGGTCGCCTTCGGCCCCTGGTACTTCGACCCCGCTCTCGCTCCGCACCACGCCGCACTCGGGATCGTGGTCCAGGGACACAGCCCCTTCAGCGAGAACGACCTGGAACACCCCGTGCTGCGGACGACCGCCGAACGCCACGGTCGGAGCGTCCACCAGGTCCTGCTGCGCTGGCACCTCGAACACGGAGTCCCCACCGTGGCGAAGGCGGTCTCGCCCGCCCACCTCGCTGCGAATCTCACGGTGAACGACTTCTCCCTGACTCCCGCCGAAGTGACGGCGATCGACCACATCGCCGACGGCGCGCGGGCGGGGGCGGTCTCGTGAGGGTCCACCTGGAATCGGTGCACCGCTCCTACCGGGTTCGGCGGCCCCAGGAGACCGGCGGGCGCCTCGTCCGCCTGCTCCGCAGGGTCAGCGGCGAGGTGGAAGCACTGAAGGGCATCGACCTGCGGGTCGACGAGGGCGAGGCGGTCGGCTACATCGGGCTCAACGGAGCGGGCAAGTCCACCACCATGAAACTCGTCGCCGGGATCCTGACCCCGACCGCCGGCCGCGTCACGGTCGACGGTCGCGATCCGCACGGTGACCGTCGGCGGCTCTCCGCCGAGCTGGGGTATCTGGCGGCGCAGCGGGCCAGCCTCTGGTGGGACCTGCCGGTGAAGGACTCCTACGAGCTGCTCCGGCGGGTCTACGACATCGAGCCCGCCGTCTTCCGGCGCCGCCGCGAGCACCTCGTGGACCGCCTCGGCATCGGGCGATACCTCGACACCCCGGTGCGCGAACTCTCCCTCGGCAACCGGACCAGGGCGGAACTGGTGGGGACGTTGCTCCACGCCCCGCGCCTGCTGCTGCTCGACGAGCCGACCATCGGCCTGGACGTCTTCGCGCGGGAGGCCATCTGCGGTGTCCTGCGCGATCTCCGCCAGGACACGGCGCCGACCGTCCTCATGGCCAGCCACGACCTGCGGGACGTGGAGGCTATCTGCGACCGGATCGTCATGATCGACGACGGCCGCCTGGTACACGACGGGAAGATCGACGAACTGCGCGCGCTCGGTGGCGGCCGCCGCAAGCTCGTGATCCACCACGCGCCGGACCACCGGCTGCCCCCGCTGCCCGGCCCGGCGCAGGTCGAGGAGCGGACCGGCACGATCACCACGTACGGCTTCGTCCAGGGCGAGCTGCCGGGCGAGCTCCTCGCGAAGCTGTTCTCCGACCCACAGGTCGACGACGTACGGATCGAGGCTCCGAGCCTGGAGTCCCTCATCAAGGACCGCTACCTGGAGGGTGCCTGATGGCTGCCGCGCGGCGGGCCTGGCAGACCCAGCGGGCCATCGCCGCCATGCAGGTGAAACTGACCTTCCACTACCGGACCAGAGCGCTCGCGCAGGGGATCGGCGCCCTGTTGCTGATCGGCCTCCAGGCGGCCCTGTGGAGCGCCGTCTACGCGGGCGGCGACGGCTCCGCGCGGGCGGGCTGGCTGACCCTGCACCAGACGACCCTGTACGCGGCGGCCGGAACCATCTGGGTGCTCTGCGTGCCTGGCCTGGCGCTGGCCCGACAGCTGGAGGCGAAGATCAGGGACGGGCGGATCGTGACCGAGCTGTTGATGCCCACCGGATTCCAGTCCCAGTGGTTCTCCGCCGCCCTCGGCCGCACGCTCGGCGTCACCGCACTGGTCGGTGTGCCCGCGATGATCGCCGGAGGGGTACTGCTGTACCCCTTCTCACTCGATCCCGCCTACGTGGGGCGCCTGGTGCTGACGACCGCCATCGCCTTCGTCATCCTGTTCGACTTCAGCTACCTGATCGGTCTGTCGGCGTTCTTCATCCGCCGCGTCGAGGGCCTCAACGAAGTCCGCGAGGCGTTGCTGCTCCTGCTCGGCGGCTCGATGATGCCGATCTCCCTGTACCCGCGGGAGCTGCGGGACGCCGCGGTCTGGACGCCGTTCGTGCACGGCTTCTACACCCCCCTCGGCACCCTGGTCCGGGATCCTTTCGTCGACAGCCGGATCATCGCCCTGGGAGCCTGCTGGGCGGTCCTGCTGTCCGCTGCCGGTGTGCTGTGCACCCGCACCGCGCTGCGGAGGCTGGTGATCGCCGGTGGCTGAGACCCTGGCCGGGCTGCGGAAGTCCGCCGGAATCGCGCTGCTCGCCACCCGGATGAACTTCAGGAGCCAGCTGGTGCACCCCGGCGAGGTCGTGCTCGCCAACGTCGGAGCCCTGGTCCAGGCAGTCTCCGGAGCGGCCGTCTTCATGCTGGCACTCTCCGCGTCGGGCGGCATCCACGGCTGGACGCTCGCCGAGTGGGCGGCGCTGACGGGATTCACCACGGTCGCCCGCGCGCTGTGGAACACCGTCTTCTTCGGCACCCTGGACATCCCTGACATGGTGCGCAGCGGAGAGCTCGACCACTACCTGGTGCGTCCGACGAGTCCACTGGCGCTGATCCTGTTCTCGAAGGTCGACACGGACGTCTGGATCGAGATCGTCGTCGGCGCGGGCATGCTGGGCGGCGCCCTCCACTTCAGCGGGGCGGACCTGTCCGGACCGGTCCTGCTCTTCATCCCGCCGGCCCTGATCGGTTCCGCCCTGGTCTTCGCGGCCATGCACCTCGCCGTCACGGCCCTCTCCTTCTGGCTGCGCCAGGACGCGATGCTGAGCATGCTGATCTGGCGCCTGGACAGCTTCGCGCAACTGCCGATGAGCTTCTATCCGAGGTGGCTGCTGACCGTGTTCTCCACGGTGGTGCCGTTCGCCTTCGTCGGCTACTTCCCCTGCCTCTACATCCTCGGCAGGACCGAGTCCCCGTTCGTCTGGGCCCTGCCTCTCGCGGGCCCCTTGCTGTTCCTGCCCGCTGTCCTGCTGTGGCGACGCGGGCTCGACCGCTACGCCGGCACCGGTTCCTGAGGAAGGCCCGCGATGAACAACCGCGACGCGTTCGAGCGTGACGGATACCTTCTGGCCGACCTCTACTCCGAGGACGAGGTGGCGGTTCTGAAGAAGATGCTGTCCGGCCTCATCGACCCTCCGGCGTCCGCGCATCCCCGGCTGCACGTCCATGCCGCGTCCGCCACACCCCTGCCGCGCCTCGACCCCTACAACCCGTACGCCGTGTGGAAGATCGTCAATACGCCGCTGGCCGGGGACGACTGGTACGCGCTCATCCACGACGAGCGGGTCCTGGACGTCGTCGGCGAGCTGCTGGGGCCCGACATCAATTTCCACATGGGGTTCGCGCGGCTTCGTCCTTCCAGGCTGTCAGCCGAGGAGGGCTGGCACCGCGACCTCGACACCGATCGGCACACCCGGCCCGAGCTGGTCACGGCACTGATCTACCTGGACGACATGGACGCCGAGTCCGGCGCGACCCTCGTATGGCCGGGGAGCCACCGCCGCCACGAGCCGGTCCCCCCGGACGACGAGGTGGTGCCGGTACGGGCCCGCCCCGGGTCGGTGTTGTTCCTGCACTGCCTCACCGCGCACCGTGCCAGCAGGAACACGACGGACCGCCACCGCTCCATCCTGATCCACGAGTACAAGAGCGCGCGGGCGGTGGAGCTCACCCCCAACCAAGCGGCGTTCGGCGATCTTCCGCTGCGCAGGGCGGGCCGGATTCCGGGCGTCCCCGGGACGGTTCCCGGCGCACCCCGGGTGTGACCGGACGGGAGCCGGCCGGACCAGCGCCGGCCGGGTGTGAACGTGTGCGCGAAGAAACGAATCGGCGGCCCAACTACCCAGCCGGGAAGGAGACATTCACCTTCTTTCGTGTGATGACAGGTGATGTGACGAAGAGGGAGGGTGAGCAGGCGCACCTACAGGAGGGCTGAGAACCACATATGACCGTTGAAGCCGACCGGGAAGCCGTACAGGCACAGGCGTCCGGACAGCAGAGTCTGGCGACATCCGCCGCACGCAACCTGGCGACGACATCGAAATCCGTTCCACAGACGCAGGAGACCTCCTCCCGGTGGCTCCTCCGGATGCTGCCGTGGGTGGACGTCCGGGGTGGAACGTACCGGGTGAACCGGCGACTCAGTCACGCCGTGGGAGACGGGCGGGTGACCTTCGTACAGACCGGCGGTCAGGTCTCGGTCATCCCGGCCGAACTGGGCGAGCTCCCGGCGTTGAGGGGGTACGCCGACGAAGAGGTGCTCGGCGAGCTGGCCCGTCGCTGCGAGCAGGTGGACTTCGCGCCAGGGGCCGTGCTGGCCTCCGCGGGGGACGCGAGGGACCGCGTCCTCCTGCTGGCACACGGCCGCGTCGAGAAGGTCGGCACCGGGGCGTACGGCGGAGAGACCGTTCTCGAAGTCCTCGCCGACGGAGCCTACTTCGGTGAGCAGTCCCTGACCGAGCCGGAGGGCGCCTGGGAGTCCACCTTCCGTGCCACCACCGCGTGCACGGTGCTGGTGCTGCCCAGGAGTGACGTGGCCAACCTCGCGGAACGCGCCCCGTCACTGGGCACGCATCTGGAGACCTTCGCGGCGCTCCCCCGGCAGCGCACCAACAAGTACGGCGAGGCGGCAGTCGACCTCGCGGCCGGCCACGTGGGCGAGGCGCGCATCCCGCACACCTTCGTCGACTACGATCCCTCGCCCCGCGAGTACGAACTCTCCGTCGCGCAGACGGTACTGAAGATCCACAGCCGCGTCGCCGATCTCTACAACGACCCGATGAACCAGACCGAGCAGCAGTTGCGTCTCACACTCGAAGCGCTGCGCGAGCGCCAGGAACACGAGCTCGTCAACAACCCGGAGTTCGGGCTGCTGAGCAACTGCGACTACGCGCAACGCCTCCAGCCGCACGACGGCGTGCCGAGCCCCGACGACATGGACGAGCTGCTCTCCCGGCGCCGTGGCAACAAGTTCTTCCTGGCCCATCCCCGTGCCATCGCCGCCTTCGGCCGTGAGTGCAACAAGCGGGGACTGACGCTGGACCCGGTGGACGTCGGTGGTCATCGCATTCCCTCCTGGCGCGGCGTGCCGATCTATCCGTGCGGAAAGATCCCCGTGAGCGATGCCCGTACGACCTCGATCCTGTGCATGCGCACGGGTGAGGACGACCAGGGCGTGATCGGCCTGCGCCAGTCGGGGATCCCCGACGAGATCGAACCCAGCCTGTCGGTCCGGTTCATGGGCATCGACGAGCAGGCGCTCATCTCCTACCTCGTCACCGCCTACTACTCGGCCGCCGTCCTGGTCCCGGACGCTCTCGGTGTCCTGGAGAACGTCGAAGTGGGCCGCTGGCGCTGACCGGAGCCGACAGGCACCGGACCACTGGTCACATCCCCTCCCCGACGCGGCCGGCCTCGCGCCGTCCGCGTCCGGTCGGGCGCTCCCGGATACGGCGGACGCGCCCTGGCCCGGCTTCGGCATGCCCGAAGGCGCTGCCGCGAGCGGGCGTGCTCCCGTCCTCAGCCGAAGCGCACTCTTCAGCCGAAAGGCACTCTTCGTATGACACCAACCAGTGGTGCCGACGCCCGCCCGTGGGCACGGCACGGGTCCCCGGCCGCCCGGCTGCCGGCCCCGGGGGCTCGAACCGCCGTCCAGGCTCCTTCGCCCCCTCCCCCACCGCTCCTGCTCGAACGCCTGCTGGCCGGACCGGCCGGGCTGGGTACGTCCGCGGCCCGCCCGTTCGACTCCCCCGCCCCACCCGCGACGGCGCGGGGAGGGGGAGAGCAGGAGGGCCCACCGCCGACCGGCCGGGACCGACCCGTGGAGGGGCAGGCCACGACGGTGCGGATCCCGGCCCTGTACTGCCCCGACGCGGTGCGGGACGACCCCGCACTCGGCGAGGAGGTCAACAACCGCCTGGTCGAGTGGGCCGAGGAGACCGGCATCTTCACCGGCCGTCTCGAACGCCTGCGTTCACACCAGTTCGGGCGCCTGTTCATGCTCGCCCACCCCGACTGCGACGACCCCGACCGCGTGCTGGCCGCGGCCCGCTGCGGGCTCGCGGAATGGTCGGTGGACGACCACTGGGTCGACGAGGGCGAGGACACGGAGCCGGAGCTCCTCGGTGCACGCCTCGCCATGGCTCACGCGGTGATCGACCCCGTCCGTCTCCCCGCCCGCTACCAGGCGCAGTTCGAGGACCTCGTCCGGCGACAGCCCGTCCTGCGCGCCTTCCGGTCCAGTCTCGGCCATCTGTCCGAGTTCGCCAGCACCACCCAGGTGGCCCGGCTGCGCCACGAACTCGCCGTCATGTTCGTCGGATACGGGCAGGAGGCCCAGTGGCGCGACAGCGGGCGCAGGCCGGCGGTGTGGGAGTACCTCGTGCACCGCTACGAGAACGCCTTCTACCCGTGCATGGCGCTGATCGACCCGGTCGGCGGTTACGAGGTGCCCGCCCCTGAGCTCGCCGACCCCACGGTGCGCCGCACCTACCTCTACGCGGGCATGGCCAACGTCCTGCTCAACGACATCTATTCGATGGCCAAGGAGGACCCGGGAGACACCAACCTGCCCAACCTCATCGCCGCCGAGGAGAACTGTTCTCTCCAGGAAGCCGTCGACCGGACGGCTGCCATCCACGACGAACTCATGCACACCGTCGAGGCCGACTGCGCCGTCCTGGCAACAGCAGGCTCGCCCCAGCTGCGCCGCTACCTGGCCGGCCTGTGGGCGTGGATGGGCGGCAGCAAGCAGTGGCACGCCACCAGTGCCCGATACCAGCAAGCTCAGTGACCCCCTAGCCATATCCGTGATTCCCGTAACCAAGGAGAACGTCATGACCGTCCAGGACACCGCTGCCCACCCCCTGCGCAGCCTCTACCAGAAGTCCGTCGCCAACTACTGGAACCAGGAGCAGAACCCGGTCAACCTCCGTCTGGGCGAGGTCGACGGCATCTACCACCACCACTACGGCATCGGCGACGCGGACCGGTCCGTGCTCGAAGGCCCTGAGGAGACCCGGGAGCAGCGCCTCACGGCCGAGCTCCACCGTCTGGAGTGCGCCCAGTCCGACCTGCTGATGTCACACCTCGGCGACATCACCCCCGAGGACCGCCTCATGGACTCGGGATCGGGCCGCGGCGGCAGCAGCTTCGTCGCCCACAGCCGGTTCGGCGCGCGCGTCGACGGTGTCTCGATCTCCGAGACCCAGGTCGCCTTCGCCAACGGCCAGGCCAAGGAACGCGGTGTGGACCACAAGGTCGGCTTCCACCTCAAGAACATGCTCCACACCGGCTTCGAGAGCGACAGCTTCCAAGGCATCTGGAACAACGAGAGCACGATGTACGTGGACCTGTCGCTCCTGTTCCCCGAGTACGCCAGGCTCCTCAAGCACGGGGGGCGCTACGTCACCATCACCGGCTGCTACAACGACGCGTACGGACTGCCTTCCCGAGCCGTCAGCGAGATCAACGCCCACTACATCTGCAACATCCATCCCCGCAGCACCTACTTCAAGGAGATGGCCGCCAACCGCCTCGTGCCCGTCAGCGTCGTCGACCTCACCGCGGCCACCATCCCCTACTGGGAGCTCCGCGCCGAGTCCCCGCTGGCCACCGGCATCGAGAAGGCCTTCCTGGACGCCTACAAGGACGGCAGTTTCCAGTACCTGCTGATCGCCGCCGACAAGGTCTGACCGGCGGGTTGCCGCGGAGGGACCGGCCGTCGCGTACCCGGTGGACGGAAGCGGCCCGAGGGGCTCCGCCGCGAGACGGCGGAGCCCCTGAACCGGTCGCGCCCGGCACGGTCAGGGGTGGCGGGCGCGACCACTGAGGCACCGGATCGGGGCGCCCCGCGTCAGGGGGCGCCCCGATCGCCGCCCGGCCCTATGCCGGGGACTCCGTGCCCGTCGGCCGGCGCGACGCCGCCATCGCGTCGTCCAGGTCGGTCAGCGGGCGCAGCCGGTAGGTGTAGGAGTAGTCCTTGTCCGCGAAGAGCTTGTACTCGTCGTGCGTGTGAGCGCCCCAGCTGTCGTCGCCACCCACGCCCATCTGCCGGTGGTTCAGCCGCAGTACGACGTCGGTGCGAGGGGTCAGCTGATAGTCGTGCCGGGCTCCCGCCGACAGGTCCTCCGGGGTGAAGTGCGAGGCGTTGACCTCGAGGAGCGGTTCGCCGCAGGCGAGCAGTCCCCTGCCGCTGCTGTCCGTCAGCGCCACCCAGCGGACATCCGTCTTGTTGCCGTTCTCCTGCGGACGCACGTAGGGGGTCCACTGTCCGGAGACGGTGCCGGAGTGCAGTCCCACATCGGTGCCGTCGTTGCGGTCCCAGTGGTTCTCCTGCGGGCCCCGGCCGTAGTAGTGCAGGTGTTCCAGGCGGCCGGGCAGGAGGAGCAGTGTGCCGACCTCCGGGATGTAGGGCAGGTCGGCGGCGCCCGGATGCAGGGTGTGGTCGACCTTGATCTCGCCGTTGCCGAAGACCGTGTACGTCGTCGTGTAGGCGGACTCCTCCGCGGTGGGAAGGGTGCCGCTGACGGCGATCTCGACGGCTCGGTCGCCTAGCCCGCGCACCTCGATCCCCGTCACGTCCCGGTCGCTGCCGGCGTGGCGCCAGGTGCCGTTCCGGCCGGGCTGGCCGTTGCCGACATCGTTGTCCGTGGGGGCCCGCCAGAAGTTCGGTGCGGGGCCCGACGAGATCAGCTGGTCGCCGCCCGCTTCCCAGGAGGTGATGACACCGCTGCTCCTGTCGACGGTGACGGAGAAGTCCTCGCCCGTCACGGTCACGGAGCCGTCGCCGTCCTGATAGCTCAGCGCCCGTACGGAGTCCAGGGGCCGAGGCGTCACGGCCGGGCTGCCCGCGTCGACGGCCAGCTGCTGCCGGGCCACCTCGAATCCGGCCTCGGCCCACCGGGTGGGCTGCTTGGTGGTGAACGACAGCTGGAGGAAGTACTCGGCCCCCGGCTCCGGCTCGTCGGGCAGGGTGAAGGGGATGGTGATGTCCTTGCTGGACAGGGGGGCGATGTCGAGCTGCGCGCGGGTCAGCTTTCCGTTCTGCACCCTCCTGCCGTCGGCGACCAGGGCCCAGCCGGCGTCGAACTCACGGAGGTTCGTGAACAGGTACTCGTTGGTGACGGTGATCCGGCGGGAGCCCGCGCCCTCGCCGTCGGCGGGCGCGGCATCGATCGCCTGGAGGACCCTTTTGATCTCCGCGGCCTTGCCGGTGAGCCCCCGGTCCGCGGTGACGATGCCGTCGGCGCTGAAGCTGCCGTCGTTCGGGTTGTCGCCGAAGTCGCCGCCGTAGGCGCGGAACGTCGGCTCCGAGGGCCGGATCTCCTCGAAGCCGACGGTGGCGGAGTCGAACCAGAGGCGCACGTCGTCGTCGCCGGGACCCCGGGAGCGGGAGGCGAGCTCGGCCGCGGTCAGGGCCCTGGCGTAGACGCTCGCCCGCCGGATGGTGCCGCTGAACTCACGGGTCCCGTTGTCCGCGTCGGTGGCGAGCGCGAGCGGCGTGTTGTTGCTCCCGGGCCGCCGGGGCGCGGCCGTGGTGGCCTCGGCCCTGCCGTCCACGTACAGGGTCAGCGTGGCCGCCGCCGCGTCGTAGACGCCGGCGATGTGGTGCTCGGTGCCGGTCCAGTCCTGCGGCAGGGGCCAGCTCGCGGTCGTCCACCGGCCGCCGGAGTGGATGAAGAACTCCAGGGCGGCATCCGTCTGCTTCAGCGCGTACTGGGTGTCGCCCTTGGCGAGGATCGGCTGGTGACGGCCGGTCACCTTCTGTGTGACCCAGGCCTCCAAGGTCAGCGAGCCGGTGATGTCGAGTCCTGCGGAGCGTGCGAAGACCGTGCCCCCGTACACGCCCTCGTCGCGGTCGAAGGTGCCGCTGGGGGCAAGGATCTCCCCGCGGACCGAGCCGGGTCCGGACTCCGTGAACACCTTGCGGGTCGGCGTGGGCCAGGTGAGTGCCTGGTCGGCGAAGTCCCAGATCCAGCCGCCCTGCAGGACGTCGAAGCGGCGGATGACGTCCCAGTACTTCTTGAAGTTGCCGCTCGAGTTGCCCATCGCGTGGGAGTACTCGATGAGGACGAACGGCCGTGTGTCCGCGGTGTCTTTTGCCCTCTGCTCGACCTGGGCGGGCTTGGTGTACATCTCCGAACGGATGTCGCTGATCCCCGGGCGGTCGTCGCCCTCGTACTGGATGACACGCGAGGGGTCGTAGGACCGGATCCAGTTGTGCATGGCGACGAAGGCCGAACCGGTTCCGGCCTCGTTGCCGAGCGACCAGATGACGGCCGAGGCATGGTTCTTGTCGCGGTGGACCATGTTCCTGGCCCGGGCCACGCACGCCTCGGTCCAGTCGGCGTGGTCTCCGGGGTAGGTGTCGCGGATGCCGTGGGTCTCGAGGTTGGTCTCGTCCACCAGGTACAGGCCGTACGCGTCCGCCAGCTCCAGCCACAGCGGGTTGTTCGGGTAGTGGGAGGTGCGGACGGTGTTGAGGTTCAGCCGCTTGACGACCTCGATGTCCTTGACCATGTCCGCCCGGGTCAGCGACATGCCGTGCTCGGGGTGCATCTCGTGCCGGTTCGTACCCCGCAGGGAGACCGGCTTGCCGTTGATGCGCATCAGGCCGTCCACGATCGCGAACTCGCGGAAGCCCACCCGGTGGGACAGCGTCTCCGTGACCCTGCCCGCCGGGTCACGGAGCCTCAGTACGGCGGTGTAGAGGTGCGGGTGCTCGGCGGACCACAGCTCCGGCCTGGGCACGGCCCTGCCGGCCCGCACGGTCACGTCCTTGCCTGCCGGGGCGGCGGTGAGGTCTGCGGACTGCCGCAGCGGGCGGGCCCAGACCGGGTGCCCGTCGGCGTCGTAGAGCTGGGTCTCGACGGTGTACTTCCCCTTCCCCGCGGTGCCGCCGTCGCCGTAGGCGCGCACCGAGGCGGTGACGGACAGCTCGGCCGCGGTGTAGCCGTCGCTGAGCGGGGTGTCGAGTTTGAAGTCCCTCAGGTGCACGGTGGGCGTGGAGAAGAGGTGGACCGAGCGGAAGATCCCGCTCAGCCGGATCATGTCCTGGTCCTCCATCCAGTCCCCGTCGGAGAAGCGGTAGACCTCCACCGCGATCTGGTTGCGGCCCGGGACGAGGTGCGTCGTGATGTCGTACTCGGCGGAGGTGTAGGAGTCCTCGCGGTAGCCGACGGGTTCGCCGTTGATCCACACGTAGTGTGCGGACTTCACCCCCTCGAAGTGCAGGAAGACCTGCCGGCCCGCCCACCCCCGCGGGACGGTGAAAGTGCGGCGGTACTGGCCTACGGGGTTGTAGCGGGTGGGTGCGAAGGGCGGCTGCGCCTCTTCGCCCAGGCCGTTGGCGCCCGCCCAGGGGTAGGTGATGTTGGAGTAGATCGGGAAGTCGTAGCCGTGCAGCTGCCAGCAGGACGGTACGGGTATGGAGTCCCAGGAGCGATCGTCGAGGCCGGTCCGGTGGAAGTCGGGGTCGCGGTCGTCGGGACGGTCGGCATAGGCGAACTTCCACGTCCCGTCGAGGTCGAGCCGCCACGGTGATCGTGTCCGGTCGCAGGCCAGGGCTTCGTCGACGTTCGCGTACGGCATGAGCGTGGTGTGGGGTGGCTCGGAGCCGACGTCGAAGATCGAGATGTTGTTGTTCCACTCCGGGTAGCCGTTGGCCGGAGGGCCGCCGGCAGCCGAGGCGGCGTCGGCGTGTGCGGCCGCTCCGGCGGGCACGACGGCCGGGAGGGCGGAGAGTGCGAGCGCGCCGAAACCGGCGGCTCCGCCCTCCAGGAGCCGGCGGCGGCTGACGCTGCGGGTCGGCTGGGCCGGCTGGTGGGGGGAAGACGAGTGCTGCATGGCAGTGGACCCCTAGGGATGGCCGTACCGCGGTGCGTCGGAACGACGCAGGGCGCGTAGGCGTGTCGAGTTCCGTTCGTTGTCGACGACGTACAAGGCGGACCTCATGGCCCGGACCTGCTCCGGTAGCCGCTGTCGCCGCCCCGGCGGTATCCACTGCCGTCATACGTGGTGCTGCTGGTCGTCATGTCGATGCGGCTCCTCACGTGGGAAGTTGCCTCTTCGTCACGTTCGAAATCTCGTCCGATGTCCGAAAAACCTGCCGCGACGGTAGTGACGGGTGATCAGGGGTGTCAACGGGGCGTGCACGACGGGTGTCAGCCCTCGCCGCTCGCGGCCTTCACCCCCCGTCGACTCCCACGACGGCGGCGCCCGTCTGGGTCAGGGGCGTGGGCGTGGGGGGAGAGAGCGCCGGACGCCCGACGGCGCAGGCGAGCGCGGCGGTCCGCTGTCGTCGTCAGGTGGCCTGGTCCATCGGCCGGCCGAGTGCGGCGTCGTGCGCGACCGTGGTGACCTCGTCGCAATGGCCTTCCGGACCGGCGACAGGGGGCGCGGGTGTGCCGCTGCCCGTCGCGACCACCACCACGTGGTCCTCGGCGCTCCAGACGCGCCGCTCCTCCTTCGGCGGGTTGAGGCGGACCCCACGGTTCGTGAGCCCGCCGGAACCGTCGTGGCGGCGGTAGCCGATCGCGCATTCGCCCCGGTCGCGCGCGGCGGCGACGACGGTGGCGAAAGTGGTGTCGGCGCCCGGGCGGACGTACGAACCGGCGGAGCGCAGGCAGATGCTGCTGCCGTCCGCGGAGAACAGCTCGTCGAAGACCGGTGCCAGGTGCCGGTTCTGCGCGATCTGCGCCATGAGGAGTCCTGTCAGCTTCCCGCTGACGATGACGTCGGAGCCGGTGTTGACCGGCGCCAGGGGCCTGTTCCGGTCATCGGTGAGCTCGGTGACGACGGGAACCTCACGTCCGGTGCGGGCCTCCAGCAGCCGGAGGGCCAACAGCGTGACCAGGGTCCAGTCGTCGGGGTGGTCCGGGCCGTCCCCCCGGTCCGGACCGAGGACGACGAGGCCGTCGTACGGGCCGAGGTCGAGGCCCAGCATGGTTTCGGGCCGCGACAGGGGAGCCGACCGGAATCGCACGTCCGGCCACGTCGGGAACCCGCTCTCCGGCTGCGGCCCTCTCGGCCCGGGTACGGCACTGTCGGTGACGATCTCCAGGACGGAGCCGGGCCGGGCCGTGCGGCGCAACTGGTCGACGACGAGGGGGGCCCGGCGGTTCCACCCGAGCAGCAGCAGCCGTGTCGGGCCGTCCGGCTCGGACGGGGCCGAGACGATCACCGAGGGATCGACGAGGTGCCCGCAGTCGTCCGCCCGTGTGCTGTCGTCGTCGAGGGCGAGCATGATCAGGCGGCTACCCGGTTCGACGACGGTGTCGGCGGGCGGGTTCAGCAGCGTACGTCCGTCGGGGGTGAGCATCCCGACCACACAGGAGTCGGGGTGGCCCAGCAGGGTCGTCCCGAAGGGTTCGTGAGGGAACGCGGTGGCGTCGGCGAGATGGAACTCGTCGCCCGCGAAATCGAGGAGGTCGTGGAGGACGAGGGAGAGGCCGGGCCGGCCGACGCACTGCGCGATCAGCCGGGCGGTGACCGTGTCGGTCTCCAGCACCGTGCCCCGCGGACCGGCGGCCAGCCGCGCCGGGGCGCGGTACCGGTCGTCCCGGACCGCGGCGAGCACCGGCGGCCCGTCCGTCCCCTCACCGAGAACCGCTCCCAGCGCCAGCAGGACGCGCAACACCTCGGCGTCGGCGGCCGGTTCCGCCGACGGCAGCACCAGCACGGTGCTCGCTGTCCGCGGGCTGACGAGCGCGAGCACGTCCGGGTCGCTCGCGGGGCCGCTGCGGCAGATGATCCGGGCCCGTACGGCCAGGGGCACCCGGGCGGCCAGGACGCGCTCCATCTCGAGCTTGTCCCGGTCGGCGAGCAGCACGATGGCGCGTGGGCGCCTCGGGGCCTGGGCGGCGACCAGCTCGCTCACCACGGTGGTGACCTGGTCCGACCAGCCGAGCACGACGACGTGCCCCTGCTCCAGGACCGTCGACCGTCCCCGGCTCAGCTCCGCCATCCGTTCGGCCAGCCCGGTCGTGATCACCCCGACCAGGGTCGAGACGCAGAGCAGGGCGAGCAGCCCGAGCACGGCCGAGAGCACCAGCCGGAGCGGCGTGCCGGTGGCGGCGCCCAGCCGCAGCGTCTCCGCGCTGGTCCGCCACGCCGCCGCGAGCCGCCCCGAGAGCGAGGGGGGCGAGCCGGGGTCCGTCCACACCAGGAGCGTGCTCACCGGGACGACGACGGCGAGGCACGTGATCACCAGCCAGCCCATCAGCGTCCCGGTGGAGCGTGCCAGCGTCCGGTCGAACCGGTAGCGCGCACGGCTCCGCAGCGGCACCCGCGGCCGCTCCTTGGCTGTCTCCACTGCCACTCCCCTCGCCCGCCGCGCACGGCACTGCCCGTCCCCCGACGCACAGTGCTGGTTCCCCTACCGGGACACGCCAAGATCGGGGGCCGGTTCATCCTTTCGGGCGGCAGCAGGGGACATCACGGACACCACGGCATACTTCGACGGATCCGAAGACCGGCCGCGCTCCCCGCCGCACTTCCCTGAAGAGCGTCGACGCGCGGGCCGCCCGACCGGGGCGACGCGGCCCCGCCGGCACACGGGCGCCGGCACGTCAGGCCAGGGACAGCTGCATCAGGGTCAGGTCGAGCCAACGGCCGAATTTCGTGCCGGCCTCCGGCACCGTGCCCACGTGCCGGAACCCGAACCGTTCGTGCAGCCGGACGGACGCGGCGTTCCCGGCCTCGATACCGGCGATCAAGCTGTGGTGACCGGCCTCGCGGGCGGAGACGACGAGGGCGCCGAGCAGCGCGGAGCCGATGCCGAGCCCGTGCCGGCCCTCGCGGACGTAGACCGAGTTCTCCATGGTGTGGCGGAACCCGTCCAGCTCCCGCCATGGGGCGTACGCGCCGTACCCGGCCACCTCGCCCTCCACCTCCGCCACGTACGCCGAACCGCGCCGCAGGTGTGCGGCGAGCCAGGCGGCACCCTCGGCCGACGACAGCTGGGTGCGCGTCCACAGGGCCGTCGAGTGTTCCACCGCGTGGTTGCGGATCTCGCGGACGGCTTCCGCGTCGCCTGCGTGCGCCGGGCGCACGGTCACCGTCCCGCCCATCTCGTATATTGGATTCATGTCCAACATAGTAGATCCTCTGGTGCTCCGGATCGCGGCGCGCGTACGCGGCGAGCGGGAGCGACGCCGGTGGACGCTGGCCCGGCTCGCAGAGGTTTCCGGCGTCTCCCAGGCGATGATCAGCCGGATCGAGCGCGGCGAGAGCAGCCCCACCGCCGTCGTGCTCGGCAAGCTGTCCGCGGCCTTCCAGCTCAGCATCGCCTCCCTGGTCACGCCGACGGAAGGAACATCTGAGGACTCGACGACCGGAACGGCGGGGGTGGGCCGCCGGGCCGATGCGTCGGAGTGGCGCGACCCCGGCACCGGCTACACCCGCCGTCAGGTCAGCGGGCCGCACTTCCCCGCAGAGATCGCCGAGATCCGCCTGCCCGCGCGGACCCGCGTACCGTATCCGGCCGCCGCCTTCGCCTTCGTACGGCAGATCGTCTGGGTCCTCGACGGCCACCTGACCTTCCACGACGGCGACACGGTCCACGAACTCGACGAGGGCGACACCATCGAGCTCGGCGCACCCACCCCCCGCGTCTTCGCCAACACCACCGACGCCGAGTGCCGCTACGCCGTCATCCTCTCCCGCGGAACCCGGCCGTGACCCCTCCCCTCTCGCGAAGCGGCACACTCCTCCTCGCCGCAGTGGCCGGGACGGCTATCGCGAACAACTACGCCCTCCAGCCCGCGCTGACCACGGTCGCCGCCGACCTGGGCGCACCGATCTCCGTGATCGGTCTCGTGCCGGCCGCCGCACTCGGCGGCTGTGTGCTCGGCTTCGCCTTCCTGCTCCCGCTCACCGACCACCTGGCCCCCAACCGCCTGATCCCCGCGCAGCTCACCGCCCTTGCAGCCGCACTCACCCTGGCCGCCGCCGCACCCGGCGCGCCCGTCCTGCTGACCGCCTACGTGCTCATCGGCGCGGCGGCCGGTGTCGCGGCTCAGGCCGGCAACATCGCGGGCCGCCACGCACCGCCCGGACGCCGCGGCGCCGGGGTCGCCACCGTGGCGGCCGGGATGTCGGCGGGTATTCTGCTCAGCCGCCTGGCGGGAGGAGCACTCACGGACCTTCTCGGGTGGCGACGCATGCTGCTGGTCTTCTCGGCCCTCGCCCTGCTGGGCGCGTTCGCCGCCGCCAGGTTTCTGCCCGGCCGGCGGCCGCTCGCCCGCCGCACCTACCCCGCCACCCTCGTCTCGCTGCCCCCACTACTGCGACAGCACCCGCAGCTGCGCCGCGCGGTGGCCACCGGCGGGCTCTGGTACTTCGCCTTCAACCTCGTCTGGGTCGCACTGGCCCTGGCCCTGGCCCAGGAGCCCCACCACCTCGGCCCGACCGCCATCGGCCTGTACAGCCTTGCCGGGCTGCTCGGCTTCGCCGTGCTCCCGGTCACCGGACGCTTCACCGACCGGTACACCCCGCACGCCCTGATCCGCGCCGGCATACTGGCCGCCGCCGCCGGCGCCGCCCTGCTGGCCACCGGCCTGAACAGCCCGCCGGTCACAGCGCTCGGGCTCGCCGTCCTCGACGCGGGATGCTTCGCCGCCCAGGCCGCCAACCAGAGCCGCATCATCGCCCTCGCCCCCGAGCAGTCCGGAAGCCTCAGCAGCGTCTACCTCGTCCTGTACTTCACGATCGGCGCCGTCGGCACCTCGCTCGCCGCCCCGCTGCTCAACACCCTCGGCTGGCAGGGAATCGCCTTCACCGCCCTCGCGGCGCTCCTCACCGCCGCCGTCGTCGCACGGCCCGCACCCGTGCGGCTCACCGCGAGCTGACCCGCTCACCACGGGACAGAACCGTTGACACGGCTGCGTCCAGGGCGACAAACTCACCCCAACGAGTGAAGTAACTTTCACTGGGCGAACACGCATGGGAGTGCCCGCCGGCGAACAGGGCGGCGTCCGGGCTTCCGGGCGGATGCGCGGTCGGCCTCAGGGTGTTCATGCCCCCGCACTAAGGAGAACGAGCGGTGCACACGACGGTGGGAATCATCGGGGGCGGCCCGGCCGGGCTGCTGCTGTCGCGACTGCTCCACCGGGCGGGCGTCGACTGCGTCGTCCTGGAGAGCCGCGACAGGTCCTACGTCGAGCGACGCCAACGTGCGGGCATCCTCGAACAGTCCACCGTCGACGCCCTGCGCGAGGTCGGCGCGGCCGAAAGGCTGGATGCCGAAGGAATGGTCCACGACGGCGTGGAGCTGCGCTGGGAGGGCCGGGCGCACCGTATCGACTTCCCGTCACTCACGGGCGGTCGCCGCGTGTGGGTGTACGCCCAGACCGAGGTCGTCAAGGACCTGATAGCCCTGCAGCTGGGCGACGGAGCGGCCCTCCACTTCGGGGCCGAAGTTCGCTCGGTGGAGGGGGCGGACACCGGCCGGCCGACGATCCGCTACACACACGGCGGCCAGGACATGACCCTGACGTGCGACTACGTCGTGGGCTGCGACGGCTTCCACGGCGTGAGCCGGGGAGCCGTGCCCGAGGGCGCCAGGCGGACCTACGAGCGGGTGTACCCCTATTCATGGCTCGGCATCATGGCCGAGGTCGCGCCGTCCTGCGACGAGTTGGTCTACGCCCACTCCGCGCGCGGTTTCGCCCTGCACAGCATGCGGTCGCCCGAGGTCAGCCGCATGTATCTCCAGGTACCCAACGGGACGGACCCGGCGGACTGGCCGGACGGGCGGATCTGGGACGAGCTCGACGCCCGCTTCGCGCTCGCCGGGTGGAAGCTGGAACGTGGCCCCGTCACCTCCAAGAGCGTTCTGCCGATGCGCAGTTCGGTCACCGAGCCGATGCAGTACGGCCGCGTCTTCCTGGCCGGCGACGCCGCGCACATCGTTCCGCCCACCGGCGCCAAAGGGCTCAACCTCGCGGTGGCCGACGTCGTGGTGCTGGGCAGGGCGCTGATCCGGCAGCACAGGACCGGTGAGGCCGACCTGCTGGACGCCTATTCCGACACCCGCCTGCGCCGCGTCTGGCGCGCCGAACACTTCTCGTACTTCATGACCACGACACTGCACACCGACCCGGGCCAGAGCCCCTTCGACGCGCGGCTCCAGATCGCCCAGCTCGACCGCATCGCCACCTCGCCGCACGCCGCCGCCGAACTCGCCATGAACTACGCGGGGTTGCCGCTGCCGTGACTCCGCAGGAGCGGGGGCGGCTTACACCACTCGGCCGCCTTACGGGGCACAGGCCGGACGCCCCGCCGGGCCCCGGCCGCATGAGACCTCCCGGGCCCGCAGGCACGCGCCTGCGGGCCCGCCCGCTGTGCCCCGGCGTCAGCGAGCGCTCCTGCGCACCCCATTGACACGGGCGGAGGCCAAGGAGAAACTCGCACGGCCTCGGAGTGGAATTATTTTCACCTGGCGCACACTTACGTCCCGCTCGTGGTTGCTCCCTGTCAGCGGGACGGCCCACCCGCCACAGAGCCGTGGCAGAAAGCGAGTGCCCCAGTGACTGCCCCGACCACGTCCCCACCCGACCGCTCCTTCCGGGTCGTCGCTCCGGTCATCGCTCTGTGCTGGCTCGCCGTCTTCTTCGACGGCATGGACGTCAACATCTACGGCGCGACGATGCCGCACCTCCTGGCCGACGACGGCCTCGGTTTCACCCCCGCACTGGCGGGCTCCATCGGCAGCTGGACCACCTTCGGCATGCTGCTCGGCGCGCTGGCCGCAGGCACGCTCACCGACTGGCTCGGCCGGAAGCCACTGGTCACGGGCAGCGTGGTGCTGTTCTCGGCCGGATCCGCACTGTGCGCGATCGCTTCCGGCGCCACCGTGTTCGGCGCCGGCCGCTTCGTCTCCGGACTCGGCCTGGGCGGACTGATGCCGATCGGCCTCGCGATCGTGGCCGAGTTCGCGCCGCCGCGCCGGGCAGCCCTGGCCACCGGCCTGATGATGACCTCGTACCACGCCGGCGGCATGGCGGCCACCGGCATCGGCCTCGTCGTGGCCCCCGACCACGGCTGGCGCTGGGTCTTCTGGGCGGGCGTGCTTCCGGCGCTGATCGCGGTTCCGCTGGTGCTGAAGTGGCTTCCCGAGTCCCCGGGGGTGCTCTTCGCCCGGGGACGCGTCGAGCAGGCGTACGTCGTCGCCGACCGCTACCGGCTGGAGCGCCCGGGCGTGCAGCAGGCCCCCCGATCCGGCGCGAAGGGCCGCATGGCAGCGATCACGGCCCTGTTCGCCCCCGGCACACGCTGGGCGACCCCGCTGCTCTGGATCGCGTCGTTCGCCGGCCTTCTCCTCGTCTACGGGGTTTCCACCTGGCTGCCCGAACTGATGCGCGCCACCGGCTACTCCCTCTCCTCCTCGGTCACCTTCCTGATGGTGATCAACGCGGGTGGCATCGTGGGCATGCTGGTGGCGGGCCGCACGGCGGACAGGTTCGGTCCGGTGAAGGTCTCCGCGCTCTGGTTCGTGCTGACGGCCGTGGGCACGTTCCTCCTGAGGGCGCAGCTGCCGCTCGGCGCCGCGTACGTGGTCGTCTTCATCACCGGGATCTGGCTGTTCAGCGCCCAGGTGATGGTGTACGCCGCCACGTCCCGCGTCTACGCACCCCGTGAACGCGCCACCGGACTGGGCTGGGTGACCGGCATCGGGCGCACCGGCGCCGTGGTCGGCCCGACCCTCGGGGGCGCGGTGCTGGCCGGCGGCAACGCGGGCCTCGGCTTCACGACGTTCGCCGTGGCCGCCGTGCTCGGCGCCGTGGCGATCTCCCTGGTCCCGCTGGCCGTGAACCGGAGCCGGAGCCGCGGCACGGAGCCCTCTCCCGCCCTCACTCCGGCGACGGACTGAGGGCCGGACGGCCCCGCCCCTGTTCCCGCATCCGTACGGAGACAGGGGCGGACCCCGAACACGAGGGCCGGGCGGGCGGGCCACGGCCCGGAGTCGGTTCCGGGCGGCCGTTCAGCCCTGGTCGGCCTTGATCATGTCTGCGCACTTCTCGCCGATCATCATCGTCGTGATGCACGGGTTGACGGCGGGCAGGAACGGCATCACGGACGCGTCCGCCACGCGCAGACCCCGGACGCCCTTCACCCGCAGCTGCGGGTCGAGGGCCGCCTCCGGGTCGTCGGCGGCGCCCATCCGCACCGTGCCGGCCGGGTGGTAGACCGTGTTGTGGGTCTGCCGGATGTAGTCGAGCAGCTCCTCGTCACTTCCGGCGTCGGCCCCCGGCGCCAGTTCCCGGCCCGCCCAGGAGGCCATCGGCGCCCGGCCGACGATGTCCCTGGCGAGCCGCAGCCCGTAGGTCATCACCCGTACGTCGTGCTCGTCCGTGAAGTAGCGGGGGTCGACCCGTGGCTTGTCACGGAAGTCACGGGTGCGCAGCCGGACGGTTCCCATGGACCGGGCGCGGGTGACGTTGGGGGTGAGGCAGAAGGCGTTCTCGGAGGTCGGGTATCCGCGCCGGTAGGTGTTCATGTCGAAGGGCACGGATCCGTAGTGGAACATCAGGTCGGGGCGGTCGAGACCGGGTTCGGTGTCGGCGAAGATGCCGATCTCCCACCACTGGGTGGACGTGGTGACCATGGGCTGCCGCGCCTCCCACATGATCACGCCCTCCGGATGGTCCTGCAGGTGGGCGCCGACCGCAGGTGAGTCGACCCGGACCTCCACCCCCGTCTCGCGCAAGTGCTCCGCCGGGCCGATTCCCGAGAGCATCAGCAGTTTCGGGGCGTCGATCGACCCGCAGGACACGACCACTTCGCGCCGCGCGCCGACGGTACGCGTGTGGATGAGGTCGGGCGCCAGGTACTCGACGCCGGTACAGCGCTGTTCGGCGTCGAGGACGAGCCGCTTGGCCTGCAGTCCGGTGCGCACGTCGAGATTGGGGCGCCTGCCCAGGACGGGGTGCAGGTAGGAGACGGAGGCGGACGAACGCGTGCCGTCCGGGCGGGCGTTGATCTGGAACCAGTGCGCCCCGCGGGTGACCGTCGTTCCGGTGTTGAACGGCGTGGTGGGAATCCCGGCTTCTGCACAGGCCTCCAGCAGGGCCGCCCCGCACGGATCGTTCGGCGGGATCGTGCGGAGGGTCACCGGCCCGTTGCGCCCGTGGTGGTCACCGGGTGCGTCATTGGTCTCCAGACGCCGGTAGAGCGGGAAGCAGTCGGCGGCGCTCCAGCCCTCGCACCCGAGGGATCCCCATTCGTCCAGGTCCTCGGCCGGTGCCCAGAAGGCGATGCAGGAGTTGTGGGACGAGCAGCCGCCGAGCACCTTGGCCCGTGCGTGCCGCATGAAGCTGTTGCCGTTGGCCTGCGGCTCCACCGGATAGTCCCAGTCGTAGCCGGACTCCAGGAGCCCCATCCACCGGTCGAGCCGGAGGATGCTGTCGTCCCCCACGTCGGAGGGACCTGCCTCCAGTACGCAGACCGTGACGGAGGGGTCCTCGGACAGCCGGGCGGCGACGACCGCTCCGGCCGTGCCCCCGCCGACCACCACGTAGTCGAACTCGTCCTGCGGTCGGCTCTCAGCGGGCATCTCTGTCTCCGGAATCCTCGGGAGGGGCGGACGGGGGCGGTACGCGGCTAGGCGGTCGGCGGGGTGGGGCCCGTCGGGTCGTTCACCTCGGTGCGGTGGCTCTCCAGTACGCCGGTCCTGTGCCGCTGCACGAACCAGTAGTAGGTGAAGCCACCGACGGCGACGATGCCGATGAAGACGAACGCGCCCCAGCGCAGGTACCAGTGCTGCGGGCCCGTCGCGTTGTAGACCTCGGCGCGCGGCCAGGCGAGGTTGAGCGCCATGCCCGCCCCCCACAGCACGGCGAGGATGTTGATCGGCAGCCCGAACCGGCCCAGGGTGAAGCTCCCTTCGGCCGGGTGCCAGGCGCCTCGCAGCCGGCGGATCAGCATGGGGGCCGTGACCATCAGATAGGCCAGATAGATCATGATGACGGCGATGCTGGTGATCACCGAGAAGATCTGCGGCTGGTTGATGTTGATCACCAGGATGACGACGCCCACCACACCGATCACGACGGCGGGCACCACCGGGGTCTGGAAGCGGGGGCTGACCTTGGCCAGTACCGAACCGGCGGGGAGGTTGTTGTCCCGCGCCATGGCGAACATCAGCCGGATGCCGGCCGCCTGCACGGCGAGCACGCAGACCGTGATCGCCACGACCACGCACCACAGGAAGATCTCGCCGATGGTAGAACCGAGCGTCTCCAGCACGACGTACTGCAGGCCGCCGGTCGACAACTCCTTCGCGGCCAGGTCCGGCACGGCCAGCAGCGCGAAGAGCAGGATGAGACCGCCGATGAGGAACGACGCGATGAGCGCCCGCAGGATGGCGCGGGGTGCGTTGCGGCCCGGATTGTGCGACTCCTCGCCGAGCGACGACGCGGTGTCGAAGCCGTACATCACGTACGCCGACGCGAGTGACGCGGTGAGGAACGCGCCGAAGTAGCCGAGGGTCCGGCCCTCCCCCAGCCCGTAGGTGTCGGTAAGGACACTGCTGGGGCCGCGGGTGATGTGTGCGGCGAGGAAGACGATCAGCGCGACGGCGGCGATCAGCTCGATGAACACGCCCGCGGAGTTGATACGGGCCATGAGCTGGACGCCGAAGGCGTTGACCAGGGTGGAGAAGAGGATCAGGACCGTGCCGAGGAGAACGGCGTTCGTCGCAGCGTCGTTCTTGCCCGTGCCGTCGCCGACGAACTGGAACCAGCTGTCGATCTGCGGCAGCGTGATCTGGTAGGCGAGCGCCACGGCGGAGAGCGAGACCATGGTGGCGGTCATCATCATCCAGCCGCCGAGCCAGCCGATGTGCGGGCCGCCCATGCTCTTGGCCCAGTTGTAGATCGAGCCGGCCACCGGGTAGCGGGCGGCGAGCTCGCAGAAGCACAGGGCGACCATCAGCTGGCCGAGGAAGACCATGGGCCAGGACCACCAGTAGGCCGGCCCGCCGAAGCTGACGCCGAAGTAGAACAGCTGGAAGGTGCCGGTCAGGATCGAGATGTAGCTGATGCCTGCGGCGAAGGTGTGGAAGTTGCCCAGTGTCCGCTTGAGTTCGGGCTTGTAGCCCAGCTCGGCGAGTGGGTCGTCGTCGTGGGTGCCGTCGGCCCGGGTGCCCGGAGGCGGGGTGCTTGCCGGGTCCGCGCCAGGGGGAACGGAATCGCTCATTCGAACCACCTCTGCGGCCTCACCGCGGTGTTGCGCCAGATGTGCTTGGCCTCCTGGTACTCGGCCAGACCGGCCGGCCCCAGTTCGCGACCGACACCGGACTGCTTCATTCCGCCCCACTCGGCCTGCGGTACGTACGGATGGAAGTCGTTGATCCACACGGTCCCGGCGCGCAGCCCGGCAGCCACCCGGTGGGCGCGCTCGGCGTCCTGCGTCCAGACGGCTCCGGCCAGCCCGTAGACCGTGTCGTTGGCCAGCGCGACGGCCTCCGCCTCCTCCCGGAAGCGCTCCACCGTCAGGACCGGGCCGAAGGATTCGTCCCGCACTACGGTCATGTCCGGGGTGCACTCGTCCAGAACGGTCGGCAGGTAGTAGAAGCCGCTCTGCAGCGCGGGGTCGTCCGGTCGGGCGCCGCCGCAGCGAAGCACCGCGCCCTCCGCCAGGCCGGCGGCCACGTATGCCTCGACCTTGTCGCGGTGCGCGGCCGAGATCAGCGGCCCGCTGCGGGCGTCCGCGTCGAACGGCCCGCCGAGGCGGATGGCCTGGGCCCGCCGTACGAGCTCGTCGACGAACGCGTCGTGCAGTTCGTCCTGCACCAGCAGCCGGGCCCCTGCCGAGCAGACCTGCCCGGCGTGCAGGAACACCGCCATCAGCGCGTAGTCGACCGCGGTGTCGAACTCGGTGTCGGCGAACACGATATTGGGGTTCTTGCCGCCCAGTTCGAGGGCGATCTTCTTCACGGTGGGTGCGGCAGCCGCCATGATGAGCCGCCCGGTGACCAGGCCGCCGGTGAAGGAGACCATGTCCACGCGCGGGTCCGAACTCAGGGGCGCACCGGCGGTCGCCCCGGCCCCGAGCACCAGATTCGCCGCGCCGGGCGGCAGACCGGCCTCGGTGAGCGCCTTCATGAGGAGAATCGAGGTGTGAGGAGTGAGCTCACTCGGCTTGAGTACGAACGTGTTGCCCGCGGCGACCGCGGGGGCCACCTTCCAGGCCGTCTGCAGCAGCGGGTAGTTCCACGGCGTGATCAGCGAGCAGACGCCCACCGGTTCGTGCACGACCCTGCTGTCGATCCCACGGTCACCCGTGTCGACGACGCGGTCGGAGCTGCCCGAAGCGACCAGGTTCCCGAAGTAGCGGAAGCAGTTCGCGATGTCGTCCATGTCGTACTCGCTCTCCACGAGCCGCTTCCCCGTGTCCAGGGTCTCGGCTCTGGCGAACGCGTCCTTGTCCCGTTCGAGCAGGTCGGCGACCCGCAGCAGCAGCCGGCCGCGCTCCGCGGCGGGCGTGCGCGGCCATGGGCCCCGGTCGAACGCCTCGCGGGCCGCTGCCACCGCCGCGGCCGCGTCGCGTTCTCCGGCCTCGTCGACGACGGCGACCAGCTCCCCGTCGGCAGGGCAGCGGATCTCACGTGTTCCCCCGTCGAGGGCGGCGCTCCACCGGCCACCGATGAACAACTCAGGCATGGAGTCCCTCCGGGCCCGCACGAGTAAGGGAAAGGCGACGTAGCCGAAAGTGCCGAGCTCGACACCCAAAGTAAGGGGTAGGAGAGACGTCCGCGCGGCGAGCGCCTCGCACGACTCGGCCCTGTCACGCTCGTTCACCCGACGCCAGGCACTGCTTTCCGGCCGAAGCCGAGATTTTCCCGCCTGAACCACTTCGACATAAGACCAGGTCAGGAGGTAGTTCGCGGTTGTACCACCCATTCCTGTCCACATGTCGGACACGGCGGGCGAGGCGCGCGCACCGCCTCCGAGCTGGCCGAACGGCCATTCGGTAGGGAGCTCGCACACCGGTCGGGCCGGAAAGGACTGATCGATGTGCGGTCACTGCCCGCAGGCAGCAGACTCCCCACCGCAACCACCCCCCGAGCTCAAGGAGAAACACCAATGCTTCACATCACCCGCAGACCCCTCGCAATCACCATGATGTCCGCACTCCTCATGTCCGGCACAGCTGCGGTGGGTTCCGCCCAGGCCCTGCCCGCGCAGTCGGCGAGCCTCTACGCGCCGTCGGCCCTCGTCCTCTCGGTCGGCAAGGGCGGCGGTGACGCTCCGGTCACCGTCCAGCGGGCTGTCACCCTGAGCTGCGCGCCCCGCTCCAGCGGCACCCACCCCTCCCCGGTCGCGGCCTGCGCGGAACTGCGGAAGGTCGCGGGCGAGTTCACGCAGCTGACCACGCCGCGTCCGCAGGGCCGGTGCACACGCCAGTGGGACCCCGTCGCCCTCTCCGCGACCGGCGTGTGGCAGGGCCGCAGCGTCTCCTGGTCCGCCACCTTCGGCAATGCGTGCGAAATGCAGGCCAGCCTGGCAGAAGGACCCGTCTTCAGCTTCTGATCGGACATCCCGCCTCGTGCGGCCCGGACGGTCGGAGGGGACGCCCTTCACACAGCTCCGGCTTCCCGCACGACCCGCAGCTCCCTGCGCCCCCACCGCGAGCACGGTGGGGGCGCTCGGCGCTCCGCCCCCGTCGTACCCGGCCGGTGGACCGCCATGAGCCGGAAAGCGACGACGACCCGGCGCCGAGGCCCCTCAGCACCCACCGCGCGCCGCCCACCCGAACTATGGTGAAGCACCAGACCGAAGCCGACGAGGGGGACGCGATCGACACCGCCGAAAGGGGCCGGCACACGCTGGACCCCGCCAACGTGAGGAACGCGAAGAACACCCTCTTCGAGCTCCTGGGCCGTCAGGGAGTCTCCCCGGGTGACGCCGAGGAGCTGATCGCGCTCGTGGAAGCCGGCGCCATCGCCGACGCGCACAGCGAGGCGGAGAAGGCGGCGGGTGTCCCGGCCGGGCAGGGCGGACCGTACGCCGCCGGATGGCACGACGGGGCACGGGCCGTCGGCGACGAACTCGTCCGCGTCGCCGAGCGCGCCCTCGATCGTGCCATCGGCGATGCGGTCCGGAGCGCCGGAGGAGGCCACCACCCGGTCGGGAGGATGGACGTGGAGCGTGCGAAGGTCGCCGTGATGCCGCTCTATCTCGCCTTCAGCGACACCTCGGACCTCGATCCCGAGGTGTCCGACGAAGTCCTCACGGCGGTGCTCGGCACCATGAGCGTCGTGGGAAGGGTCCGGTACGCCGGGCGGCTGGAACAGTTCACCAGCACCCACCGGCAGCGGCTGGCCCGGCTGTACAGGCAGTACGGGCCGCGCAGCCGCATCGCCGTCCACGGCCGCTACTCGCTGCTCCACTCCCCCTCGAGCGTCGCCGTGCTGGAGCGCCTCATCAGCGCGCGGCCGGCGCTCCGGACGGAGTGGGAACACGCGGAACTCCCCCCGGCCTGGCTGGAAGGACTCTCGACGGCCTGGCACGCTTCGGAGGGTCCCGCCGGCTGACACCCGGCCACGACACGCCGCCGGGGCCCGGGCCCCGGCGGCGCACCGCCTGCCTCCGCGCCGATCGGCGCGGGGCACCCACGGTCGGTGGGGCCCCGCGCCGTCGGCCGAGCCCGGGCCTCAGCTCAGCGGTTCGATGCGGATGTTGCGGAACCGCACCTTGTTCCCGTGGTCCTGAAGACGGATCGCTCCGGCCGACGGGCCTTCCGGCGCACCCGCGCCGGTCGGTCCGTCGATCGCGACGCCGTCGTGGACCGTGCTGCCGTTCCACACCACCGTCACCCGCGCGTCGGCGGTCTTGGCGCCGCTGCCGTCGAAGCGCGCAGCGCGGAAGGTGACGTCGTAGGTCTGCCACGTCTCCGGGGCCGTGGACGCGTTGGCGTCCGGTGCCCTCTTCTGATAGATCGCCCCGGCCTCGTTCGTGTCGAGGGTGGTGTCACCGTACGAATCGAGGATCTGGAGCTCGTAGCGGTCCTGGAGGTAGATGCCGCTGTTGCCCCGGTCCTGGCCCGTCACGTCGTCCGGCAGCAGCGGCACCCTGAACTCCAGGCTCAGCTTGAAGTCCTGGTAGGCGTCCTTCGTCCGGATGTCACCGCAGCACACCTCCATCGCCCCCTCGTCGGCCAGCGGCCATTCGAGGCGTCGGCCGTCCGTGTGCTGCCACTGCTCCTGCGAGGCGGTGGTGCCGTCGAAGAGGGAGACGGCGGCGCCATGAGGGCGCACGGTGATCAGATCGAGGTTCACATGACCGATGTCACCGGGGTCGAAGCGGTACGAGATCGTGTTGGGTCCCGCATGCAGGCGGACCCGCTCGGTCTGCGTCGACCAGGCGTCCCAGGTGCCGGTCGAGGGCAGTTCCGTCTGTCCGGACTTCTCTCCGTTGACGTGGAGGGAGAGGGACTTGGTGCCCTGGAAGGGGTTGGGGCCGTTGGAGTAGCGCAGGTTCACGTCGTACTCGCCGGCCTTGGGGACCGACACGTCGAAGGTCGTGGCGGCCCGGCCCTCCGTGTTGTAGCGGTCGACGAAGCCGCTGCCCGACCAGCCGGTGTGGTCGGTGTGGATGCCGGCCGTGCCGGTGAGCCGTGCCTCCTCCGCCTCGTACAGCGTGGCCGGCGGCGGCTGCTTGCCGGGCAGGGCGTTGAGCGTGTACCAGGCCTCCGTGCTCCACAGCGCCTCGCCGGACGCGGAGGCGAAGGGGCGCGGTGAGCGCAGGTGGACGACCCTGCCGGGTTTGAGCCCGTCGAACCGCAGCCGGACCGTGCGGCCGTCGTCGGCGAGGGTCGCGGAGCGCACGGCCAGCCGTTCCTCACCGATCTTGGGCCCGCCGTAGTCGGAGGTGGGGGTGTAGCGCCACTGCTCCGCCTGGTAGCGGGATGTCAGCTGCTCCGCGGTGGCTTCGGACAGCGGCTGGGTGTACTCCAGGTCGAACCCGCCCGGGACGGCACGCATCTCCTGGATGTCGAAGGTGTTGCCGCCGTTCGGTGTGAGCTTCTGCAGACCGAACTTCAGCTTCCCCTCCTGTCCCCAGTTCCCGTCGGCGCCGAGACCACCCGCGTATATCGCCCCGTCGGGTCCCATGGTGATGCGGTTGACACCGGCTTCGAGTCCCTGCGTGTAGCGGAACACGGCCCCCTGGTACTCCCCCTTCACCTTTTCCAGGTAGGCACGCTGGAGTCCTCCGTAGGTGACGTCGCCGATCAGCATCTGGCCGGCGAACCGGCCCTCCGTCAGGTGCAGCGGTGTGCTCGGGGAGTTGGCGATCTCGTTCTGGGGCAGCCAGAGCACCGGCTGGGTGACGGGCTGGTTGTCGAACCGGCCCGACGGCTGGGTGTAGTGATTGAAGAAGCGGTCCTGCTTGATCTGGACGAGCTTCGACGCGGGCAGCCAGCCGCCCTGGTTGTCCGTGGTGAAGATGCTGCCGCCGGGGCCCCAGCCGATCCCGTTCGGGGTGCGCAGGCCACCCGCGATCGCCTGGATCCTGCCCGTCTTCTTGTTGACCTTGTACGTCGTGCCGCGGCCCTCCGTCGGCTGCGGAGTGGTGGTCGCCCCGCCGTAGTCGATGGCGACGGACAGGTTCACGTAGAAGTAGCCGTCACGGTAGAGCAGCCCGAAGGCGAATTCGTGGAAGTTCCCGCCGTACGGCCAGGTGGCGACCGTGCGGTACTCGTCGGTGACGAAGTCATCGTCCTTGTCGACGAGTTGGGTCAGCTCGTGCTTCTGAGAGACGTACAGCGACCCGTCGACGTACTTGATGCCCATCGGCTCGCGCAGCCCCTCGGCGACCTTCTTCACCGTCACCTTGTCGCGGCTGGTGTCACCGGTGACGTGATCGAGGAGGTACACCTCGCCGGTCCGGTTCTCGGAGCCACCCCAGGTGGAGAGGGCCAGGCGGCCGTCGGGCAGCCAGTCCATCCCGGTGACCTGCGGCTCGAAGCCCTCCGGTCGCAGATCGGTGAGGTCGAGATCGGGGCGCACATCGGCGAGCGGAAGGCCGTCACCGGGACTGTCCGCGCCCGACTCGCACTCCTTTCGGCCCGGCGCGGTCACCCGGACGACTCCTGCATCGGTGCTCAGCGCCTCGCTCGGCACGACACCGAAGCCGTCCGCGCCCGGCGGCCTCCACGCCAGTGTCAGCTGCTGCTCTCCACCCCGCTCGAAGTAGTCCACCTCGAACGGATGGGAACCGGCGGTGAGTTGGATGGATCCGTCCTTGGGCTCGGCCCCGTGCAGGCCGTCATGGTCGATGACCTCCCGGTCGCCGATGGTGAGCCGCGAGCCGTCGTCGCTGTTGAGGCGGAAGGTGTACGTCCCGTCGGTGGGCACGACCAGGTAGCCGGAGACCTCGGCCACGAAGTTGTCGGCGTACCCGCCGAAGTCGCCGACCGTGGACCAGTCCACGGCGGGCATCAGCTTGTCCACGTTCGGCGTCTGACCCGGTTTGAGTGTGCACAGAGTACTGAGTGGCACCTGGGTGTCGAACACGCGCAGGGTGACGCCAGGCTCCTGGGGCGGGATGTCGGCGGCGGCGGCCGGGGGGCCGGTGAGGACACCTCCGGCGAGAAGGCCCCCGACGAACAGAGTCGTGAGCCTTCTTCGGGCACGTGGGAACAGCCGTAATTGCATCGGTCCTCCAGCAGGGTGGTGGCACTCCGGTGGGGCTGTACGGATCCGTGACATGGCACTGGGCCTACGGTGGCGCCGCCACGGTAGGGGACTTCTGCTGGAGAAGTCCATACTTTGTCATCTGCCAGTTAAAAGTTCCGCCGCCCGACTGGCTGGAGACGAACGCACCGATGACCGCGTCGTCGATCCTCGCCCCCGCTCCGCCGGCAGCGATCACCGCGGCCGAGGAGCGCATGGGCGTCGATTTCCCGGTCGAGCTCCGGACGTGGCTCCAGGCATCCGGGGCCGACGACGCCCCCGAGGGTGTCGCGGAGGGGGTCGTGCCCGGCAACCGCGATCTCCTGGGACTCGCGGCCATGGAGCGGACGTACCACTTCAAGATCGGCAACCGGACGTGTTCAGGCCGGCAGGCTGATCTGGGACTGATGATCGGCGTACGCACGTGGGCTCACGGTGCCGGACGACACCACGGTCCCTCCGCCGCTTCTCCGGTGCCGGGCGCCGTCGAGGACTGCACTCCTCCGGATCTCGCACCGTGAGGTGGATCTTCGCCGACCGTCTTGCGACCCACTCCCGACGGACACCTCAGCTCTCGGGATCCGAGGGGGATCCTTCCGTGTGCGCCGCCGGGAGGGTGAAGACGAAGCGGGTACCGGGGGTGTGGCCGGTGTCCAGGGTGATCGTCCCGCCGTGGTACTCGACGATCTTCTTGCAGAGGGCGAGACCGATGCCGTTACCCGGATAGGTGTCCCGGGTGTGCAGGCGCTGGAAGATGACGAAGATCCGCTCGGCGTACTCCGGGCCGATGCCGATGCCGTTGTCGCTCACTGCGAGTTCCCAGCGGGGACCGGCGTCCTCGGCGTCGTCCGGGACGTGCACCGGGCCGTGTGCGCTGACGTGGATCCGGGGCACAATGCCCGGGGCGCGGAACTTGATGGCGTTGGAGATGAGGTTCTGCAACAGGACACCGAGCTGCGTCGGGTCCCCGTGGACCGCGGGGAGCGGGTCGTGGGTGATGACCGCACCGGTCTCCTCGATCACCATGCCCAGGGAGGTGGTGGTACGGCGCAGGACGGCCCCGAGCCCGACATCGGCGTCCTCCGCGTGCAGGCGTCCGACGCGGGAGAACGCGAGGAGATCGCTGATGAGGGTCTGCATACGGTTGGCGCCGTCGACCGCGAACGCGATGTACTGCTTGGCACGGTCGTCCAGCTGGTCCGCATAGCGGCGTTCCAGCAGCTGGCAGAAGCTGGCGACCTTGCGCAGCGGCTCCTGGAGGTCGTGGGAGGCCACGTAGGCGAACTGTTCGAGTTCTTCGTTGGAGCGGCGCAGCTCCGTGGCCTGTTCGTCCAGTTGGGCCCGCGCCCGGTCAGTGAACTCCAGTTCGCCGGCGAGGCGTCGGCGCATCCCGTCCACGTCCCTCGCCAGCGCCCGGAGGTCGGCGGGGCCGGAGGCGGCGACGGAGTGCTCGAAGCTGCCGTCCGCGACCTCCCGGACGTCCGTGCGCAGCCGGTCCAGGGGGAGCTGGACACCCCTGCGCAGCCCGGCGAAGGCGAGAGCGATGAGGGCGACCACCACGCACGCGATGGTGGTGAACACCGTGTTGCGCAAGGACCGCGCACCCTGCAGGTCCTTGCGCGACTCGTCCCGCGCGGCCTCGATGTGGGTCTGCTGCTCGGTCAGCGAGGCACGCAGAGCGTCGAACGCGGCTTTGCCCGACTCGGTGCGCCGCACGGCCGAGGCCACCGGGTCGGCCGCCTCACTGACGGGGCGGGCGGTGGTGGCCTGCCACTCCTCGGACCGCTCGCGTACCCGCGCGAGGTCGGCGGTCGCCTGCTCGTCACCCTCGGCCAGGCGCGCCAGTTCCCCGCCCGCGGCGCGCTCCTGGGCCACGCCCTCCTGGTACGGCTCGAGGAATTCGCGCTTCCCCGTCATGCCGTATCCACGGATGCCCGTCTCCTGGTTGATCAGGGCGCTCTCCATCCGCACGGAGGCGATCAGGGCGGGCGACCAGCGATCGGTGAGCCGGTTGTTCACGTCGGTGGCGTGGGCGAGGACCCAGACGCCGCACCCGGTCAGGACGAGGAGGAGCACCAGCGCCGCCGCGGAGCCGGCGCCCAGCCAGCCACGGGTGGTCCAGCCGTCCCGGGCGGACCGCGGAAGCACCGGGGTCTGCTGGACGCTGTCGGTCTGCACGTCGGGTCCACCCTCTCTGGGCCCGGTGGCGCACCGGACGGCGTCACCCTACCTGCGGGGACAACCATGGTTGTCGACGGGGTGCCCCGGCGTCTACGGTGCATCCATGGCAGTAGAGACGCAGTCGAGCCCCGAGCAGGAGGAGCTGGCCGAACGGGCACGAGTGGTCGTCGCCGAAGCGGCACGGCAGCTCACCCTCCGCACGCAGGCCCCGGATGCCGGCGACGGGGGCCCGGACGAGCCCCCGAGCGACGCACTGGCCTCTCTGCGCGCCCTGGCCCACCTCGGCCGCGCGGTGGAGGAATGCGCCGCACTGGCCGCACGGGCGGCCGCCCTGGAGGGCGCCGGCTACCCCCAGCTCGGAAGAGCCTGGGGCGTCAGCCGCCAGGGGGCCCGCAAACGCTGGCCCGGACTCGTCTTCACCACTCGCCCCGCATCACGCCCGCTACCCCACCACCAGACCCGGAGCTCGCTCATGAACGGCCTCGCCCCCCGCAGCTACACCGTCCTGCTCGTCGAGGACGACATGGCCGACGCCATGCTGATCGAGGAGGCCCTGACCGAGCACGGCATGGCGCGGGGGATCCAGCGGGCCGACGACGGGGTCGCTGCGCTGGAGTACCTCCGCGATCCGCGTACCGACCGGCCGGACCTGATCGTCCTCGACCTGAACATGCCCCGTATGAACGGCCGCGAGCTGCTGAACGTCCTCAAGAACGACAGCGATCTGTCGAGCATCCCCATCGTCGTACTGACCACGTCCGCGGCTCCGGACGACGTCGAGGACGCCTACCGCCAGCACGCCAACGCGTACGTCACCAAGCCCGTCAACCTCGACGACTTCATGGAGACGGTCCAGAGCATCGATTCCTTCTTCCTCGACACCGCCACGACGCTCCCGCCCCACCTGCGCAACGACGGCTGAGCAGGCGGGGCGGACGGGTCGGGGACCTCAGATGGTCGCCGCGTCGATCACGAACCGGTAGCGGACGTCGCTGTTCAGCACGCGCTCGTACGCCTCGTTGATCTCGGACGCGCCGATCAGTTCGATCTCCGCGCCGAATCCGTGCTCGGCGCAGAAGTCCAGCATCTCCTGGGTCTCCTGGATGCCTCCGATGCCGGAGCCCGAGAGGGACTTGCGTCCGCCGATCAGGGAGAAGAGGTTGACGGAGATGGGCTCTTCGGGCGCGCCCACGTTCACCAGCGCGCCGTCCGTCTTCAGGAGGGCGAGGTAGGCGCCGAAGTCGAGGGGCGCAGACACCGTGGACAGGATGATGTCGAACGTGCCGGCCAGCTCCTCGAAGGTCTTCGGGTCGCTGGTGGCGTAGTAGTGGTCGGCGCCGAGCTTCAGCCCGTCGTCCTGCTTGCGCAGGGACTGCGAGAGCACGGTCACCTCCGCACCGAGCGCGTGCGCGATCTTGACGCCCACGTGCCCGAGGCCGCCCATGCCGAGGACGGCGACCTTCTTGCCGGGGCCGGCCTTCCAGTGCTTCAGCGGGGAGTACGTGGTGATGCCCGCGCAGAGCAGCGGCGCGGCCTCGTCCAGCTTCAGGCCGTCGGGGATGCGGACGGTGTAGTTCTCGTCCACGACGATGTGCGTGGAGTAGCCGCCGTAGGTGGGGTCGCCGTTCTTGTCGAGGGCGTTGTACGTGCCGGTGTTGCCCTTGACGCAGTACTGCTCGAGGCCGGCCTTGCAGTTGTCGCACTCGCGGCAGGAGTCGACCATGCAGCCGACGCCCACCCGGTCGCCCACGGCGAATTTGGTGACGCCGGGGCCGGTCTCGGTGACGATGCCGGCTATCTCGTGGCCGGGCACCATCGGGAACATGCCCTCGCTCCACCCGTCGCGGGCCTGGTGGATGTCCGAGTGGCAGATGCCGGCGAACTTGATGTCGATCAGGACGTCGAACTCGCCGACCGCACGCCGCTCGATGGTGGTGCGCTCGAGCGGAGCCTTGGCGGAGGGGGCGGCGTACGCAGCGACAGTGGTCATGCGGGAATGCTCCTAAGGGAGTGGTCCTGTGCCCGGCAGCCTTCGGTCCGGGCGCAGCCTCCAGCCTGCCCCACCTCACGGCATTCACCCAGGCCACAGTTGTACCTACGTCCAGTGGTCCTACTACTGGCGGGGACAGGATGGTGTGCGTACGACCGTGGATACTGGACACATGGAGGAGCAGCAGCCTGTACCCGAACGCCGGTCGGCCGGCACCCGCGGCCCCGGTCCCGCCCCGGGGCACGCCATCGACCGGCGCGCCGAGCTCAGCGAGTTCCTGCGCAGCCGGCGCGCCCGCCTGAAGCCGGAGGACGTGGGCCTGCCCGACTTCGGGCGCCACCGCCGGGTCCCGGGGCTGCGCCGCGAGGAGCTGGCCCAGCTGGCCGGAGTGTCCGTGGCCTACTACACACGCCTCGAGCAGGGCAACGGACAGAACGTCTCCGGCGAGGTGCTGGGCGCGATCGCGTCCGCACTGCGGCTGACGGACGCCGAGCAGGCGCATCTCACCCACCTCGCGAAGCCGAAGCAGCACCGGAAGAAGCCGTCGGTGCGGCAGCAGCGGGTGCGCGGGGCCCTCTGCCGGCTGCTCGACACCATGGACGGGGTTCCCGCCTACCTCGTCGGGCGGCGATCGGAGATCCTGGCCTGGAACCGGATGGCCGCCGCGGTCTTCGGCGACTGGTCGCAGCTGCCGCCGCAGGAGCGGAACTGGGCACGGCTGGTCTTCCTGAACCCGGACTACCAGGCGCTGTACATGGACTGGGACCAGAAGGCGTCGGACATCGTCAGCTACCTGCGGATGGACGCGGGCTGCCACCCCGACGACCCCCGTCTCTCCGCGCTCGTCGGTGAGCTGTCCGTGAAGAGCGAGGAGTTCCGGCGGCTGTGGGCGCGGCACGACGTCAAGGAGAAGAGCCACGGCGTCAAGCGGCTGCACCACCCGCTGGTCGGTGAACTGTCGCTCTCCTTCGAGACGTTCACCCTGCCCGACGACGCGGAACAGTCGGTGGTCGCCTATCACGCGGAGCCGGACTCCGCGTCCGCCGAGGCGCTCCGGCTGCTGGCGAGCTGGGGCACGGACGCCACACGAGCGGGCTCGTCCGCTCCCGAGTTGCAGTAGGCGCGGTCGCGCCCGGCAGTGATCGGATCGGCCGTATGAGGCCCTGGACCAGCCTGTACGCTGCGAGGATGCAGCCGTCCGCCTCTTCCTCCTCCTCGCGGTCCGGCCAGTCCGCGGCCCCCGCCCAGCGTGGGCTCCTGACGGAGCGGATCGCACGGGACCTCGAGCACGACATCCGGTCCGGTGACATCCCCGTCGGGACGAAGCTCCCCTCCGAGCGCGAGCTCGCGGCTCAGTTCGGCGCCAGCAGGAACGTAGTACGGGAAGTCCTGCGGCGGCTGGAGGCCCAGCACCTGATCGAGGTCGCACCGGGTCGCGGCTCGTTCGTCCGTGAGCAGAGCTCGGGGCAGGCGCGGGGCTACGACGCGCTGTACCGGGCCGGCCGGCCGACCGTCCGGCAGCTGATCGAGGCCCGGCTGCCGCTCGAGGTCGAGACGGTGCGGCTGGCGACCGAGCGCGCGACGGACGAGGACATCGAGGTGATGAGGGCGGCCCGCGACGCCCTCGAGTCGGCGACCGACGTCGTCGTCAAGGCCCGGGCCGACATGGCCTTTCACGACGCCGTCGCCGAGGCGAGCAGGAATCCGGTCCTGCGGATCATGCTCTCGTCGATCAGCGGGATGATGTTCGAGATGATGCTGCGCTCCAACTCCGACCCCTCGATCGGCGAGCCCGGTGTTCCGCACCACCCGGAGATCTTCGAGGCCATCGAGGCGCGCGACGTGGACCTGGCCGGTGAGCGGATGCGGGAGCACCTGATGCTCGGGCTGCGCACGTACGGCAAGGACCTCGACGTCCAGGTCGACATCATGGCGCGCAACCACATCGAAGCGCTGCTGGACGAGACCGGGAACCGGTAGGACGGCGGTGCCGGGACGGGCGAGGAGCCCGTCGTGACCGGCCTACCGGGGACGACCGGCGCCCCGCGACTCGGCGGGGTACACCGGCGCTCCACGAATCCGAGCCCTGCAGGGGCTGTTCGGTGCGCCTTCCTCCTGCTAACGTCCGTCTGGTTCAACTGGTCCTACCAGTTGGGCCAGACGGATCGGAGCTCTCACGGAGGCCACGCGCCTCCGGTGAGCGTGACGCACGACAGCGCAGAGAGACGAGGACGACGATGTCCACGAGCAGCCAGCTCCTCAGCCGGCGCTCCTTCGGCAGGCTGGCGGCAGGGGTCGCGGGAGCCGCCGGTATGGGAGCGCTCGGCGCGTGTACGACCAGGGGCGGGCGGCCGTCGGCCGACACCCCCTTGCGGATCATGGCGATCAACCACGTGTGGTCCCAGGCGATCCGGCGCCGGACCGAGGAGTTCGAGGAGCGTATCGGGCGGCGGGTCTCCATGACCCTGCTCACCGCGGACCAGCTGGCGAGCAGCTACAACGTGAAGCTCAACGCCTCGGGCACCGACGTGGACGTCATGATGGTCCGTGCGCTCCAGGAACAGCTGCTCTTCGCCCACAACGGCTGGCTGACCGACCTGAGCGACCGCGTCGCCCAGGACGAGGACTTCGCCTGGTCGGACTTCCAGAAGGCCCCCCGCGAGGCCTCCCTGACGGCGGGCAAGGTGCTGAGTGTCCCCGTGGTCACCGAGCGGCCGGCGCTGTACTACCGCAAGGACCTCGTGGAGGGCTTCGGCGGACCACCCCGCACCCTGGAGGCGCTGATGTCGGCCGCCCAGGAACTCACCGAGAAGAAGAAGGGCTTCTACGGCTTCGTCGGCCGGGGCCAGCGCAGCGGCGCCGTGTCCCAGTGGTCGAGCTTCCTCTACTCGCACGGCGGGGACTTCGTCGTACGGGGCAGGTCCGGCATCGGCACACCCGAGGCTCTCGCCGCGTACGAGTACTACGGCAGGCTCCTGTCGAGGACGGGCCCGCCCGGCGCCACCAACATGAGCCTCGAACAGGCCATGCCGATCTTCGCCCAGGGCAAGGCCGCCTTCTACATCGACGCCGACGCGATCTACAGCAGCTTCCTCGACCCGAAGGTGTCGACCGTACGCGGGACCGTAGGCTTCGCGCCCTTCCCGGCGGGACCGGCCGGAGCCCGGCCGCACAACATCCCGTCCTGGAGTCTCGGCATCAGCAAGTTCTCCCTGCTGCGCGACGACGCCTGGGAGTTCATCAAGTGGGCCGCCGGTCCCGAGGTGACCGCGGCCCTCCAGAAGGACGGCATCCCCGGAGCGCGAAGCTCGGTGTGGTCCGACCCCGAGTCCCTGGCCTCCTTCCCTCCGGACCTCGCCGAGGCCATGCGGCTCAACGCGGAACGGGGGCTGGGCTACGACAGGCCCCGCGTCCTGCAGGTCGGCCGCGCACGGGACATCGTGGGGCGTCCCCTGGTCGCGGGCATCCTCGGCAACGACGTACGGCCGGTGGCTCGTGACGCCGATGCGGAGTTCGCCGATTTCCTCGTCCGCGACAACCGCCACAAGGAGTCCTGATGTCCACCACAGAGGTCTCCCCGACCGCCCGCCCGGCTGCCGCGCCGGGCACGGGACCGTCCCCCGTGCGCCGTCCCCGCACCTTCGAACAGGCCAACCGCCGCCTGAAGTGGACGATGCTCGCCCCCGCGCTGCTGTTCGTCGGCCTGATGATCGTCTTCCCGCTGGTCTACACCATCGACCTCAGCCTCACCGACGCCTTCGGCGCGGTGAACGCGGGCAAGGGGTACGTCGGCCTGCAGAACTTCGCCGACGCCCTCGGCGACACCCGCCGGTTCTGGCCCGCCGCGCAGCGCACGCTGTTCTTCACCGTCGGCGCGGTGGTCCTGGAGACGGTGCTCGGTCTCGCCCTGGCGATGCTCATGCGCAAGCCGTTCCGCGGCATGCGGTGGGTGCGTACGGTCCTGATCATCCCGCTTCTCACCACTCCGGTGGCGATCGGCATCCTCTGGCTGCTGATCCTCGACCCCACCAACGGCATAGCCAACCATCTGCTCGCCGGAGTGGGTCTGCCCCGCCAGGAGTTCCTGGGCTCCGTGAGCCAGTCGCTGCCGACCCTCATGCTCATCGACGTCTGGCAGTGGACGCCCATGATGACCCTTCTTCTGCTCGCCGGCCTGACCACACTCCCCGAGGAGCCGGAAGAGGCGGCCCGCGTCGACGGGGCGAACGGCTGGCAGCGGTTCCGGCACGTCGTCCTGCCCATGCTCGGACCGACGCTCGCCACCGCCCTGGTCCTGCGCGCCGTGGACGCGCTCAAGACCTTCGACATCCTCTACGCCACCAAGGGCGCGGGCGGCGGCTCGGACTTCGAGGTGGAGACCCTCAACGTCTACGCCTACGGGCTCACCTTCGACTACCAGGAGTACGGCCTGGCCGCCGCCGTCCTGGTCCTGTTCACGCTCTTCATCATCGGCGTCGTGGTGCTGCTGCGCCGCCGGGGCGGAAGGAAGACCGCATGAGTGCCACCGTCACCCCCGTACCCGTCCGGGCACACCTGCGCCGGCGCACAGCCCTCTCGTGGCTGCGCGGCATCACCATCGCAGTCGTGACGCTCGTCTTCGCGCTGCCCCTGGTATGGATGTTCGCCGCGGCCTTCAAGACCAACGTCCAGGTGACCGATCCGTCGGTCGGGCTGTGGTTCAGCCCCACTCTGGAGAACTTCCGCAGCATCGTGGAGGCCGGACAGATCCTGCGGTCGATGGGCAACTCCCTGCTGGTCGGCGTGGTCTCGACCGTGCTCTCCGCCGTCATCGCGGTGCCCGCCGCCTGGGCGGTCGGACGGTTCGACATGCGCCGCACCGGATCACTGATCCTGGTCGCCCGCATCGTGCCGGCCATCTCGCTGCTCGTCCCCTGGTACTACCTGTTCGCGCGGATGGGCCTCGTCGGCTCCTACACCGTGCTGATCCTCAGCCAGATGTTCGTCTCCGTCCCGCTCATCATGTGGATCATGATCAGCTTCTTCGCCGGCCTGCCGGTGGAGCTGGAGGAGGCGGCGCGCACCGACGGTCTGAGCGCGTTCGGAGCCTTCTGGCGCATCTCGCTGCCGCTCGCGGCCCCCGGTACGGCGACAGCCTCCCTCCTCGCCTTCGTCTTCAGCTGGAACAACTTCATGTTCGCGCTGATCTTCGCCGACGACCGCACCCAGACGGTCCCGGTGACCCTCTTCAACTTCATCTCGTACGCGAGCACCGACTGGGGCGGGCTGATGGCCGCGGCGACGCTCATCACCGTCCCCGTCGTCCTCGCCGCCGTCCTCGGACAGAAGTACCTGGTGGCCGGTCTGACCTCCGGCGCCACCAAGGGCTGAACGCCCCTCACCACCGCATTCGGAAGAAAGTACCCCCATGAAAATTGTCGACGCGAAGGTCCTCGTCACCAGCCCCGGCCGCAACTTCGTCACCCTCAAACTGACGACCGACGAGGGGATCACCGGCCTCGGCGACGCCACGCTCAACGGCCGGGAACTGGCCGTGGTCAGTTACCTCGAGGACCACGTCGCACCCCTCCTCATCGGCCTCGACCCGCACCGCGTCGAGGACACCTGGCAGTCCCTGTACAGGGGTGCGTACTGGCGGCGCGGGCCGGTGACGATGGCGGCGATCGCCGCCGTCGACGTCGCGCTGTGGGACATCAAGGCGAAGGCCGCGGGACTCCCCCTCTACCAGCTCCTCGGCGGCGCCAGCCGCACCCGGGTGGGGACCTACGGCCACGCCAACGGCCGTGACATCCCCGAGCTCCTCGACTCCGTCCGGGCCCGCCTCGCCGAGGGCTACCCCGCCGTCCGCGTACAGACCGGCATCCCCGGGCTGAAAGCCGTCTACGGCGTGTCGAGCACGGACGACGACGGCTCCCCCGTCCTGCACCAGCAGGCCCGGCCCCTGGTCGAGGACTGGGACACCGATGCCTATCTGCGTCACATGCCGTCCGTGCTGGAGGCCGTGCGCGCCGAGTTCGGCCCCGACCTGCCCCTCCTCCACGACGCGCACCACCGGCTCACCCCCATCCAGGCCGCCCGCCTCGGCAAGGACCTGGAGCCGTACCGCCTGTTCTGGCTCGAGGACTGCACGCCCGCGGAGAACCAGGAGGCTCTGCGCCTGGTCCGCCGCCACACCACCACTCCCCTGGCCGTCGGCGAGGTCTTCAACACGGTCTACGACTACCAGTCCCTGATCACCGAGCAGTTGATCGACTACGTGCGTTCCGCGGTGACCCACTTCGGGGGCGTCACCCCGCTGCGCAAGCTCTTCGACTTCGCCGCGCAGTACCAGATCAAGAGCGCGATCCACGGACCGGAGGACATCTCCCCGGTCGGCATGGCGGCCGCCGTCCACCTCGACCTCGCCGTGCACAACTTCGGCATCCAGGAGTACTCGGGCCACACCCCGCTCACGAACGAGGTGTTCCGCCACGCGTACACCTTCGAGGACGGCCACCTCCACCCGGGCGAGGCTCCGGGCATCGGGGTCGAGCTGGACGAGGACCTGGCGGCCGCGCATCCCTACGAGGCGGCCTACCTCCCGGTCAACCGCCTGCACGACGGGACGGTCCACGACTGGTGACCTGCCCGGCGGCGAGCTGTCCGGCGGAGAGCGGGTAGCGCTCCCCGCCGCCGTCCGCGTCCGTCTTCCGCGGCCCCGAGCCTGTGCCGGGCGGTCTCCGGGCCTTCGTCACGCACGACGCGGAAGGCGGTGCAGTCGCACGTCGATGCGCGCGTCCACGACCTCGGCGGTCATGTAGGTGCAGTACGGCTGCCGGCGCCTGTCGGTCGGCGAGCCCGGATTGAGCAGGCGCAGTCCGCCGGGGGCGGTGGTGTCCCAGGGGATGTGGCTGTGGCCGAACACCAGGACGTCGAGATCGGGGTAGCGGTCCGCGCACCGCTTCTCCCGCCCCTGCGACGCCCCCGTCTCGTGCACGATGCCGAGACGGAGCCCCTCGCACTCCACGCGGGCGAACGCGGTGAGCCTGGATCTCAGCTCGGGCCCGTCGTTGTTGCCGAAGACGCCGACGAGGCGTCGCGAGCGGGCCTCGAACAGGTCCAGGGTCGCCACGTCCACCCAGTCCCCGGCGTGGAGGACGGCATCGGCCGCGTCCATGTCCGCGAGGAGGCGCGCGGGCAGTTGCGCGGCCCGCTTGGGAAGGTGCGTATCCGATGTCAGCAGCAAGCGCACGGTCACACTCCGGGGACACGGTCAGCGACAGGAATGTGCCGCTCGTCGGGCCACTTTAGGCGTGGCCCGACCGCTAGGGACGCACCTCCCGCCGGTCGGGCCCCGCCCGTTCCCCTGTACGCACCATGGACAACTCCTCTACCTGCCGCTACCTTCAGCGATTGTTTGACAACGATGTCATTCCCTCTTCTCCCAAGGAGCAGTGATCGCGGATGGTGTCCCGGAGAACTCTTTTGCAAGCAGGCGGAGCAGCCCTGGCAGCCGGCGGGCTCGGGATCTCCCTGCCTCATCGGGCCGACGCGGCCCCGGCCGGACCGGCCGTCCCTCTGCTGCCGTCATTCGGCCGTCCCACCCGGCTCGACGTGGCGGACGTCCAATCCCTCGACGGCCACGACCAGCTGCTGCTGACGACTCTTCAGGGCGTGGTCAACCGTCGGCGCCCACGCCTCTACTTCAACTTCGACGCGAACGACGTCGACCTCCGCTGGCTGCCCGGCACCGGCGCGTCGGTCACCCGCCACGACAACGCCCTCGACCTCGTCGCGCTCTACCGCAACGAAACGCGCGGCGCGATTCTGCACGACCCCGACGTCCCCGACTCGGTGAACGTGGCGACGACCCTGGCCGGTCTGGAGAACGCCGTCGCCGCCACCGCCGAACAGGCTCGTGAGCACCGCCTGAGGACCGTCGTCGACCTGCGGGGGCGCTTCGACGCGAACGACGTGGTCGGCACCTACCGCTGGCAGCTGGACCATCTCTTCCCGCGCTGCACCCACACGCTGCTGGCAGGGCTGCCGCCCACACGTACCGTCCGGGCGGAAGGCGTGCGGTGGGGCGAGATCGCCCGGGAGACCGCACGCGTCCGCGACGCGTCGAACCGGCGGATCCGCACTTTCGACCTGAGCGCGGAGCTGTCCGACGGCGACGGTGTCTACCTGCGCTTCCAGGACTCCTTCGGCGAGGACGGCTGGGGAGCGTCGGTGGGTTCGGTCAAGGTGACGGCCGACGACGGACGGGTGATCGCGGCCTTCTCTCCCGGTACGGCCGACGAGGTGCCCCACCTCTTCGACGGCTCCAGCTCCTCGATCGGCGACAACGCCAACCGGTTCTGTGACGGCGACGGGTACTTCATCTACCACTTCGCTCCGCCGCCCGGCACGCGCCGGCTTCTGGTCGAGGTCGACCTGTGGAACCAGTATCTCGTTTCCGCCACCGCCACCGCACCCACCAGGGTGGAGCCGTTCCCCTACTTCCGGGACTACGTCGTCGCGGGCCGGGCCATGGTCGTGTGGCTGCCGCCGTCCGGCGGGACCGGCACGCTCCTCGATGAGATCTTCGGGCGGGTAGAACCCACCACCCCCTACGCGGGCTGGTTCTCCAACGACGTCGCGGGAGAGTGGGGAGGAGTCGACCGCGCGTCCCGGCACGCCGTCGAAGTGGTGCCCGCGGACTTCTACATGAACGGCACCGTGCACGCCGGCATCCCCGCGAAGATCTCGGACAAGGTCCGGTCGAGGCCGAAGGCCGCGCTCCGCAACCGCGTCTACCTCACCCTCACCGTCGGCGAGGGGGACAACATCCAGTACTGCCAGCGCCGCATGCGGACCATCTGGGACCACCCCGAGCGGGGCCGCGTACCCGTCAACTGGACCGTCAGCCCGCTGCTCGCGGACATCGGCCCCGCGCTGCTGGCGCACTACCAGGCCACCGCCACCGACAACGACCTGCTGATAGCAGGCCCTTCCGGCGCCGGCTACACGTATCCCGGTGCCTGGCCCGAGGACGCCCTGGACGCGTACACCGACCTCACCGGACGCTTTCTGCGCCGTACCGGCATGGACCTCGTCTACGCGTACAACCCCCGCAACGCGGCGGGCGACGGATGGGTCCCGTTCGAGGAACGCGTCGTCCGCTCCTACCGGGAGCACACCCCGCTGCGCGGGATCATCCAGTCCTGGGAGACCGGAGACCTGCTGACCCGCCCGGCCGGGATGCCTGTGATCGGCAACTTCTACCCGCAGGGGAAGGCCGCGGAGTACCGGGACGGCCTGCTCCGGCACATCGAGGGCTGGGACGGTACCGCGCCGCTGTTCATCGCCGGCGCGGTCAACGCCTGGAGCTGGACTCCCGGTGACATCGCCGAACTCGGCACACTGCTGGAGGACCCGTTCGAAATCGTCCGCGGCGACACCTTCTTCGACCTGGTGAACCGGGCGGGACAAAGCTCCTGATACCGGGCCTGAGGCCCTGCGGGACCGGTCCGCGCCTTCCAGGGGGCTGATCTCGCGGGGCAGTCGGCCGCACCGGCCGCACTCCGGCAGCCCCTGGCGCACTGCCCTCTCCGGTGTGGACGATCAGCGACTCGTCCACACCGGCAGCGGTGGCGTAGGCCGTGCGGGCCGGAAGGACCTGGAGCGGCTGTGTGTCGAAGAACAGCCGGCGCTCGACGCCGAGGAGCGAGGCTGGGGCCGCGAGGTCGAACGACACCGACGCCTTGCCGAGCACATCCGCAACCTGCTGGACGAACGCGGCGAACCCCACGCGGAGATGCCTGGACGACCCGAGCCGAAATATCCCGATCTTGTGGGAGCGCGCACAGCTACCCTGTCGCGCATGGCGATACGACAGCGGACGTGGCGGAACGTGGACGGCGAGCGCATCGAGGGCACCTGGCGGCACGCCTTCATCCACAACGGCGGAACCTACTTCCTCACCGACCTGCTGATCTACGCCGACGGAATGGTCGACTGCTGGGGGTTGGAGACCCTGGAGGGCTTCGCCGGCAAGCTCGCCTCCGGATGGGTCGCCACCGACCTGCCCGAAGGCGCCCAGGCATCGGCCCACCACCTCGCCTCGTGGAAGTTCGCCGAGCCGAAGACCTGGCTGACCCCCGAGATGCTGCTCGGCGAGGTCCGAGACGACATCGACAACCTCAACGGCCGCCCGGACTCGATGCGGCGCTGCCTCACTGCCGTCGACGCCTTCCGGGAGCAGCCGACCGAGGCCAACCGGACCGCCGTCGGCAAAGCCTACGAGGCCATTCCGGAACACCTGCGGAGATACGCCCTGGGCGACATGGACCGCAAGGACTTCCCCCTGAGGGTGATCGTGACCGGCCCGGGGAACCAGATCGAGCTGTGGAACGGAAACACCGTCGAGGTAAGCGCCGAGATGCACGAATCCGCCTTGGAGTACTTCGCGGAGCGCGAGCAACTGCGCAAGCAGCACGAGACGAAGACACCCGCCGACGGCCCGACCGAACCGGTCGAGAACAGCATCCAGCTCCACCAGGTCGTCTTCCCTCGCGGTTGGCCCGAGGACCCGGGCACCCACGTGCTGCGCAACGAGTTCCCCGCGCCGATCGCCGTGGGCGGTCGGACCTACCCCACGGTTGCGCACGCCTACTGGGCATTGGCGGTCGCCGATGAACACCGACGGGCCGAGATCCTCGGCGCGGAACGACCGTATGACGCACGGAAGCTCGCCGAGGCTTCCACCCTGCGTGACGACTGGCCTCGCGTTCGGGTCGCCGTCATGACGCGCCTGCTGCGCGCGAAGTTCCAGCAACACCCCGAGTTCGCCAAGACGCTTACGACCACAGGCGCCACCCGATTGATCTACACCGAGATCGAATCGAACTTCTGGGGGCAGCGGGGGCTCGAAGGCCGGAACTGGATGGGCCGACTGCTGGAGCTGACCCGCTCCGAACTCGTCGCAGCCGAGCTGGACATCTGGCAATGACCGACCGCAGCACCCCGGCGCAGGTCGACTTGATCGAGTGACGCACGACCGGCTGAATCCGCACCCGTGATCACCGAAGTCTCCGGACAGACCGTGCACATCCGCGGTCCGACACCGGGAGAGCCCGCGACGCCGCGCACCGATCCCGCCCAACACCGTCCGGTTGCTCCCGATGTCAGGCAGGATATCCATGCAGCTCGTGCGTCCCAGATCACTAAGGAGCCGTCATGTCCGAGACCTTCCGCCTGGATCCGGAGAAGACCGCACTCGTCCTGATCGAGTACCAGAACGACTTCACCAGCGAGGGCGGGGCGCTCAACGGCGCTGTGGCGGGAGTGATGGAGAAGACCGCCATGCTCGCGAACACCGTCACGCTGGCCGGAGCCGCGCGCGCCGCGGGCGTCACGATCATGCACGCGCCCATCACCTTCGCCCCCGGCTACGGCGAGCTGTCCCGGCACCCGTACGGCATCCTCAAGGGCGTCGTCGAGGGGTCGGCATTCGTGAAGGACACCTGGGGCGCCGCGATCGTGGACGACCTCGCCCCTGCCCAGGGTGACATCGTGATCGAGGGCAAGCGCGGCCTCGACACCTTCGCGAGCACGAACCTCGACTTCATCCTGAGGAACAAGGGGATCGACACGATCATCCTCGGCGGCTTCCTCACCAACTGCTGTGTCGAGTCGACGATGCGCACCGGGTACGAGAACGGTTACCGCGTCATCACGCTGCCGGACTGCGTCGCCGCCACTTCCCAGGAGGAGCACGAGAACGCACTCACCTACGACTACCCGATGTTCTCCACGCCCATGACATCGGCCGAGGTCATGGCCTGCCTCTGACCGCGGAGCCGTCCGCCGCCGGGCCGCGGCGGCCGCCTCATTCGGACAGTTCCTGCTCGGCCCAGATGGTCTTGCCGCTCAGTCCGTACCTGCTTCCCCACCGGCGGCTGAGCTGGGCCACCAGGAACAGCCCACGGCCCCCTTCGTCGGTGGTGCGGGCGCGGCGCATGCGGGGCTGGGTGTTGCTCGGGTCGGTGACTTCGCAGAGCAGGACACCGTCGCGGATCAGGCGCAGGCCTACGGGGCCGCCCCCGTACCGAACGGCGTTGGTGACCAGTTCGCTGACGATCAGTTCGGTCACGAAGGCGTGGTCGTCGAGTCTCCATTCGGCCAGCTTCCCGGTCGCCGCGGCTCGTGCGGAGGCCACCGCGGCCGGGTCGGCCGGGAATTCCCAGCTGGCCACGGCGTCCTCCTCCAGTGCGGAGGTACGCGCGAGGAGGAGGGCGGCGTCGTCGGGCTGCGGTGGCCCTGCGGTGCCGGACATCAGGGCCCGAGCGAGCGAGGGAAGGTCGTCCTTGCTGCGCCGGAGCCCCGTCAGGCGATCCGCCAGGTCCTGCGTGGAGCCGTCGATGTCGGAGCCGTACCGCTGGAGCAGGCCGTCGGTGTACAGGGCGATGATGCTGCCCGGGGGTACGGCGACGGTGGTCGTCTCGAAGGGCAGGCCGCCGACACCGAGCGGTGGTCCCGGCCGTACGGCCACCGGCACGGCACGGCCGTTCGCCAGGGCCAGGAGGGGTGGCGGGTGCCCCGCCGCGGCCATCGTGCAGCGCCCGGTGACCGGATCGTGCACGGCCACCAGACAGGTGGCGCCGACCATGTCGTGGTGCGCGGGATCCGCCTCGTCGGCCAGCCGGGTCACCAGGTCGTCGAGATGCGTCAGCAGTTCGTCGGGCGCCAGTTCCAGGTCCGCCAGCGTCTGCACGGCGGTGCGCAGTCGTCCCATGGTGGCTGTCGCGTGCAGTCCGTGACCTGTCACGTCTCCGACGACGAGGGCGGTACGGAGCGAGGGGAGTTCGATCGCGTCGAACCAGTCACCGCCGATCTCGGCTCCGCCTCCGGCGGGCACGTACGCGCCAGCCGTCTCCATCACCCGGGTGGACATGTACGTCTGCGGCAGCAGGCGTTGCTGGAGTGCGGCCGCGGCACGGTGCTCGCGTGCGTAGCGGCGGGCGTTGTCCACGCCGAGGGCCACATGGGCCGCGATTTCGGTGAAGAGGGCAACGTCCTCCTCGTCGAACGGCTCGATCCGGTCGATGCGCCAGGCGACCACCACTCCCAGCACGAGGCCGCGCGCGAAGAGCGGGGCCACGATCATCGAGTGACCACCGTCGGGTGCCGCGAGTCGCACATGGGCCGGATCGGCCAGGCCCCGCTCCAGGGCAGCCCGGCCGATCACCGTCGTACCGCCTTCTTGGAGTTCACGGACCACGGGCAGGTCGGGGAAGGGCGGCACCGCTTCGCCGAGCTGGAGCATTTCGGGAGGCCACGGGCCGTTCGCGATGCGGCACGTCGCCCGGCGCAGGTGGAGATCGCCCCCACCGAAGGTCTTCGGCGGTTCGTCTCCGGTGAGGACGGCGTCGGCCAGATCGACCCACGCGAGATCGGCGAAGTCGGGTACCAGCAGGTCGACGATCTCCTGCGCCGTCCTGTTGATGTCGAGCGTGCCTCCGATCGCCGCCGACGCGCGATGGCGCAGCTCCCGCCGCCGTTCGGCCTGCCAGTGTTTCGTGGCGTCGGTGAACAGGACGGCGACACCTGTGGGCCGCCCCTGAGCGTCCTCGGTCCGTACGGCGGACACGGACAACGACCAGTCGCCGTGCGGGGCCCGGGCGGACCGCACCCGCTGCTCACGTGCGGCGAAGGGCACGCCCGTCTCCAGCACGTCCCGCAGCGATTCTTCGACGGCGGCCGCGTCGGCCGGGTGCATCACGTCGGCCAGACGAGTGCCCGGAGGAAGTGCCGGTCCGGCGAACGCGCCGTCCTTCAGGTTGGTCCGCACCACCGTCAGGTCGGCGTCCCGGAGGACGATGCCGATGCGGTCCTGGCCGAGCAGCGCCCGCGCCAGGGCTTCGTCCCACCCGGGCCCGGACACCTGGTCCGGCGCGGTGGCCAGGATCAGTGTCGGCGCGGAACCACCCAGGCTTTCGGAGCGGTAACACACCCTGACGACCTCTCCGGAGCCGCACAGCAGCCTGGCGTCGCCGCTGTCCGGCAGCCCGCCGGGAGCAGCGGCACGGGGCTCGGCGAGGAGCCGGAGGACGGAACGGCCGACGACGTCAGCAGCCGGTCGCCCCAGGAGATCCTCCGCGGTGCGGGACAAGCCGGTCACGACACCACGACGATCGATCAGCACGGCCGCCACCTCGGCCGGCGAATCGCAGTCGCCCGTCCTGCCCACTGCCATGATGTCGTCACCGCCTCCCATCGGGTCGGTGAACCCATGATGTCGCGACGCCGGGCACTTCGCCTTCCTGCGGCGCTGCGGCCCGCGCCCGGGAAGGCGACCGGCCATCGGTCTGGAACTCAAGTATAGATTACATGTACTGAGATTCCACATGGAGGTCCTGGCATTGCCGAGCACTCGGTGCCGCCCTGCTTCCGAAGCGTCGGCCACAGCTGTCGCTCCGGACTCCGGCACTCGCGCAGCCACGACTCCGGACCGCTGGAAGCCTGCTGGACCGGTACTCGAATACACCGTAAATTAAAAGGTATGCCAAGTAGCGGAGAATTCTCTGTTCCCCAGGAGATCGTCGACGCCACTCTGCGCGCCGCGGACGCACGAGGCGTGCCCGCGGCGGACGTGACCTTGCGCGACATCGCCCTGGAGGCCGGAATCTCCCGCAGCACGCTGCTGCGCCGGCTGGGCGGCACCCGGCACGCCCTGGACGAGGCGCTGCGCGCCGCCGGGGTGGAGCCGGGAGGACGAAAGCCGGTGAGGGAACGTGCCATCGAGGCCACGGCGACCCTGATCAGCAGGCAGGGACTGGGGACGGTGACCTTCGAGCGCGTGGCAGCCTCGGCCGGGTGCTCCGTACCGAGTCTCTACGCGACGTTCGGCGGCCGGGACGAGCTTCTGCGCGCGGTGTTCGAGCGCCACAGCCCCATCGTCGACGTCGAGACGTTCCTGGCCGGCCCCCGCGGCGACCTGGAGGACACCGTCCGGCAGCTCTACCGGCTGCTGGCCGGCGCCCTCGAGCGGGAACCACGCGTCCTGCCGGCCCTCCTGGCGGAGGTCTTCGCCCGCCCCGGTGACGAGAACGTCCAGATGGTCTTCCGGACCGTCACCCCCCGCCTGCTGGCCGGCCTCGGCGCATGGCTCTCCGGAGAAGCCGCCGCCGGCCGTATCCGTGACATGCCGCCGTTGCTGCTCACACAACAGATGACCAGCCCCATCTTCCTGCACTTCCTGCTGCGCCCCGTGACGAGCCGGGTCGCCGCGGCAGACCTGCCCACGGTGGACGAGACCATCGAGGGGTTCACCCAGGCCTTCCTCCGGGCCGTGGCCCCGCCTTCGCTTTCGCCCGAGAACAAGGCCTGACTCGCCCCGCCCGGTCGACGGGACGGCCCCCGGTCCCCGGTCCCCTCGACGCCTCGGAACGGCGTCGGCAACCCGGCGATCCCCCACCTGTCGACGGAAGTCGGTTCCCCGTCGGGCCGTTGCTCCCAGCCCGTGCAGGAAGGTGTCGACAACGACGTCGGCGGCGGTGATCCCGCCCGCCGCCGACGTCGCCGGCCGGCAGCCGGGCGACCAGGACGGTCACGACACGTGGCGAACCGGCTGCTTCAGCGCGGAGCCGTCCCGGCAGCGGCCTGTTCGGCACCCGGCCGGAGGTCGCACCGTGCGGGGCCACGCGTGCCGTCCGTGCCCCGCAGCGTCACCGTCGCTGCGCCCTGGGCGCTCTTCGCGAACGCCGCCGTGCAGATGAGTTGCCACTCGGCGGGCCGGGTGAGCGCGTCGAGCGGGGTGGCCAGCGTGACTTCCACCGCGTTGTCGGACACCTCTGTCGTCGCCGCATCCGGCAGCGACGCATCGTTGAGGAGGCCCGCCCGCCGCTCCGCCTCGTTCGGGCCTGCCAGCAGCGCGGTGACGGTCTTCTCCGTGGCAGGCGGAGTGGCCTCCTCACCGCTGTCCGGGCCCTGCTGTTCACCGGCGGACACACTGTCGCCGACGATCCGGGGAACGGGCACCAGCACGGCGTCCGGGGAGAGGAAGAACAGAAGCATCCGCACCTGACGGGCGGGGAGTACGTCGACGGTCGCGGCGCTTCCCGCACCGATGACGTCCGTCTCCTGGATGCCGCAGGCCGCGAGGGGGAAACAGGCCGCGAGCAGGGCCGCTGTGCGCAGGCGCGCCCTCATGCCGGCGTCCTCTCCGTGTCGTGGTCGCGTGGCGGATCCGCCCATGCCTCTACCTGGCCGGTGCGGGGTTCGCTCATGCCGTCGCCCCGCCGGTCGTGCGGGGTTCGCTCATGCCGTCGCCCCGCTCGTGCCCGGTGCGCCCGCCCAGGGGGATCTCGACCGTGAAGACGGCACCGCCGTCCGGTCCGTTCCCGGCGTGGACGGTGCCGCTGTGCAGTCGGACGTTCTCCTGGGTGATCGCCAGACCGAGACCGCTGCCCGCCGACCGCGTACGGGCCGCGTCGGCCTTGTAGAAGCGGTCGAATATGTGGGGCAGCACCTCCGGCCGTATGCCGGGCCCGCTGTCGGAGACTTCGACGACCAGTGTGCCCGTCCCGTCGGCGGTCGTCCGCGTGCGCAGGCGGACCGTTACCGGCTCCGAGCCGTGCCGCAGTGCGTTGCCGACCAGATTGGCGACGACGACGTCGAACCGGCGTGGATCGAGACGGGCCCGGATCCCGTCCGGCATTTCCGTGCGGACCCGGTCGTCCCAGCGCCGGTGCAGAAGGGTCCTGCCGATGGTCTCCGCGACGTCGATCTCGTCGGTGTTCAGCTCGGCCGCACGCGCGTCGAAGCGGGAGATCTCCATCAGGTCCTCCACCAGCACCGCCAGTTTGACGGTCTCCGCACTGATCAGCCTGACGGCCCGTGCCGTATCCGGGTCGAGGCCGTCCGCGTCCTCGTCGAGCACCTCGGTGACGGCGAGCATTCCGGCAAGCGGGGTGCGCAGTTCGTGCGAGACGTCGGAGGCGAACCGGCGGGCGCGGGCCTCCGCCCGTCGCAGTTCGCCGACCGACTTCTCGAGCTCCCCCGCCGACTCGTTGAACGTACGTGCCAGGTCCGCCAGTTCGTCGCCCCCGGAGACCTTGATCCGTGCGTCGAGCCGGCCACTGCCTATCGAGCGGGCCGCTTTCCGCAGCTCACGGACCGGGCGCAGCACGCTGCGCGCGGCGATCAGCGCCGGTACCAGCGCGATGGCGAGTCCGGGCAGAGCGCCGTCGCGCGCGGCGGTCACCAGGGCCTCGACATTGGCCTGCTCCTCGTCCATCCGCATCACGGCGAACAGGACGAGCCCTGTCGGCAGCGTGCCGACCCCGCTGGTCCTCGTCAGGACAGGCACCGCGATCGTCAGATACGGCGCACCGTCCTTCACGACCCTCTCGAAACTGGCGTGCGACGTCGTCAGGGCGGTGCGGCGCAGCTCGGGGGTGATCACGGTGGAGGTGGGGCTGGTGCTCGACGAGACGCGCAGCGAGCCGTACTCGGCGAAGACGATCCACGGGTGCGGCTTCGCCTTGCTCGCGAGGACGAACAGCAGCTCGCGCAGGGTCACCGGGTCGACGGGGAGCGAGGGTGCGAGCGTCTCCACCTGTTCACGGAAGGACACGACCGCGGTGTCCTGGGCGCTGACGAGGACGGCGCTGCGCGCTTCACGGTAGGTGAGTGCCGCGGTCGTGCCCGCGCTGACGGCGGCGACCAGCAAGAACGCGAGGACGAGGCGCGTGCGCAACCCGAAGGTGGCGATCCGGCGCACGCGTCTCGCCGGGGCGGCGTTCACAAGGGTCCGAAGCGGTAGCCGAAGCCCCGCAGGGTCTGTATGTAGCGAGGGCTGCCCGGGGTGTCCTCGATCTTGTTGCGCAGTCTGCGGACACAGGCGTCGACGAGACGGGCGTCGCCGTGGTAGCTGTGCTCCCAGACGTGCTCGAGCAGTTGCTGCCGGCTGAACACCTGTTCCGGCGCGGCCGTCAGGTGGAGGAGCAGTTTCATCTCGGAGGGCGCCAGGGCCACGCGCTCGCCCGACTTGGCGATCGTGAGGCCGGCGCGGTCGACGGCGAGGTCTCCGTGGAACTCGACGGCCGGCCGGCCTCCGCCCGGGGGCTCCATCCTGCGCAGCACCGCGCGGATGCGGGCCTCGATCACCTCGGTGCGGGCCGGTTTGACGATGTAGTCGTCGGCTCCGGCTTCGAGGCCGATGACGACGTCGAAGTCGTCGCCGCGTGCGGTGAGCATGATGATGGGCAGCTGGCTGTCCTCCCGCACCCGGCGGCAGACCTGCACACCGTTCATCCCGGGCAGCATCAGGTCCAAGAGAAGCAGGTCGGGCCGGAACTCGCGGAGCGCGGTCAGTCCGGCCTCCCCGGTGGCGACCGCGCGGACCTCGTGGCCGCGGCGGCGCAGTCCCAGCTCGACGCCTTCGCGCACCGAGGGGTCGTCTTCGATCAGGAGCACGCGGGGCATATGCGGGGCGTCCCTGGGGATCGTGGTGAACGGGTCAGGAAAAGTAACGCTCTTGAAGGGCTTCACGGTTCCGCGGGCGTCAGCGCCGCAGGCGGATCCGGGCGAACGCGCCGGTGACGAGAGCGTCGACCTCGGTGAGACGCAGCGGGCGGGCGAGCAGGAGAAAGACCGCTGCGACGGTGAGTGAGCCGGCTCCGGCGGCGACGGCCGGCCCGGCGGTTGCCGACACCTGGGCTGCGCCGAGGCCGAGCAGAGTGGCGGGCACGGCTGCGGCGAGCAGCCTGGCCTGAGCGGCGAGGGTGGCGGAGCTCCACAGCCGTGGGCGGGTCGGTGCGGTGCCGGACGGGCCCGCGGGGGCCTTGCCGGGCGTCAGCCGACGGTGCAGCACCAGCGCGGTCACGGCCCAGCCCGCGAACAGCGCGAGCGAGTAGCCCCCCGCCATGCCGGTAACCGCCCAGCGCGCAGGCAGGAGTTGGTACGCCGTCCACGACAGCGCCGCGTTGAGACCCGCGATCATCAGGTTCAGCAGAAACGGGGTGCGCGTGTCGGACAGGGCGTAGAAGGAGCGGGACAGCACGTACTGGCCGGAGAAGGCGATCAGCCCGGGAGCGAAGGCCATCAGGATCCCGGCGAGTACGGCGATGTCCTCCGGTCCCGTCCTGCCGTGCTGGAAGACGAGCGCCGTCGCGGGGTGCGCGAGGGCCAGCAGCGCACACGCGGCGGGCACGATCAAGGCTCCGCTCGTGCGCAGTGCGTACCCCGCGTCCCGCCGGACCGCCGCGGTGTCGCCGTCGGCCGCGGACCGGCTCATCCGCGGCATCAGCGCCGTCACGAGGGAGACCGTGACGATGCCGTGCGGCACCATCCACAGCGTGTACGCGTTGTTGTACGCACTGAACCCGGCGCCCTCGATGTGCTCGGCGGCGGCACGGGCACCCGCGGAGGTCGCGAGGCGGGTGGTGACCCAGTAGGCGGCCTGGTTGCTGAGCACCAGCAGCACCAGCCAGCCCGCGGAACGCAGTGGCCGGGTCAGGCCGCTGCCGCGCCAGTCGAACCGGGGCCGGTAGCGGAACCCCGCCGCCCGCAGCGACGGCAGCAGGGCGAGTGCCTGGACGACGATGCCGGCCGTGGTGCCCCACCCGAGCAGCGCCCGCTCCCCCGTCGTCAGGTCACCGCCCGCACCGGTCGCCAGGTACAGGCAGAACACGGCGATGACCACGACGTTGTTGAGGACCGGCGTCCACATCATGGCGCCGAAGCGACCCCGTGCGTTGAGCACCTGCCCGAGCAGGGTGAACAGACCCAGGAAGAAGATCTGCGGCAGGCAGTACCGGGCGAACGCGACCGTCATCGCGTGCTGCTCCGGGGGGTAGTCCGAGTAGAGCCCGACGATCGCCGGCGCCGCCCACACCGCCGTTCCCGTCAGCACGAGCAGGGCCAGCACGCACAGGGTGAGCAACCGGTCGGTGAAGGCGGTGCCCCCGTCCGCGTGCTCCTTGGCCGCCCTGACGAGCTCAGGGACGAAGACCGCGTTGAGGGCGCCACCGAGCAGCAGGATGTAGACGATGGTGGGAGCCGTGTTGCCCACCGCGTACCCGTCGGCGACCATCCCCAGGCCGAGCGCCGCGGCGACGACCGCGGACCGCAGGAACCCGGTGGCGCGCGAGACGACCGACCCGGCTGCCATGATCGCGCCACTGCGCAGTGCGGAGGACTGCTTCGGTACGGGCTCGGCCTCGGCGGTGGTCATCGTCGCGCCAGGTAGGTCTGGAACGCACGGTACAGCGCGTGATTGGCCGTGCCGTCCAACGGTCTCTCCCACTCCCCCAGGGTTTCGACGACCTCGCCGCCGGTACCGAGCTTCCAGCGCAGCAGCCCGTACGAGCGGTCATCCGGGTCGAGGGTGGAGGGTACCCCGCGCATGTCGTAGACGTCTGCGCCGAGTGCGTGCGCATCGAGCAGCATGCGCCACTGCAGCAGATTGGAGGGCCGGACCTCACGACGGTGGTCGGCGGAGGCGCCGGTCTGGTACCAGATCCGGCGGCCGAAGCGGATCATGGTGTGGGCAGCGAGGATCTCACCCTCGTGACGGGCGAGGTAGAGCCGCATACGGCCCGGCTCCTCCGCGTTGAGGACGGCGTACTGGCGCTCGTAGTACTCCGGAGACCGGCCGAGGCGGAAGCCGTCGCGCTCCTCGGTGATGCGCAGCAGCCGGTAGAACTCGGGCAGGTCCGCCGCGCTGCCGACGACCACTTCGACGCCCGACTTCTGCGCCCTGCGGACGTTGCGCCGCCACTCCTGGTTGAGCCCTGCCCACAGGTCTTCCGTGGTGCGCCCGGCGAGCGGTATCCGGAAGACGTGGCGCGGCTGCGCATCCTCGTCGTCCTCGCCACCACACCGCTTCCAGCCCCGGGCCCGGAGCCGTTCAGCGACGGCTGTGCCCAGCGGATCCACCTCGCTCGCGAGGACGTCGGAGAGCCTGCGGCCGGGCCCGGTGGCCGACTTGAGACGTGGCCCGCTCCAGCGGCGGTATGCCGGTGAGGGCCCGATCCGTACGGCGAACACTCCGGACGCGCGCAGATGCCTCAGCAGCGGGTCGAGCCAGCCGTCGATGCCCGGGTCGGCCCAGTCGGCGACCGGCCCTTCCGGCAGATACGCGAAGTACTTCCGGGTTCCCGGGAGTTGCCGCAGCAGGACGAGCGCGACACCGGTCAGCCCCCCGGCTGCCGGGTCCGGCCCCCACCCCACCAGCTGGGAGAGCCAGCCGTTCTTGACGTGCGCCCAGGAGGGGCACTGCAGAAAAGCTGCGCCCAGGCCGGAACCCGCATCGGAGAGCAGGAACGAGCGGTACGTATCGGCGGTGATGAGCCCAAGCGGTGTTTCCTGGCCGCGGGCAGCCGTCACGAGCATCAATGACACCGTGTGAGCCTTTCTGTGGGGACGCACAGGATGCTCACAGCCGTCCGTGACCGCTCCGCGCGGTGAATGTGACCGGACGATGACCGTTGCTCTGCAGTCGTCGTCACATGGACACAGCCCCGCCCACCTGGGCTTTCCCGGTTCTACAGTCATGTGCATCCCATCCGAACCACCATGGACGGAGGCTCCGTTGAGCCATATACGTGTGCGCGTCGCGGCGGTAGCGGCACTGCTGGCACCGCTCGCGGCCTGTTCGCCCGGAGCCGGCTCCGGCGCCGCTGCAGGCGCCGGGAGCGGCGGTACCGGCACGGCGGAGGACCGCCCCGCAACAGTGACCGTGACGCCGGAGGGCAACGGTGTACGGGCCGGCGGCACGGTCGAGGTCACCGCGACGGGCGGCAGGATCACTTCGGTCGGTGTCACCGACGACGAGGGCCGCGCGCTCGCCGGGCAGATCGCCGCCGACGGGTCGACGTGGGCCTCGAAGCGCAAGGCGGCCCCCGGCACCTCCTACACGGTCACCGCGAAGACGACGACCGAGGCCGGAACGGAGAGCACCGTCACGTCCGTCTTCGCCACGGCCGAGGCCGACAAGGTCAACAAGGTCGACTGGCGGCCGGGCACGAAGGCGACCGTCGGCATCGCCCAGCCGATCTCGCTGGTCTTCGACAACCCGGTCACCGACAAGGCGGCCGTCGAGCGGCAGTTGCATCTGACCACGTCCGATGCCACCGAGGGTTCCTGGGCCTGGCTGGAGGACTGGTCAGGCCGTGACCGGATCGACTGGCGCCCCGAGGAGTACTGGAAGCCCGGCACGAAGGTCTCGCTCAGCGCCGAACTGAACGGCACGGACTCCGGCGACGGCGGCTGGTTCGTCCGCGACTACTCCACCGGATTCACCATCGGCGAGAGCCGGATCGTCAAGGTCGACCTCGACCGCAAACAGCTCACCCTGGAACGGAACGGGCAGACGGTCCGGACCATTCCCGTCTCCGGCGGCACCCCGGGCGGCGACAAGAGATCCTGGCGTGGAACCGCCGTCCTGATCGCCAAGGAGGGCACGGTCAACATGAACTCCGAGACCGTCGGTCTCGGGGACGCCTACGACAAGATGGTCGACAACTCCATGCGGCTGACCTGGTCCGGCATGTACGCGCACGCGGCGCCGTGGAACAGCAGGTGGTTCGGCAATGCGAACGTGAGCTCCGGCTGCATCGGCATGAGCAACACGGACGCCGCCTGGCTCTACGACCGGGTCAGGCCCGGCGACCCGTTCGAGGTCAAGGGCGAGGACACCAAGGGTGTCGTCGCCCCGGGCAACGGCTTCGGCGACTGGAACGTGCCATGGGCCGCGTGGCAGGCGAAGAGCGCGCTGCACTGACACCGGGACGGGTTCCCTGCTCCCTCGTCCACATCGCGAACATGCGCGGACTCCACCACCGAGGCGGCCGTTCCGCGGCAGCGGTACCGGCCGAGCACGGCGTGGTGGGTCGCACCGATGATTTCTGCGCTGTCCGGCTGTCTACCTCTTCGAAAGCCCGAGAGCATCACAGCGCCGAGGAAGAGTGAGCACCATGAAGTACATGATTCAGATGAACGTTCCTGCGGCCCAGTGGGACACCATCATGTCGTCCTACTCCACGGCCGACATGGAAGCCATGTTCGCCCACATGAACGCCCTCAACGATGACATCAGTTCTGCGGGTGAATGGGTCGACGGGCAGGGCCTCGGCGGCCCCTCACTGGTCAAGACGGTGAGGGCCGGAGACGACGGGCGCCCCCAGGTGGCCGACGGACCGGCTCGGGCGGAACAGAACATCCTGGCCGGGTACTGGGTGGTCGACGTCAAGAGCGAGGAGCGGGCCCTGGAGATCGCCGCACGGGCGTCCGCGTGCCCCGGCCCGGGCGGGAAGCCCGGCAGCGACCCGGTCGAAGTACACCCGATCCCCGAGGGCCCGCCGGAGGCCTGATCCGGCGGGCATCTCGAAGGGGCGCGGAGCGGTTCGTACCTGAACGTGGTCGGCGCGTGGTCAGATCTCCCGGCGGCATGGATCACCCGACGCGTGCGCTGTCCAGAGGGCCGGTCCGCCTCGTCGCAGCCGGTCAGAGGGTGACGGCGCGCAGCACGATCAGAGCGACGGAGGCCATGGTGAGGATCACCGCCGGAAGCGCGCCCCTGCGGTCACCGACGCGCAGGTGAGAGGCGACCGCCCCGGCGAAATAGAGCGTCAGGCCTGTCGCGGCAGCGATTCCGACGGGCCCCCACCAGAGTCCGGCGATCGCACCGGCCGCGCCCGCGATCTGAGCGCCGATCAGGAGAGCCATCATCCTCTGCGGCACGCCGAGGGTGGACATCTGCTCGGTGATGTGCGGCGTCCGCAGGGACTTGGCTCCGGCCGAGACCAGGAGAACCGCGGACATGAACACGGTGACGACAACAAGGGAGACAGACACGGCTGAACCTCAATCATGCGAGATGCGAGAAAGGGGCGTGCGCACCTCGACGACGATAGGCGGCTGCCAGGTACCTTCAGGTAACTTTCGGGGCATGAGCCTGCGCCCCGGGATTGCCTTCCTCGCCGACTGCCCCGCACTCCTCGCGATGGAGATCATCGCCAGCAAGTGGTCCATGGTCACGCTCTTCGCGCTGACCGACGGCCCGTTGCGCCACGGCGAACTGGTCGAGCTGAGCGGGGGCATCTCGCGCAAGGTACTGACCCAGACGCTGCGCCGGCTCCAGGCCAACGGACTCGTCGAGCGGCACGCGTACGCCGAGGCACCGCCGCGTGTGGAGTACAGCCTGACCGATCTCGGGCGAACCCTGGAGGAGCCCATCAGGATGCTCACCGCATGGGCGCGGGAGAACGGCGAGGCGGTCGTCACCTTCCGGGAAGCCGCCGGGGCGGCCAGGATCACCGAGGCGGAATCAGGCCCCCGGTGACGGCCCCTCCTGTCGATGAGAATCTGAAGCGTTTCTGATCAACAGATGCGCGAAAAGAGGTGAGGTGGAAGACCGTCACCCCTCGTCCCTCCGCACTGCAGCCCTTGACGCTCAAGGGCCGGCCCCACCGATACCTCCACGCGGATCGGCCGGATCGACGGCAGCCCCGCGGGCGGCGTCGAGCAGCGAAATTCGGGCCGTGATGCGTTTGCCGAGCGGTTCGTGCTCGAAAACCAGGTCCTCGGCGACGGCTTCGACGATCTCCAGCCCGTGCTGGCCCGTCCTGCCCGGATCTGCGGCATGGGCCGTGGGAATCATGGGCGAGCTGTCCCGTACGACTACATCGACGTGCCCGGCGCTGATCCGTAGCTCCATGTGAGCCGGTCCGGGGGCGTATTTACGGACGTTGGTCACCAGCTCGCTGACAACCAGCTGAGTGAGGTCCCTCGCCCGAGGTGTCACAGCGAGGTGATGGACGGCGCGGGCGCGGTCGAGGAAATCAAGAGCGTGGTGGCGGGCTTCTGCGATGGAACCGTCGTGATTGCCCAGGGTGAAGTCGGCGCGCATCAGCTGCTCACCGGCTCGGCTGCGGCCTTCCCGGTCGGTATTGACTTTCACTGGCCTCGCCGCTTCCCCACTCACCCACGCCGGTATCTGCCGCGGCACGTCGTGTGCCGACAAGGCGAGGTCCCGCATGTTCCCCGCGTGCTTCCCGCCCCCATGTGGCGGGCGGATTCCCCCTGCACGACCGTACTCCGGGGGCCAGCTTAGATGCAGGCGAGGAGACTGCACCCATCACCAAGGAAACGCGTCGGTCGGTGACCGTCAGGTGAGCGGGCTGCCGCAACAGACAGGAGGGCCCGGGCGGAGCAATGTTCCGGGCTCCGGCGCCATGGGTTTCCTCCTCGCGGCTCACCGCTCCCCCCAACTCTGCAACCAGAGGCGCACTCTCGATGTGCCCCCGTCCGCCTGAGGTCATGAAGCTGCCACGGATCACAGCTGTGGGACAGCCACGGACTCGTGAAGCCCGTCACGGTCGGACGTGGGGCGGGCTGTCGGCACCGAGCCGCCGGCGGGCTCAGCAGCGGAGCGGGCGGGCTCGGTGGCGGTCAGGATGAGAATGGCCTGGTCATCGTCCATGGCACTTCCCGCGGTGAACTCCTGGACAGCGAGGGAGAGCATCTCCAGGACGGCGGAGGCGCGCTGCGGTGCTGGAGTGAGGGCCTGGGTGAGGCGGTCGTCGCCGAACTGCTCCCCAGCAAGGTTGCGGGCCTCGGTGATGCCGTCGGTGTAGAGGGCCAGGCTTTCACCAGGGGCGAGGTGGAGGTGGCAGGTGCCGAGGTGGGGAACGGGCAGGATGCCCAGAAGAGTTCCGTCAGCCCGGACCGGTCGGCTCCCGGCTGTGCTGAGGTGCACCGGGAGTGTGTGGCCGGCGCGGACGAGGTCGATGTCGAGCCCGGATTCGGTGGCGGTGAAGTGACCGTAGACGAGGGTGACGAATCCCGTTCCGTGTTCGTCGGGCCGATTGATCAGGGCACGGTTGACGGCGTGGACCACGGCTTCGGGGCCGGGCAGAAGGGGGGCGACGGCTCGGGCCGTGTGTCGCACGAGGGCGGTGGTGGTGGCGGCGTGGGCGCCGCGTCCGCATACGTCGCCCAGCATGAAGGCCCACCGGCCGTCCTCGAGAGGGAAGACATCGTAGAAATCGCCGCCGATCTCGAGTCCTTCACCGGCAGGGTGGTAGTGGGTGGCCAGTTCCGCCCCGGGAAGGACGGGAAGATCAGGCAGCAGGAGCCCTGCCTGCAAGTCACGGGCCAGAGCGACGCGCTGGGTGTACTGGCGGGAGTTGCGGGCGGCGGAGGCGGCCCGGCGGGCGAGTTCCTCGGCCAGGGCGACGATATGACCGTCAAAGATGTGATCACCTGTGGCCAGCAGGGTCAGGACGCCGAAGGTATGTCCGTCATCGACCAGGGGCACGCACAGGTAGCCCGTCACGTGCAGTTCGTGCCAGGGCCCGGGGCCGGTCGGTGTACGCCGGGCGACCTCGGTCGTACCGGAGGCCAGGACACGGGCGACGGCGTCGTCAGCGGCGTCGTGGAGAGGGACGTGCGAGGCCAGTAGCTGCTGCTCACGTTCGGTGGGGGCGACGACGGTCACGCGGCGCACCCGTCCCCGCTCGATGAGGTCGACGGCGCACAGCGGGGCCAGAACCGGCACGCACAGGGAAGCCAGCCGCTGCAGGGTCTGGCTCTGGTCGAGGTCGGAACCCAGGGCGGTACTGGCATTCAGCAGGAAGGCGAGATCATCGCGGGCGGCCTTCTCTCGCTCTTCGGCAGCCTGTCGGGCCTGCTCGGCCTGGTGGCGCTCCATCGCCAGCGCGGCAGTGCCCGCGAAGACGCCGGCAAGCGCGAGGTCGGCTTCGGTGGGGTGGCGCGGGGTGCGGTGGTACATCGCGAATGTACCCAGCAGCTGACCGTCGCGGGCCAGGACGGGTGTCGACCAGCAGGCGGCGACCGCTGCCCGGTCGGCCAGGTCGCGGAAGTCGTCCCAGAACGGGTCGGTGGCTATGTCGGAGACGATGACGGGCTGACGGCGGTGGGCGGCTGTGCCGCATGAACCGACACCCTCACCGGTGGCGATGCCGTCGATGGCCTCGTTGTAGAAGCGGGGCAGGCTGGGGGCAGCGCCGTGCCGCAGGTGGCGGCCGTCCGCATCGGCCAGCAGGACGGAGACCAGCACCCCGGGGGACAGCTCCTCGATCACCTGCGCCATCCCTTCCAGGACCTCTCGCAGCGGAGCCTGGCGGGCGATCTGCTCCAGCAGAGCACGGTGCTCGGCAGCCAACCTCTGTGCATGGATGACCTGGGTGGTCTCCACCCCGAGCATCCGCACCCCGATCACGTTGCCACCCGAGTCGCGGCGCGCTTCGTAGGAGAAGTCGAAGAACGCTTCCCGCGCCGCGGGACCGGCGCCCAGCACGACCCGCGCGTTGCGACCCGTATAGGGCTGTCCCGTGCGGTAGACCTTGTCCAGCAAGGTGATGAAACCCTGCTCGGCCAGCTCCGGTATCAGCTCCCCGAGCGGAAGGCCGGTGCGGGCCTCTTCCGTGCGGCCGACGGCGGCGAAGAACGTGGGGTTCGCCGCCTCCAGCAGATGCGCGGGCCCCGCCATCGACGCGAACACAGCCATCGAGTCCCCGAACAGGGCACGAAGATCCGCCTCTGCGGAAGAGGCTTCGCCCGTCGGAAGCATGGACGAAGTGCTCGGCCACTCTGCTGCGCTGCTCATCCGACCCACCCCTCACTCGCAACGGCTACCGTGTGCTCGCTGACGAGACTGTCATGCCTGCTACGCCCTGCTTGCAAGGGCGTCCTCGATACTGCCGTGCACCGCGAGCACGCCGTCCGGGCCCGCCAGAGACAGCACCCGGTCGGCCGGGGCGGGCACCGATGCCAGGCACATCTCTCCCCTCACCGCGCGAGCGTCCTGGTTCCAGGCGGAGAAGTGCTCCGGTCCCGGACGCTGGCGCGGGACCGACCTCCACGGGGAACACTCTTGGCCGCGCCGTCCGTTTCCACTTGTAAGGCCTTCATCCTAGAGCGCCGCCGCGCGCGTCCGGCACGGGCGCAGAAACGACCCACTCCCCGGGGACCATGTGCCCCGGAGCTCGCTCGTCAACGGGGATGACGGGGAGTGGGCGGGCTGTGCGGGTCAAACCTCAAGGGCCCGAAGGGGCGACCCCTTGGGTTATTGTTGCCGCCCGGCAATAATATTTTGACGCCTGTGGAGCGATGGTAGGTACGTGGTGGTGGGAGGCGACAACGACGGATCACCGTCATCGGGCGCCGAGGGCGGGCGGCTCGGGTCGCTGCGCGAGACGGGACTGACGGCGGCGCGGGATGCGGGCATGGACCGGTTCGCGCGCATGGTCGCGGACATCGTGGACGTGCCGGTCGCACTGGTGTCGCTGGTGGAGGCCGAGCGACAGATCTTCCCGGGCATGAGCGGGCTGGTGGAGCCATGGGCGCGGGAGCGGCAGACGCCGCTGACGCATTCGCTGTGCCGGCACGTGGTGGCCGAGGGCCGGCCCCTGGTGCTGACGGACGCCCGCGAGGACGCCCGGACGTGCGAGAGCCTCGCGATCCCGGACCTTGGTGTCGTGGGGTACGCGGGAATGCCGCTGACGGACGGCGACGGACACGTACTGGGCTCCCTGTGCGCCATCGACACCCGTCCCCGGGAGTGGACCGAGCGGGAGCTGCGGCTGCTGGAGGACCTGGCGGCGGCGTGCAGTGCGGAACTGCGGCTGCGGATCGTGTCCAGGCAGCGCGAGGAGGCCCGCAGTGAGGCGGAAGCCGGCAGGCGGAGGTACCGCAGCGCTCTGGACCGTTCGCAGCTGCTGCTGCGCGCGGCGGACGCTCTCGCGGACACGACGGGCCTGGCCGAGGTCCGCCAGACCGTACGCGACCTGGTCACCAGCGACCTGAAACCCGTCTACGTCGGGCTGGTGCTGGCCGAGGGCCCGACGGACAGAGTCCTCCTGCGCCGTCTGGTCGACGCCACCGGTGGAGCGCCGATGGAAAGCCTCTACGAGACATACGGCCTGGACTCCGGGTGGCCCACCGCGCGGGCGGCGCGCGAGAACCGCACGGTCTCCGTCACGAGCGAGGCGGGGCTGCGGCGGGACTACGCGCCCGAGGCGGTGGCCGCGTTCGTCAGTCTCGGTCTGAGCAGCGCGGTGTGCGTGCCGCTGCCGGGCACGGTGATACCGCTGGGCACCCTGGTGCTGGGCTGGGACCAGCCGCACGAGATCGACATCGTGGAGCAGGCCATGCTCGCCGCGCTCGCCGGCTACACCGCCCGCGCGATCGAGCGCGCGCTGTTCGTCGACAACCGCATCGCCTCGGCCCGGCAGCTGCAGGAGGCCATGCTCACCGATCTGCCCGAGGTCCCGGGCATCGAACTGGCGGCTCTCTACCGGCCGGCCGCGGCCACCGACCTGGTCGGCGGCGACTGGTACGACGCCTATCGGCTGCCCACCCCCGCCCAGGGCGGAGAGGACCTCACGGTCCCGGACGAGGTTGCGGTGTCCATCGGCGACATCACCGGTCACGACACCCACGCCGCCACCCTGATGGGGCAGGTGCGCAGCATGCTTCGCCAGGCCGACCTCGACCACCCGGGGGGCGGGCCGGCCCGTGCGGTCTCCGCGGTGGAGCACGCGAATATCCGTCTGGGCCTCGGTGCCAGCGGCACCCTCGTCCACGCCCACCTGCGGCCCAGCCCCGGGCCGCGGGAGGGGTGCTGGGAGCTGTCGTGGACCAATGCCGGACACCTCGCGCCGCTCCTCGCCGTGCCGGGAGAGCCGGTCCGGCGGCTGGAGGAGCACGGCACTCTGTTCCACCCCGCACTGGCGGGCCTGCCCCGCGAGGACCACCGGGTCGTCCTGCCTCCGGGGAGTTGTCTGCTGTTCTACACCGACGGGTTGGTGGAACGCACGGGCACCGACATGGACGAGGCGATCGACCTGGCCGGAGAACTCCTCGCCGACCACACCCAGCAGCTGGCTCGCCTGCTGGCCACGATCGCCGACCGCGTCGCGCCCCCCGCCCCGTACGACGACATCGCCCTCCTCGCCCTGCGCATCCCCCACCCCGGTCCACCGTCGGGCCGGCCGGTACCGGACACGGCCCCTGGGCACGAGTGGGACGTACCGGGCGGGTGAGGACCGGCGCGTACGTGCCGGCTCGCGGGAATCGGTGAAGGTGACCGGCCAGGAGTCCGGTCCATGAGCGAAACGCTCTCTTCAGCGGCTCGGAGCATCACCTGAAGTGCGGCGGCCGAGCCCCGGGGATCCGGACCGCCGACGCCGCTATTCGGCTTTGCGGGAGCGTAGGGGCGGGGTGAAGAGCTTCTCGATCCCGGTGATGTCGAGGAGCCGTTGGAGGAACGGGGGCCGGTTGTCGAGGTACAGGCGTACGCCTCGGGCGGTGGTGCCGCGGTGGATCATCAGGAGGGAGGAGATGCCGATGGAGTCGCAGAAGGTGAGTCCCGCGCAGTCGAGGTGCAGGTCGTTCAGGCCTGGGTGCGCGCTGAGGCATCGCTCGGCCTGCTCGACCACGGTGTCGCCGGAGTGCTGGTCCAGGTCGCCGGACAGGTGGAGGCATGCGCTGACAGGGCCGGGCTCGACAGTCAGGGTGAAGGGCTGTGAGTTCATACGGACGGTCCAGTGGTGGCAGGAGCACGGTCCAGCGCGAGGCGCGCTCGGTCGAGCAGTCGTGTGGTGCGGGGGAAGTCCTTGAGTTCGGCGGCAAGGATGTCGAGGGCGGGGTGCAGGGACCGGGCGGGGACGTGGCGTGCGGTGAGGATGTCCGCGGTCCAGGCGATGAACGTGGTGAACAGGTCGTCGTCGTCGGTGTAGAGAGCCACGGTGAGGAATTCGACGATGTGCGCGATGTCCTCGGCGGTGCGCTCACGCTGGTGCAGGGTGTAGTCCGCCATGGCGGGGAAGCGGTCCTCGAGCTGGGTGAGAACCGTTTTGACGAGCTGCGGCTGGGTGCGGGCGACGAGCGTGTACTCCTGGTCGGCCAGGTGGGGCAGGTCGTCGATCTGCTGGTGCCCGATCGCGAGGACCGGGGCGGGGATGCCGTCGGCGAGCTGCCGGGCGGCGGCACGTGCGTCGGGGGCCCAGGCGTTGGCGCCGAGGAGGCGGGCGTACCGGCCGTCGTGTCCGAAGGCGGCGCCGCCGGCGAGGACGGGCACGCCGATGGCCTGACAGGCGGTGATCGCCGCGTGGGCGGTGGGCAGCCGGGTGGGGAGGGACGAGGAGAGGGCGACCGCGTCCGCGCCGCTGTTGTGGAGGTGGGCGATGAGATGCGGGGTGGGGACCTGGGCGCCGAGGAAGTCGACCCTCCAGCCCCGCAGGGTGAGTACTTCGGCCAGGAGGCGGGCCGGCAGGGAGTGCCACTCCTGGTCCACGCAGGCCACGGTGACGCGGCCGAGCGTGGGCTGGGTGCGGTGGGCGGGGTGGTGGGCGAGGGCGGCGATGACCCGCTCGGTGATGGCGCTGGCTGCGTGCTCCTGCGCGACGCTGAGCCGGTTGGCGGCCCATTCGATGCCCACTCTCATCTGGACCGGGGCGATGAGGTCCAGCAGGGCCGTCTCCGCGTCCAGGCCGTTGTCGAGAGCCGTGAAGACGATGTCGGCGGCGCGGTATTCGTCGCGACCGGTGACGGCCTCCCACAGCTGGTCCCGCATGCCCTGGGTGTCTGCGGTCATGGTGTTCATGCGGTGTACCTGCCCCGGGTGTGGCCGTTCACGGCACTGAGGTGGTGGGTGCGGGGTGCGCTGATGGCGATGAGCGCCATGTCGTCGTGGGGGCCGTTGCGCACCCACTGGGAGGCGAGCATCTGGATCCGGTCGACGATGGCCTCGGCCGGCATGTCGGCGCATTCCGACAGGGCGTGTCGCAGACGTTCGTCGCCGAACATCTCGTCGCCCAGGGGGCCGCCGCGGGCTTCGGTGAACCCGTCCGTGTAGAGCAGGCAGGTGTCGCCCGGCCGCAGGACGGTCTCCACGGTGTGGGCCTCGATCGTGGGCAGGACCCCGATGAGGGATCCGCGGGTGGGGACCTGCTCGACGCTTCCGTCCGTGCGGACCACGAGGGGGTCGGGGTGACCGGCCGAGGTGAGACGCAGTCGCACCTCGTTCTCCGCACGTCGCACCGAGGCCAGTACGAGCGTGGCGAAGCGCGTGTGATGGGAGCTCAGCAGGGCTCCGTTGAGGAGACGCAGCATCCGTTCGTGGTCGTCGGCCATCGGCAACAGCGCCTGCAGGGTGTTGCGGATCTTGCCGGTGAGCACTGCGGCTTCGAGTCCCTTGCCGCACACGTCCCCCAGGATCACCAGCGATGCCTCCGCCGCGGTGCTTCCAGGGTGGATGTCGTAGAAGTCGCCGCCCACCTGTTCGGCGGCGCCGGCAGGGCGGTAGCCGCCGGCGATCTCCACCCCTTCCAGGCGTTGCAGGCTCGGTGGCAGCAGGTCGCGCATCAGGGTCTGGGTTATGGCGCTCTGTTCGCTGTAGAGGCGGGCGGCCGACAGTGCGGCGCCGGCCCGGGCGGCGAACATGCGGGCGAAGACTTCTTCCTTCTCGGTGAACTGCGCGCGCCCGCTGCGTCGGAGCAGGATCAAGGCCCCGGCCGGTACGCCGTGGCCGGGCAGGGGGGTCACGACGACCGACTCGACCGTCTCGGTGAAGTCCTGCGGGAGGGCCCATGCGGGCAGTGTCGCGGGGTCGATCCATCGGGAGGGCACCGGCGGGAATCCCTGCAGCGCTTCCGCGAGCCCCGGAAGATCGGACGGGTCGGCGACGAGCAGTACACGGTCGGCCTCCTGCCCGGTGACAGCTCGGGCCACGGGCAGCTTGCGGCCCTTCGCGGGGGCGACGACGATGGCGACGTCCGCGAGGTACTCGGCGGCGAGCTGCGCGGTCGCGGCCATGCACTTGTCGGTGTTCAAGGAGGCCAGCAGGACATTGGACGCCTCCGAGAGGAACCTGGTGCGTTCGCGCTCCGCGGCGAGCGCCTCTTCCGCGAGTCGCCGGTCGGTGTCGTCGACCAGCCACCACACCACAATGCCGTCCGCTGCGAGCGAGGGATGCGCCTCGAAGCTCTGAGGCGCGATCCACCCCGACACCGAGGCGAGAACGCGACCCTCGTTCACGTCCGCACTCCCTCCGGGGCTGACGCGGGTACGCACAGTCACGTCCCGGTGGGCATCAGCCAGCCAGGACGGAGCCACTTCCTCCAGGCGCGCCCCGGGGGCCGCATCTTTCAGGAGCAGGCCGGCAGCGTCGTTCAACTCGATGACGGTGCCGGCCGCGTCCGCCACGATGACGGGGTACGGGGCGAGGCCCCACAAACTGGGCTGGGTTACGGTGTTTTCCCTGGTTGAGGCCATGAATAGGGCCCGCCCTGGGCGAACCGCACCACCTTCCCTTACTTGACGAGACTATTTGCCGTGCGGCAAGCATCCTCCAGAGGTGTCCCCGAGAGCAACCCACCCCCGCGTGCCGTCTTCCCGTCAGGGTGTGCTGCACGCGGGGCGCACACCGCAGGGCAGGAACCTTCACACGTTGATCACAGAAGGAGGCCCGGAGGCTGGTCCTCGAGTTCGACAGTGGGGCGTCCGTGCCAGTCCAGGCACATCACCAAGGAGTCGTCGGAGGCCGGGCCGGAGCCGCGGTGCCCGAGGAGTTCCTGCAGCATGGCCCGGGGCACCTGGGACGCGGGCAGCAGGCGGGTACTGGCGATCGACTTGGCCAGGGCGCGCAGGCTGTACTTCTCGCCGCCGGGTGACAGGGCGTCGTACACACCGTCGCTGATGAAGAACAGGCGGTCGCCGGGTTCGACGGCGAAGTGCTGGGGGACGTAGGCCGTGTCGTCGAACATCCCCAGCGGATTCTGGGCCTCCAGCTCGATCGTCTCGACCGCGCCCGCGCGCAGCCGCCACACGCGCGGCGAGCCGGCGTCGATGATCTCCACCTCTCCGGTGGGCAGGTGGAAGCGGAGCAGCAGCGTCGCAAGGTGCTTGGCGCCCCCGTACTGCCCGTGTACCGCCTGGTCGGCGAGGTATGCCTGGTCGCTCAGGCCGAGACCGGCCCGGCGGGCGTTGCGCAGGGCGTTGACGGCGAGGTTGGTCAGCAGTGCGGCGTCGATCCCCTCCCCCATGCCGTTGCTCACGGTCAGGTGCAGTTCGTCGGCGGAGGCGGACCAGTCGAAGCTGTCGCCGAAGATGGCGTACGCGGGCTCCAGCTGAGCTCCGAGGCTGTATTCGGGGCGGGCGCACGAGCGTCCGGGCAGCAGCTGCCACTGCATCTCCGCTGCCAGGGTCAGGCGCTCGGCCCGACGGGCCTGGAGGAACACGTCGGTGTCGCGCTCCGCCACGACCACCTCGTGCGCCAGAGCGTCAGCGCACAGCTGGAGCTCTCCGACCACGTCCGTCCCCACCTTGCCCCCGGCGGCAGGCAGAGTGACGCTCAGCACGCCGAGGCGGTCCCCCCGGACACTGACCGGCAGGTGCACCGTTACCGTGGAGGCCTGGGCGTCGTGCACGCAGTGCGGCTCCTGGGCGCCGAACGCGCGGCCCGACGCGCTCTCGTGCACCGGCAACGGCCACAGGGTGTGCGGCAGCACGCCGACCGGCTGCAGTTTCGTCATGGCGTAGTCGGCCATGAGCAGTTCCACCGCACGGGCACGGAAACGGTCTTCGATCAGGGAACGGAGCACGTCGAAGATCTCGTGGGGCGCGGCCTCGCGCAGAGCACGCTCAACCGCACTGGGTCTGTCCACCGGTACCGGTCTCTCTTTCCTTCACATATCTTCATCTATGCGACTGCTCACATCGACCAGCCGGAACGGGCACAAACGGCCCACTGGGGAGTGTCACATGCGCGAGGCCCACGCCTCCCACGGCCAGCACACCTCCCGATCCGCGCCCGAAATCGGCGAGGTGCTGGAGCTTCTCGAAATAGCGTGGGAACACAACCGCGGCACGCTCAGTACCGCACCGCTCTCTTCCATCCAGACCCGTGTGATGTACATCATCGATCGCGAACCCGGCATCAACCTGAGCACGCTCGGCCGCCACCTCTCCGCCGCCGCACCGTCCGTCACCCGCCTGTGCGACCGCCTCCAGGCCGCCGGATTCCTCCGGCGCATCCCCCATGTCGAGGACCGGCGCGCCACGAAACTGGAACTCACGGAAGCCGGCAGCACCCACCTCCACGGCATCCGGCACCGCCGGGAACAGGTCCTGCGGCAGGCCATGGAGCGCATGAGCCCCGACGCCCAGCACGCCCTCGTCTCCGGCCTCGGCGCCCTGTGCGACGCCGTCGGCGAACCCACGCGGCACCCCGCACACCGCGAATCAGCCTGACCGCCCGCCCGGACGCCGCATCGATCGCACGGCCGGTCCGGTGCCGGTCCCGGTGCGGTCGGTGGGAGACGTAGGGCCCGTCGCCGCCGATGGATCGTGCCAAGCTCCGCCCGATGCTCGGCCATGTCGCAGACATCTGCCGGTAACCAATCTATTGACTCTTTGCTATAGCGGCGGCAGGGTTGTGAACATGAGTACCGATGCCCTCAGCCCCATGGAGACGACGTCGTTGGCCGACCAGGCTTACCGGCGGCTTCGTGCTGCGGTTCGTGAGGGGTCGTTGCAGCCGGGCGAGAAGATCACCGAACGGGATCTCGCCGCTCGTCTCGGAGTCAGCCCCACCCCTGTGCGGGAAGCGCTGCGCCAGCTGGTGCACGAGAAGGTGGTGGAGCGGGTCGGGACCCGGGCGCTGAGGATTGCCGATCATTCGGCGTCCGCGCGTTCGGAGATCGTGGAGGCCGAAGTGCGACTGTCGGCACTCATGGCCCGCCTGGCCGCCCGGAACGCCACTGACGCGCAGCTCGCAGACCTGGCCGGAATCCTGAAGCAGGCCGAGGCCCTGGTCGATGAGATCGAGCAGGATCTGGCCGAACGCGGGACTCGTGCCGACACGGCCGACGGACTGGCAGCCATCCACCGCCTGCTGCGCCGCTTCCACCACCAGGTGGAGGCAGCGGTCGGCAATCCGGTGCTCGAGGGCCTGCTCCAGCAGGCCCGTGCGTTCAGTGACGAGGAGCGTCTCGATCTGACGATCAAGCTCGCCCCGGAGCGTGCCGAGGCTTTCCGCCGGAGGTTCCGCGAACACCGCAGCCTGCTCGACGCCCTCATCGACCGGGACGAGGAGCGAGCCGAGCTGCTCGCCGCGCATCATCACCGCGAGGCACTGGATCAGCTCTCCCGCAGCTGATCACACCCGTCCGGCTGTTCGCTCGTCACGCCGCTGCGGTAGCCGACGCACACGCATACCCCTTTTGCTATAGCATATGGCAAGGAGCCGCCATGCTGCATCAACCTGTCGCGACCACTTCGGACGGGATGTCCTCCGCCCCCGCACCGTCGACACGCGACCCCAGAGGCCGGATGAGCGCGAGCGCGGTGCTGTGGGTCACCCTGGCCGTCTTCGCCCAGGAATCGGTCTGGAACTTCTACGACTCCCAGGTCCCCGAGCAGCTGCGCCAGTACGTCACCTCGGCGGGCGTCGTCGGCCTGATCATGGGGTTGGACCACTCCTTGGGGATCTTCACCCAGCCGTCCGTGGGGTTCCTCTCCGACAGGCTCGTACTCCGCAAGGCCGGGCGGTGGCCGATCGTGCTGATCGGCGCCGTGCTCGCCACGGTCCCGTTCGTACTCATTCCCTGGGCCGGCAGTCTTCCCGTACTGATGGTGTGCGTCGTCGGATTCGCCCTGATCGCCAATGCCTTCAAAGGCGTCACCGAAACACTGATATCCGACTACGTCCCCGCAGGCAGCCGCAGCAAGGCCCAAGGCTTCATCAAGGCCGGCGTCAGCCTGACCATCATCGTCTCGTCCCTGATCAGCCTGCTGGTCGTGGACCGCAGCCTTCACCTGGCGTTCGCGATCCCCCCGGTCCTGATGCTGATCATGCTCGGGTTGTCCTGGATGTTCCTCGGCCGCCGGCACGAGCAGGCCGTTCTGCCGGAGCAACCCACCGAGGGGCAGAAGGACGTGCCGGAGTTCACCTCTCCCTGGGCGGTCCTGAAGGACGCGGTACGCAGCCCTTCCAGCCCCACGGTGCTGCTGATGATCGGCATCTTCTGCTTCTCGGGCATGTGGACCGCGTTGCGCTCACTGAACACGCCCTACGGCACCGAGGTGCTCGGGCTGACCCGAGGCGAAGCCGGCGGACTCGCTCTGCCGGGCGCCATCGCCTTCCTGGTGTGTGTACTGCCCCTGGCCTACGGCTCCGACCGGCTCGGGCAACTGCGCGCCATGCGCTACGGCGTCGGACTGTTCGTCATCGGCCTCCTGGTCGGCTTCGCCGCCCCGACGGTCCCTGGAACGGTCGTGTCGACAATCCTCTCCGCCATCGGCTACGCATCGTTCGCGGTCAACGCACTGGTCGCCCTGTGGAACCTGGCCCCCACCCAGAAGGTGCTCGGCACCTACACCGCCCTCTACACCATTGCCTCCTCCGCCGGCATGGCCCTGGGCCCGGCGATCCTCGGCGTCACGGTGGACCTCACCAGCTGGCGCTTCATGATGCTGAACGCCGCCGCCTTCGCCGCCATCACTTTCGCTGTCTTCACCCTCCTGGCCCGCCGGATTCCCGACAGGAACACGGCGTGAAGCACCGCTCCACCAGCACGACGAAAGGCCACGACCCCATGGAACTCCGCATCCTCGCCCCCACCGGGGCACTGGGCGCCGGCTTCGACGCGAACGCGTTCCGGCGCGGCGTCGCAGCCCGCCCCCACGTCATCGCCTGCGACGCCGGATCCACCGACTCCGGCCCCGCGGCACTCGGCTCCGGCACACCCAAGCTCTCGGCCCAGGCCGTCGCGCGTGACCTGCGCATCCTGTTGAAGGCCCGGGACGAACTGAAGGTGCCACTCATCATCGGATCGTGCGGGACCTCCGGACGCGACGTCGGCGTCGACGAAGTGGCAGCCCTCACCCGCCGTATCGCCGACGAGGAGAACCTGCACTTCAAGCTCGCCCTGATCTACTCCGACCAGCCCGCCGAACGCCTCCAGAACCTCTACGACGCCGACCGCATCCGGCCACTCGCCAACGCACCGGAAATCGAACGAGAGCTGTTCGAACGCAGCCGTACCGTGGCGATGATGGGCGTCGAACCCATTCAAGAAGCTCTCGTCGAGGGCTGCGACGTCATCCTGGCCGGCCGCGCCAGCGACACCGCCCTGTTCGCCGCGCTCCCGGGCCTGCGCGGCGCCGACTCCGGCCTCGCCTGGCACATGGCCAAGACCATCGAGTGCGGAGCTGCCTGCGCCGTCCCGCCCTCCGCCAACGGCCTGCTCGCCACGCTGCGCGAGGACCACTTCGACGTCACCACACTCGCCGACGGCACCCGGCTCACACCCCGCTCGGTCGCCGCCCACACCCTGTACGAGAACGCCGACCCGTTCCACATCGCGGAACCCTCAGGCGTACTGGACACCACCGACGCCACCTACGAAGCCGTCGACGAACAGACCGTCCGTGTCCGCGGCGCCCGCTATCTCCCCGCCGACGGCTACACCAACAAACTCGAAGGCGCCGAACTCGTCGGCTACCAGACCGTCATCATCGGCGGCGTCCGCGACCGCACGGTCATCGACGCCCTGCCCAAACTCCTGCCCTTCGCCCAGCAGTACTTCGACGCGAAGATCCTCGACGTGTTCGGCGGCGAGATCGACCCGTCCACCATCGACATCGACTACCGCCTCTACGGCGGTGGAGCCGTCCTCGACGGCACCGAACCCGATCCGCTGCAGCCACGCGAACTCGGCGTACTGATCACGGTGACCGCCCCCGACCAGGCCACCGCCCATGCGATCGCCACCTTCGTCGCCCACGCCAGCAGCCACCTGCCCATCGCCGAGTACGACGGACTGGTCTCCACCCTCGCTTACCCCTACTCACCCCCCGAGACGGACCGCGGCCCGCTCTACCGCTTCACCCTCAACCACGTCGCCACCGGCATCACTCCCACCGAACTGTTCCGCACCACCACCGAGGAGCTGTAGGACCATGGCCACCCTGCTCGACTACTGCTCCCTGGTCCGCTCCAAGAACGCCGGACCCTTCACTCTCACGTTCGACTTCATGTGCCACGACCAGACGGCCTACGAGGCGCTGGTGGCCACCGGATTCCTCACCAAGGGCCTCTTCGCGTCCGTCTACGGCACCGATCCCGAACAGATCCTTGTCGTCAATCACCCCGGCGCACTCGCCGTCAAGGTCTCCCTGCCCCGCCCGACCGTTCAGGGCGATCTCCACGACTCCGACTGCTACGCCGGTCAGCAGTACGCCCCGCTCATGGACATGGAGATTCCGCCGGCCCCCTGATCCCCCGCCCCCTCCTCACCCAGTCCGGAGCCACACCCATGCCCACCGAACGTCCCCTCTCCCCCTGGCACCTGCCGCCCGACCATCCCGCACAGCTCTTCCTCACCGGCTCCACACCGCTGTTCGCACTCTCCGGCGACCCGCGCGTCTCCTACTGTCTGTACGTGCCCCGTGGTCACAGCAACACCGATGAGCCCAGCCCCCTGGTCGTGGCAGTCCACGGAACCCATCGGAACGTCGGTCAGGTCCGGGACCACTTCGCCGATTTCGCGGAGGAACACGGCTGCGTCGTACTCGCCCCGCTGTTTCCCGCCGGCCTGACCGGCCCCAACGACCTGGACAGCTACAAGTTCTTCACCGAGCCGGGCTTCCGGCCCGACCTGCTCCTCCTCGACATGATCGAGGAGGCGGCCGCCCGCTGGCACATCCGCACCGACCGCTTCCACCTTCACGGCTTCTCCGGCGGCGGACAATTCGCCCATCGCTTCTTCTGTCTCCACCCCGACCGCCTCGCCTCCCTATCCGTCGGCGCACCGGGCCGCACCACCCTCCTCGACTCCCGCACACCCTGGTGGCGGGGTACCGCTGACAGCGCGGAACTCTTCGGAACTGCTCCAGACACCGAGGCCATGGCGGAACTACCCGTACAGCTCGTCATCGGGGAACACGACACCCACGTCGAGGTCTGGGAAGGGGCCGAGCAACCAGGGAGCCGCATGGACCGCCTGAGCGAGCTGCGCGAGAACTGGGACCGACACGGCATCGCCGCGCGACTGGACATCGTCAGTGGCGCCGGGCACAGCGATCTTGCGGTCATCCCGACCGTGCTCTCCTTCCTGTCCGAACAGCTCGAAGCTGCGGCAGGCCGCCCACACATGCCAGGGAGGCCGCAGCGCTGACGAGCTGCCTCCCCGATCTGCGAGGCAGCGCAATGCTGGGAGCCCCGCCGGACTGCAGTCCGGCGGGGCTCCCAGCATTGCGAGAGGAAAGTGGTGTCAGTCGGTGAGGGCGTCCTTGATCTTTTCCTTGGCCTCGCGGGCGTCGCCCTTGGCCTGGTCGGCCCGGCCCTCAGCGGTGAGGCGCTCGTTGCCGACGGTGCGGCCGGCGGCCTCCTTGACCTTGCCCTTGCCCTGCTCGGTCTTGGCCTGGGTCTTCTCGTCGGCAGCCATGTCACTCACACCTTGCATTACTCGACATCAGGAACACCCTTCGCCTGACCGCCTTTGCCTCCTTCAAACCGATCGCTCACCGCAGATCCCGTTATGAAAGAAAACATTCATGCGGGGGCGTGAAAGGCGATCTCGGGGGCAACTGACCGGCCGCGCTTCCTGTTCTCCCCATCAGGCATGACCGCGAGGGAAACCACCCCGATCACGAAGCCCTGAAGACGGCGTGCGGCGCCAAGAGGGCTGATCAGCATCAGAATTGGCGGACCATCATCCATGTGGCCACCGCGAGGAAGATCACTCCTGTGACGCGCTGGAGGGCGTATCCCTTTCCGGTGGGCTCGGCAGCGTCCGGATCTTTCACCCACCCCCGCTGGAGTCTGCGGTTCAACTGCCAGAGGAGCTGGGGCCGTATGACCTGAACAAGTCCCATCAGTAGAAAGAGGGAAAGCATCAGCACGAGAACCGGACCGCCGCTGCTGTCGGATGCCGCCTGCACCATTGCGTAGGGCTTCATATCTCTACGATTGCCCCGCCGACGCAGCACGACACGGAGCACCAGGGCGGGCCGTTGGACTCCGGCCGGAGTCCAACGTTGCTCAGTCCGGGGCAAGGACGGCGAGACGCGCGCCTCGGCACTGCGGCCGCCCGAGGGGCCGGGACCCGGAGCCGCGCCGCCGACCGGCCCCACCGGGACCCCGAGCCCTCTTGTGCTCCTCTCGCCCCATACGTAGCGGCGACCGGTGTGCCGTGGGTCACGTTTGTGCGTGGCGGGGTGTGCCTGTGCTGTGAAGGTCGGGCATTCTCTCTCGGCGGCCGTGCGAAGGGGTACGGCCCGGTGACCGGCTGGGGGAGAAATGTCGCGACACGCGGGGGAGCATGAGCGGGGAACGGACCGCGGGAGAGGCGTGATCGAGGGGGCGTTCGCGCTCCTGGAGGCGTTGCGCAGGTGCGGCGGGGAGGCAGGGCTCACCGAGATCGCCGCGGCCTGCGCCCTGCCCAAGGGGAGCGCGCACCGGCTGCTGGAGCAGTTGCTGCTGGTGGGCGCGGTGGAGCGGCGGGGCAGCCGCTACCGCGTCGGCTCGCAGCTCTACCGCCTCGGGCAGGCGTGGGAGCCGCACCCGGGCTTACGGGTGGCGGCCCGTCACCCGCTGCACCGGCTGCGGGCGACCACCGGGGCGAGCACCCTGCTGACCGTCCTGCACGGCGGCCGCGCGCTCACCGTGGCGTCCGTGCCGGGCGAGGTGGAGCCGCTGGTGCCGGTGCGGAACGGGATGAGCTTCCTGCTGGACACGGCGGCCGGCCAGGTGCTGAGCGATCGGAGCCGGGCCGGCTCCGGGGGCCGGCTGCCGGGGGCGGTGCTGGAGTGCGCGGAGGTGATGGACGGGGTGTGCTGCGCGGCGCTGCCGGTGCGGGGGCACGACGACCGGACTGTCGCCGCGATCGCCGTCATGACGTTGTCCGCGCAGGGTCTGCAGCGGGCCGCCCAGGAGGCGGCACGGGCGGCCGCGGTCGTCACCGCGGCCCTCGTCCGGGTCGGCTCCTCGCCCCGGCTGCCTCCCGTCCTGCACTACTGACGCATCGCCAGATGCGGCGCTCTTGACGTGACCGGCCCTTCTCCGTCAGCCGGTTCCGCTCAGTGGAACGCGCGTAGAACGGCGGGCGGCGGTCCGGCAGTCTGTTCTTCGAGCCGGTCGGGGGACCGGCGAAGACCTGAGACCATGGGGGACAAAATGACCGTCCGACGACTGACCACCTTCGCCCTGGCGGGCGCGCTGGGCCTCACCTCGCTGATGGGTGCCGCCGGAGCGGCGCAGGCCGACCCGGTCGACTACGTGCAGATCCAGCTCGTCGACCTGTACTGCGGCGACGAGAGCGAGGGCGACCACGACGAGGCCTACCTCAACATCGCGGCGAACGGCGGCAAGGCCGTGAAGCTCTGGCCCGCCAGAGCTTCGTACCAGACCATGGGCACCGGCTACCGCCGCGCCCTGGACGAGAGCAACGGCAACGCGCTGCTGGTTCTCGGCAGGACCGAGTCCCGCACGCTCTCGCTGTGGGACTACGACAGCACCAGCAGCGACGACCGTCTGGGCTCGGTGACCGTCACGGGCAACGAGGCCGGCGCGGAGACGCAGTACCGGGTGCTGGAAGGCTCCGGTGGCGTCTACACCATCGCCTACCGGGTCCTCGACATCTGATCCGCCGCTCCGGCCGGGCCGGTCGGGCCCGGCCGGAGCACGGACGCGGTACGGCCCGGCGGGGACCGCACCGCCGGACGCACGAGTGACCCCAGGCCCCGCGGAGGGAACGCGCCGCCCAGCGCCACGGAGAACTGGTCCGTCACCCCCTCCAGCACCTCGGCGGTGCCTGGCGCCACCCGCAGCGTGACGTCCTCGCCCACGGTGAGGTCCTCAAGGACGGCCCGGTCCCTTGGCGAGATCCCGCAGGCCGGTGAACACATGGTGCTCTGCCCCGGCAGCGAAGGCGGCCGTGGGCTCGTCCATCACCGACATCCAGGCGCCGATCCAACAACGTTCGCAACCGTCGGGGGCTGTCCGTCTCCGTCTGTCCTTGGCGGCGGCTCCTACCCCCTGAAGGTCTCCAGCAGGCGCCGCAAAGGACAGACGCCGTCCAAGCCGTCGCCACGATGCACAACCTCGCCATGACCGGCTGAACCAGCAGGTCAAACGCCGTCTCGGCCTGCCCGCACCCACCCTTCTGCAACAACCATTAAGAGTTGTCCCGTTATTGAGCAGCGGAGCTGAAGCACCGACTGGGCGCCCCGTCATACTCGGCGTGTGACGATCACTGATTCTGACGGCCCGCTGCCCGACCCGCGGGCGTTCGTCAGAGCAACCGACTGGACGACGCTCGAGCATGCCTACGGGCCGGCCGACGAGTCCCCTGAGCTGCTCATTGGGCTACTCGCGAGCGAGACCACGACACAGGCCACGGCTCTGCGGCACCTTGGAGATCCGCTTCATCACCAGAACTCGGTCTACTCGGCGACGGCGCCTGCAGCACTATTTGTTGCATTGGCACTCATGGATCCGTCGACGGCCGCCGTCCTTCCCAACCCGATCGGACGCCACAGGCAAGTGCGTGCAGTCCTGTTGGACTGGCTGGAGTCCGTGGCCAACGCGGTCGGCAACGAGGCGGAGGCGACGATGGCACGGTTGGGACTCCACCTGGAAAGCAGCCCGGTGTCGGTGCAGGTTCGGGCACTGCGTCCCGCATTCTTCCGGGCCGTGTCAGCCTTCCTTCATGATCCCGATCCTGGCGTCCAAGAGGCGGCTATCGCCGCCGCTGTCTCCCTCCTGGATGATCCAGAACTGGTCCAGCACCGATCCGTCCTCACTCCGTTGGTTCGCGACGTGCTGGCCACCAGCGCCGACAGGTCGTACCGGTTCGTTGCCGCCCGTGGCTTGCGTGCCTGGGGCCAGGGAGTCGGGCCCATGCCAGCCCAGAACGCAGGCCCGTGGGCCGACGGTTGCAGCACTGAACCACCCCTCTGAAGCTGCCATCCCTGCCCCCCCCCTGGAGCCAAGGTCACACCTTCGGCCGCGTCATCGGTGGTAGCGCCGGACAACTCCCAGTCGTCAGCCCACGAGATGACGTACCCGCCCAAGCCTTGACTGCGGCAGGCGCATCTCTTGACGCCGGCGGTCGGAGGGAGGACGTCGAGGCCGACATCTGAGAGAGACGGCGGACACCGACCAGGCACGTCCGCAACCGTCGGAGGCCATGCTCGATCACTCCCACCGCCGCGCCACGCGCGCTCGCCGCCACCTGTCCTCAACGGCGGCTGCTACCCCCTGAAGGTCTCCAGCAACCGCCGTGAAGCACGGAGCCATAAGGCCGGACCCGGCATGCGCCGGTGCCGCTACCGAGGGCGCCGAAAGCCCACCCGCGACACGCACTCGCCGCCATCGCCGTGACCATCGAACGACTCAGCCGGTCGGCCACCGAGGACGGCTCTTCGCCGAAAGCGCCGACGGCCTTCCAGACCGTCCTGGACCACGGGGATCACCCTGGCCCAGGTCCTGGCGCGCTCTCGGCACCCGACCCGTCCGAGCTCCCGGACGGAGTCGACCTCGCTCTGGACGAGCACACGTCCGACCGGTGGGATCACTCCTCGACTCCCCGCCCCGAAAGGGGTGTCGACGATAAGATCATCTCGCTCGCACCTGCGGCGCACGCACCGATCCGACCTCCCCGGGAGACCAAGACATGAGCGTGGCCGGCAGCGCGTCCGACGCGGGCGCGAACGGTGAGCACGAGGTCTTCGTCGGGCGGCGGTCCGAGTCCGAGCGGCTCACGGCGTACGTGGACAAGGTGCGCGGCGGTGAGGCGTGGCTGGCGGTCGTCGAGGGTGAGGCCGGGATCGGCAAGAGCGCTCTGATACGCCGGGTGGTCTCCTCGCTGGAGGACTTCACGGTGCTGTGGGCGGTGGGCGATCCCTCGGAGACCGATCTGCCCGGTGGTGTGCTGAGCCAGCTGGTGAGGCGGGTGGACAGGGATCTGGCGGCCCGGTTCCCGCTTCTGGCGCGGCCGGACGCGGCGGGGGTGTCGCCGCACGCCCTGGGCGGGCAGTTGTTGCTGCTGCTGGGCGCGCTGCAGGAGTCCGGGGGCGGGGTCGCGGTCGTCGTCGACGACGCGCACTGGGCCGATCCACTGTCCTCGCAGGTGCTGGGATTCGTGGTGCGCCGCCTCTGGGCCGACCGGGTGCTGGTGCTGATGGCGACCCGTACGGACGGCGGGCAGGGCGTGGAGGCGCTGGAACGGCTGGTGCGGTCCGTCGACCGGGCGGCGCGCGTCGAGATCGGCGGACTCGGACAGGACGAGGTCGACCAGTTGGCCCGGCGGCTGTTGGCGGTGCGTGTGACACCGGAGCTGGTGACACGGCTGCACGGCTACACGAAGGGCCATCCCCTCTACGTGCGCACGGTCCTGGCGGAGGTGCCGCTTCAGGTGCTGGGCGACGAGTCGGCACGGCGGTGGCCGGTCCACCAGTCGCTGCGAGCGGGGATCGGGGCCGTACTGGGGCGCCTTCCCGCCGATTCGGTGGCGCTGGTGGAGGCGCTGGCGGTGCTGGACGGCCGGTTCCCCCTGGTGGGTGTGGCACGGGTGGCCGGGGTGGACGACGCCGTGCGGGCGCTCGAACCGGCGCTGGCGGCGGGTCTGGTGCGGTGGTGGCCGGAGGATTCCGTGGGGCCGGTGGCCTTGGTGCACGGGTTGCAGCGGGACGCGGTCTACGCGGGGATCGGTCCCGAGCGACGGCGCGCGCTGCACACCTCCGCGGCCGAGGTGGTGGGTTCGGGAGCGGCCTGGGCTCACCGCGTCGCCGCGGCCACGTCCGACGACCCTGTTCTGGCGGCCGACCTGGAGCGCTCGGCGAACGTCGAAGCCCTCGCCGGCCGCAACGCCCTGGCCGCCACCCGGTTGCTGTGGGCGTCGTCGTTGTCCGACGACCGCGTGGAACGGGAGCGGCGTCTGCTCACGGCCTGTGCGCAGTGGCTGCTGACCTTGCAGCCATGGGCCGCCGTGCGGTTGAGGGCGCAGGTCGAGGAGTGTGCGGAGGGAACGCTGCGCAGTTGTGTGCTGGGCGTCATGGACCTCCTGGAGGGCCGGCTGGCCGTGGCCGAGGATCGGCTGACCGAGGCATGGCAGGAGGCGCTCGCCGATCCAGACGCGAGCTGGGTGGCGCTCCTGGCCGGTACGTTCCTGACCGTCATCACGATCCGGCAGTGCCGGGGCGCGCGGACGGCCGATATCGCGGGCAAGACGCTGGCGATCGGTGACCTCGACGCGGGCACGTCCGATTTCATCCGCGCGGTGCTGGCCACGGGCCGGATGTGGGACCAGGGACCCGGTGCGGCGCTGCTGGACGTGGCGCACCTTCCTGTCGAGGCCGACCGGGCGTCGAACGACCAGCTCGCGACGCTGGCCACCCGTGGTGTCATGCACCTGTTCCTGGGGCGGCTGGCTGCGGCGCGGGCCGATCTGCTCACCGTGGCGCACCGCGACCGGCTGGGCGCGGGGTCCAAGCTCAGTCATCTGTCGTCGTCGCTGCTGGCGGTGGTGGAGTACCTCGCGGGTGACTGGAACGCCAGTGAGAGCGCGGCGGACCGGGCGCTCGCGATCGCCGCGGCCCACGACCACGTCCTCGGCGACGCAGCCACGTGGTTCGCGGCTGTGTGCGTACAGGCGGGGCGCGGGCACTGGGAGGCGGCCCAGGAGTCCGTCGAGGCCCTGGAGCGGATCAACCGGATGCTGGGAGATCCACCGGCGGAGCGGGTGTACGCCGGACTGGCGGGGGCGGTGCTGGCGCAGGCCCGGGGTGACCACGCCGCCATGATGAGGTCCTTGGCTCCGCTGGTCGAGCCGGTGACCGGGGCCGAGGACGGGGGCGGGAACGGAGACGATCGCGTACGCCTGCGGTTCAAGCCCCTGTGGTTGTGGCAGCAGTCCCTGCTGGTCGAAGCGCTCACCGGCACGGGACGGCTGGCGGCCGCCGCCTGGGCCCTCGACGACTTCTGGCGCGGTTACGACGGCAGTGGATATCTGCGGCTCGTGGGAGCCCGGCTCGGCGGCCGGCTCGCCGAAGCCCAGGGGCGGCCGCGTGAGGCGCTGGCGATCTACGCCCGGGCTCTGGGCGGGAAGACGGACGGCACCGATGGGCCCGACGCCGCCGGGAGCCCGGTCGGGACCGGCGGACTCGGTGACGCCGACGGGGACGCCCCGCTGTTCCGCGCGATGCTGGAACACGGTTACGGCAGGCTCCTGGTGGCGACCAGGACCGGCTCCCGGCGGGAGGCCGCACGGTGGTTCAAGTCGGCCCACGACCGATTCGACGCCTTGCGGGCAGAACCGTTCCTGCGGCGGTGCGGGACAGACCTCGCCGCCATGGGACTCACCGCTCCCGCCCACGCACGGCAGCACGTACTCGCCCTGACCGAGCGGGAGTTGTCGGTCGCCCACCTCATCGCCGGCGGAATGACGAACCAGGAGGCCGCGACGGAGCTCTACGTCACCCAGAAGACCGTCGAGTACCACTTGTCCCACATCTACGCCAAGCTCGGCATCACCTCACGCCGCCACCTCGCACAGGCGCTCAGGAGCCCACAGCCCTGACGGCATCGCGGCGGCGGCGGTAGCGCATCGGCTGCCACACTAGGGTCGGCCCCCAGGGTCCCTGGGCCCCCGGGGTGGTCTCCTGGGGGCATGACTGGACACTCCCGGGCCGGAGCCCGCACCCGCCGGCTTCCGCTCACCGGTCGACACGAGGAACTGCGGGTCCTGTCCGACCTGGTCGCGGGCGTGCGTGACGGCATGAGCGCGGCGCTCGTCGTCGTCGGCGAGGCCGGTATCGGCAAGACCACGCTGCTGGACCACCTCGCTGAGACCTCGACCGACCTGCGGGTCGTACGCACCGCCGGGACGGAGTCCGAGGCGCGGCTCGGCTTCGCGGGCCTGCACCGTCTGCTGCGGCCGTTCCTGGACGGTCTGGAGGCGCTGCCCGCCCCCCAGCACAAGTCGCTGGCCTCCGCGTTCGGGATGCTGGCCGCGCCTCGGGCCGATCGCTACCTGGTGGGTATGGCGGTCCTGACGCTGCTCGCCGACGCCGCCTCGGCACGGCCGCTGCTGTGCCTGGTAGACGACGTGCAGTGGCTGGACCGCGAGTCCCGCGACGCGCTGGCGTTCGTGGCCCGGCGGCTGGGCGCGGAGGCTCTGGGCCTGGTGGTCGCGGGCCGCGAGGAACCGGGCGGACCAGGCGCGTTCGAGGGGCTGGAGACTCTGACGGTCGGCGGACTGGCCGGTGCCCAGGCGCACGAGCTGCTCGGACACAGTGTGGAGGGGCGGGTGGACGCGGCGGTGGCCGCGCGCATCGTGGCCGACGCCGGCGGCAACCCCCTGGCACTGATGGAGAGCGCCCAGGCGCTGAGCCCCGCGCACCTGGCCGGGACGGCACCGCTGCTCGAACCGCTGCCGGTGGGAGCCCGGTTGGAGAACCACTTCGGACGTCTGGTGGGGGGCCTGCCGCCGGAAACGCGTACCTTCCTGGTACTGCTGTCGGCCGCGCCGCCCGAGGACGCGCTGCTGCTGTGGCGGGCGGCGGCGGAACTGGGCGTCCTCGCACAGGCCGCGGACGCGGCGGTGTCCGCGGGCGTACTCACCGGCGGGCGGCTGCTCGAGTTCCGGCACCCGCTGATCCGCTCGGCCGTCTACCGCAGCGCCGCCGCCGGTGAGCGCAGGCGTGTCCACGCCGCGCTCGCCGCTGTCAGCGATGCGGTGCGCCACCCCGAGCGGCGGGCCTGGCACCGCGCCGAGGCGACCGTCGGGCTCGACGACGAGGTGGCCGACGAACTGGTCGCGGCGGCGGAACTGGCCCGCGGGCGCGGCGGCTACGCCGAACGAGCCACCCTTCTGGCCCGAGCGGCAGAGCTCTCCCAGGCCGACCGGGCGGTGCGGCTCGTCGAGGCCGCCCGAGCCCATCTCGTGCTGGGCGATCCCGCTACCGCCCAGTCCCTCCTCGCGCAGGCCCAGCCGCTCCTGGCCGGCGGCGACACCGTCCTGCGGGCCCGTGCCCTGCACACCCAGGCGACCACCGACATCTACTTCGGGCGGCTCGCGGGCCTGGGATCGCCGCTGCTGGCCGCGGCCGGCGTGGTCGCTGACACGGACCGCGCGCTGGCCCGGTCCATCCTGATGGAAGGACTCCTGGCCGTGCTGTGCGGTGAACACGACGCGACAACCCGCGAGGAGCTCGGCGTGACGATCCTGGCCTCACCCGCCCTGAGCCCACTGGCCCCGAGCCCGCCGGCGCTGACCGCACCGATCGTCGTCCCGACCCCACCGGCCGTGGCAACGCTCCTGCCGGCCCCGCCCGCTCCGGCACCGTCCGCCCAGGCACCGGCGGCCCCGGTCCCGTTGGCCCTGTCCGCGCCGACCGTACCCCCGCGTGCCCCGGCACCGGCGGCTCCGGCACCGGCGGTCGTCGCCCCGCCGGCCGGGACCTCGGCCCTGACCACGCTGACCGTGGCCTCACCGTTCGCCACCCCCCGAGCCGCCGCCCCGACGGACGTCACGACGGCGGTCGTGCCCCCGACGCGTGGGCCGTCCGCCCTCCCCAGCAGCGCCGACCTCATCCTCGAAGGCTTCGCCCTGCGGATGCACGGCGGCTACCAGGCCGCCCTGCCTGTCCTCCAGGCCGCACTCGCCGCCCTGGAACGGGACACCGACGTGGTCGGGCACGGCCTGAGCGCGGCGATCCTGGCCCTCTACGCCGCCGAGGAGGTCTGGGACGAGACCGGCGGTGCGGAGGCCGCCCGGCTCGTGGAGGCGCACGAGCGCACCATCGGCGCGCTGGGAGCACTGCGCTCCACCCTGGTGGTCCGGTCCACCTGGGAGCTCCGGGCCGGCCGGTTCGCCACCGCCACCGCGTGCCTGGACGAGGCACAGGACCTCGCCGCCGTCATCGGCCAGCCCTCCCCCGGCCTGGCCTACCGTGTGGAGTTCCTGGCCTGGAGCGGCCAGGAACCGGCGGCCCGCACGGCAGCGGACCTCCTCGTACGCGACCTGGCCAGCCGGCACGCGCACGGCGGTCTGGCCGACTGGGCCCGGAACAGCCTGACCGTCCTCGAACTCAGCCTGGGGCACTACGCCCAGGCCGCCGCCCACGCGCGCGTCACCTTCGACGCCGACAACCCGGGAGGCGCCCCCCGCGCCCTGCCCGATCTCATCGAGGCCTCCACCCGCTGCGGCGACCGGCCCACGGCCCGACAGGCCCTCACCCGCCTCGAAGAACGCGCCCTGTCAGCCGACACGCCCTGGGCCCTGGGACTCCTGGCACGCTGCCGGGCCCTGGTCTCGGCCGACGGCGACCTGGCCGAACCCCACTTCGTCCGGTCCCTGACCCTCCTCGACCGCACCCAGGTACGCACCGAACTGGCCCGCACCCACCTCCTCTACGGTGAATGGCTCCGCAGGCGCAGACGCCGCACCGACGCCCGGACCCAACTGGGCCACGCGTACCGGATGTTCACCGACATGGGGGCGGCCGCCTTCGCCGAGCGGGCCCGGACCGAGCTCCTCGCCACCGGCGCGCACCCCCGCAAGCGCGCCGGCCATTCCCCGCACGACCTCACCGCGCACGACCTCACTCCACAGGAACGGCGCATCGCCACCCTCGCCGCGCACGGAACCACCAACTCCGAGATCGCGACCCGGCTCTTCATCACGCAGTCGACCGTCGAGTACCACCTCAACAAGATCTTCCGGAAACTCGACATCACCTCCCGACGACAGCTCAAATCCTTGCTGACCAGCGAGGACTGAGCCTGTCGCCCGCAACTCGCGGACGGCACCCCAGTCCGGTCGGGGGCCGGGCGCGCGCGCCGGGACTGGGGGTTCTCCCCGATACGAATCAGGAAGCCTGGGTGATGTCCTGTGGTCGCCGCACCCGCCGCCGCCGACGACCCCGTCGGCCCTCTGGAAGGCCCCGACCCATGACACCGGAATCCCGCCCCACCACGACCGCGAACCGCCGCGCGTTCCTCAGGACCGCGACGGCCGCGCTGGCGGTCCCCACCGCGGCCGTCCTCGTCGGCGAGGCGCTGCCGGGCACGGCACACGCCTCCACCACCACCGCTTCGACGGATCTCCCCGACTTCGCCCCGGTCCCCACCGCCGCGACCGGTCCCGCGCTCAACGAGCAGGGCTACTTCGTCGGCCGTATCAAAGGCAACCTGTACTGGGTGACCGACGCCTACTACCAGGCGATGTTCCTCAGCACCCGCGAAGGGGTGGTGCTCGTCGACGCGCCGCCGACCATCGGGAACAACCTGCTGCGCGCCATCGCCGAGGTCACCCGGGCCAACGGCCGGCCGGCGAAGGTCACCCACCTGGTCTACACCCACACCCACGCCGACCACATCGGCTCCGCCCACCTCTTCGGCAAGCACGTCGTGCGCATCGCGCACAGCGAGACCCGCCGGCTGCTCCGGCTGGAGGCCGACCCCAACCGGCCGCTCCCGACCGTGACCTTCGACGACCACTTCGACCTGCGCGTCGGCGGGGAACGCCTGGAGCTCGCGCACCACGGCCCCAACCACTCCCCCGACAACATCTTCGTCTACGCGCCCGACCACGCGACGCTGATGGTGGTGGACGTCCTCTATCCCGGCTGGGTGCCGTTCAGGAACCTGGCCGTCTCGCAAGACATCCCCGCCTGGGTGAAGGCCCAGGACACGGCGATGAGCTACCCCTGGACGACCCTGGTCGGCGGACACCTCGGCCGGCTCGGGGTGCGCGCCGACGGCGACGTGCAGAAGCGGTACATCGCCGACCTCACCGACAGCGTGAAGGCTGCGATGTCCCTGGATCCGACGCCCTTCTTCCAGAAGTACGGCCCGTCCGGGAACTCCTGGGCCATCTTCAAGACCTACCTGGACGCCGTCGCTCAGCAGGCGGCAGGCCCGGTGATCGCCAAGTACACCGGCGTCCTGGCCGCGGCCGACGTCTTCACCCTCGACAACGCGGCCACCATGCTCGAATCGCTGCGGATCGACGCCGGGCTCCTGGGCCCCTTCGGCACCCGCCCGTAGCCGGGCTCCCGGGGACGGGGTGGGGTGGGAACGGACGCCGAGCAGGCGCGTCACCCAGGCCCCCACTCCGCGGTCCACCCCGATTCCGGCACGGACGCACTGGGGTCTTTCCCCGGTACGAACGCCCTCGCCCCCGTGGTGTGCCGACCCGGCGCCGGACACCTGGCCGTACCGGCCGCGACGCCGTATCGATCACATCGCCGCACCCACCGAACCCACCGAACCGAGAGGTCGTCATGACGTCACCGCCCTCCGCCCCCGTCGTGTTCATCCACGGCCTGTGGCTGCACGCCACCTCGTGGACCCCCTGGCTCGACCTGTTCCAGCGGGAGGGTTACGCCCCGGTCGCACCGGGCTGGCCCGGCGACCCCGGCACCGTAGAGGAGGCCCGTGCCAACCCCGAGAGCATCGCCGACCACGGAATCGACGATGTGGTGAACCACTACGCGGCGATCATCCGGGAGCTGCCGGCCCCGCCCATCGTGATCGGGCACTCCTTCGGCGGCATGATCGCGCAGAAGCTCCTCGGGCAGAACCTGGCGGCCGCCGCCGTCGCGATCGACGCCGCCCAGATCAAGGGAGTGCTCCCGCTGCCGCTGTCCGCACTGCGCGCGACGCTGCCGGTGTTCAAGAACCCTGGCAACAAGCACCGCGCGGTCTCCCTCACGGCCGACCAGTTCCGCTTCGCGTTCGGCAACGCCGTGTCCGCGGAGGAGTCGGTGGAGCTGTTCGAGCGCTGGGCGATCCCCGCCCCGGGCAAGCCCCTGTTCGAGGCCGCCGCCGCCAACTTCGACCCGCACTCGCCGGCAAAGGTCGACACCGCCAACAGCTCGCGCGGACCGCTGCTGCTGATGACCGGCGGCAAGGACCACACGGTGCCGGAAGCCGTCGTCCGGGCCACCCTCAAGCAGTACCGGCACTCCGACGCCGTCACCGACATCACCGACTTCCCCGACCGCGGACATTCGCTGACGATCGACGGCGGCTGGCGCGAGGTCGCCGACACCGCACTGGCCTGGCTGCGGCGGCACTCCCTCTGAACGGCGCTTCCGTCGAACGGCAGCTCCGTTACGCGAAGCCGCCGTTGAACGTTGTCTCCTCCGAACCACACTTCACCGACAGCACCGGCACCGTCGAAGGGCCCTGGGCATGGATCTGCACCTGACCGGAAGGACCGCGGTCGTCACCGGCGCGAGCCGTGGCATCGGACTCGCCGTGGCCGGGGCACTCGTACGTGAGGGTGCCCGGGTCGTGACCGGTTCGCGGGAGATCACCCCCGAGCTGCGGGCGCTGGCCGCCGAAGGCGACGTCCTCACGGTCGCGGTGGACCTGACCGCGCCCGAGGGACCGGCCGAGCTGATCGCCGCCGCGACCTTCGCCTACGGTGGCATGGACATTCTGGTGAACAACGTGGGTGCCGTCCGGCCCCGCACCGACGGCTTCCTCGCGGTGACCGACGACGACTGGGCCGCGACGCTGTCCGTCAACCTCCTGGCCCCCGTACGCACCACCCGGGCCGCGCTCCCCCACCTGCTGGAGCGCGGAGCGGGGAGCATCGTGACGGTGAGTTCCGTCAACGCGTTCCTGCCCGACCCGCTCGTGATCGACTACAGCGCGTCGAAAGCCGCACTGTCGAACTTCTGCAAGTCCCTGTCCAAGCAGGTGGGCCCGCGGGGCGTCCGCGTCAACACCGTGAGCCCCGGCCCCGTCGCCACCGGCCTGTGGCTGGCGCGCGACGGGGTCGCCGCGACGGTCGCCGCCGCCACCGGCGGCTCCGCCGACGCCGTGGCCGAGCGGGCCGCCGCCGACGCCGCCACCGGGCGGTTCACCCGCCCGGACGAGGTCGCCGACCTCGTCGTGTTCCTGGCCGGCGACCGGGCCGCGAACATCACCGGGTCCGACTTCGTCGTCGACGGCGGTCTCGTCAGCACCCTGTGAGCCCAGCCCCGGGCCGGCCGCAAGCACCTCTCATCACCACAAGCCACGCCTTCCTCCTGACTGGAGCACCCGTGAAGCACCGTCATGCCTTCTTCCGGCCACGCGTCCTGGCACCGCTCGCGATCGCCGCGGCGTTCGGCCTCAGCACCAGCACCCTCTCCGCCGGCACCGTCTCCGCCGCGACCCCGCACACCAAGGCCGCGACGACCGCGGTCCGGTCCGCCGACCCACTGATACCGGCCGGGTTCACCGAGCACAAGGCCGTCGGCCTCGACTACGTGATCGGCGGCCACGGTCCGACCCTCGTCCTGCTCCACGGCTACCCGGAGACCTGGTACGAGTGGCGCGCCCTCCTGCCGGAGCTCTCCCGGCACTACACCGTCATCGCGCCCAGCCTGCCCGGCGCCGGCAAGAGCGACGCCCCGGCCGACGGCTACGACAAGAAGTCGATGGCCGCAGCAGTCCACACACTGCTCCGCACGATCGGGCACGCCGACGACATCCGGCTGGTCGGCCACGACATCGGCTCGATGGTCGCCTACTCCTACGCCGCCGCGCACCCCCGCGACGTGAAGAAACTCGTCCTCAGCGAGGCCCCGATCCCGGACGCGAGCCTCTACACGTTCCCGTCCCTGACCGCCGCCGGCCCGGCCGCCTGGAACTTCGGCTTCTTCTCCCTCGCCAACGGCCTTCCCGAAAAGGTCGTGGCCGGCCGCGAGGAGCAGTGGGTGGGCGGATTCGTCGACAGCCTCGAAGTCCGCAAGGGCTCCGTCACCGACGACGACATCGCCGTGTTCGCCGATGCGCTGAAGGACCCGGCCCACCTGTCGGCGAGCTTCAAGTGGTTCCGGACCTTCCCCCAGGACGTCGAGGACAACGCCGTCAACCGGCGGACGAAGCTGACCATGCCGGTCCTGGCGGTCGGCGCCTCGGGCAGCCTCGGCGAGGCCGTACCCGACCAGGTCCGCCGGTACGCGAAGCAGGTCACCGGTGTCGTCGTCCCCGACTCCGGCCACTGGATCTACGAGGAGCGACCCGGGAAGATGACCGCACTCCTGCTCTCCTTCCTCGGACGCACGTCGTGATCGCGCCCTTTCCCGACCACACCTTCGCCGGAGCCGACAGCGAACCCTTCTGCTTCCTCGGCGGCGAGAAGTGGTTCAGCGCGAACGGCATAGCCGCCACTGCCCTCGACGACGAGGCCCCCGCATTCGACATCGGGAACGTCCTCGCCTCCGCGGAGTCCTTCCGCGTGAGCGTCGCGGGCCCGCCGCCCACCGTCTGACCGCCGTCCGCCCCGGCGACGTGCGATCCCGTACGCCGCACCCCAGCAGCCCTACCAGGAGAAGGACTCCACCATGCCCGAAACCCCGTCGGTCCCGCCGCACGGCAACCGCTGGTTCCACCGGCGCGTGGCCATCCCGGCCGCCTTGGCCGTCGCCGTCCTGACCGTACCCGCCGTCTCCCCAGCCTCCTCGGCACCGGCTCCGGCTCCGTCGGCAGTGTCGGCGCAGGCCCGGCACGCCCCCAAGCCCACCGTCGTCCTGGTCCACGGCGCCTTCGCCGACTCCTCCGGCTGGAGCGGGGTCGTCGCGCGGCTCCGGCACGACGGCTATCCGGTCATCGCCGCGGCCAACCCGCTGCGGGGCCTGGACTCCGACGCGGCCTATGTCAGCAGCCTCCTCGACTCCGTCCCCGGGCCGGTGGTCCTGGTCGGCCACTCGTACGGCGGTGAGGTGATCACCAACGCCGCGGTGGGGCACGCGAACGTCAAGGCCCTGGTGTACATCGCGGCATTCGCTCCCGACCAGGGCGAGAGCGGTCTGGCGCTGGTAGGTCTCAACCCCGGAAGCCGGCTCGGCGAGGCGCTCGTCGTCCGGCCCTACGCGGTCGCCGGCGGCGGTGGCGCGGACGGATACGTCGCCCCGGCGAAGTTCCGTGCCGTCATGGCGGCCGACCTGCGCGGATCCGACGCCGAGCTGCTGGCCGCCCAGCAGCGCCCGGTGGACCTGGCCGCCCTCCAGGCCCCGAGCGGCGTACCGGCCTGGAAGACGATCCCGTCCTGGTACCTGGTCGCCGGGGCCGACCGGGCGATCCCGGCCGCGACCGAGAAGTTCATGGCACGGCGGGCCGGCGCTCACACCGTCGTGGTCGACGGCGCGTCCCACCTGGTCATGCTCTCCCACCCTGGCCGGGTCGAGAACCTGATAGTGGAGGCCGCCGAGGCGACCGGCTGACCGCCGCGTTCGGACGATCCCGACCTCAGGCGAGTTCGACGGTTTCGATCCTGGGGTGGGCCTTGTGCGGTTCGGCCGGGCGGGCGGTGAGCACCGGCCGGCCGGGGCGGCGGAGGGCGACGGACGCGGCGGACGTCGCCCTTTTCCGCCGGTCAGAAGCGGTGAACGTCGAGTACGCGGGTCTCGCACGGCCCGCGCCCGCCGACCGGTGCCATGGGGACACGAGCCGTACGGGCGCGGCGCGCTCAGACCATGCGGCGGTTCTCCGGCGTCTGGAGACCGAGGACGAACTCGGCGTGGCTCTCGAAGCCGGCCTCGGACATCACCCCGTGGGCGGAGATGGTGTTGAGGTCGCGCACGAGTTTGCCGAACACCGAGCCTTCGAGGATCGCCGCGGCCCCGGCGTGCCGGAAGACGCGGGTGACGACCTCGACCGCGGTCTTCGCGGCGAGCGAGGCCGTGGTCTGCATCCGGTCCAGGAGGGGCAGTTCGGCCTTCTCACCCCTGCCGATGACCTGGTCGACCTCGGTCAGGGTCTCCATGGCGAGGCTGCGCACGGATCGCACCCGGGCGTCGAGTTCGCCCAGTTCCCGCTGGAACCAGGTGAGTTCGGACAAGGCAGCCGGTCGGCTGAGGTTGATGCGGCTGCCCCGTCGGATGCGGGGCGCGGCGTCGATGATCTCGTCGAGGGCCCGGCGGGCGGCTCCCAGGACCATCCCCGGGTGCATCTGGAGGACGTAGGGCACCATGCCGAGCAGCGCGAGCGGGGTGTCCCCGCGCCGGCCGTAGCCCATCGGGTCGTAGACCAACTCGTCCGCCACATGGATCCCTTCGACGGCGAAGCTGCTGCTGCCGGTGCCGCGCATGCCCAGGACCCGCCAGTCGTCGAGCACCTGAATGTCGGCCTTGGGCAGGATGGCGGCGCGGCGTACGGGGCGGCCCTCGGCGTCGTCGACGAGGAAGGTCGCGCCCACGTAGTCGGCGTGGTGGAGTCCGCTGACGAAGTCCCAGCGTCCGCTCACCCGGTAGCCGCCCTCGACCCGTTCGGCGGTGCCCGGCTTGAGCGAGGCGGCCTTGAGGGCGAGGTTTCCGTCGAAGAGCTTGCGGGCGGTGGCGGGGGCGACGACGGTGGCGAGTTCCCCGGCGCCCTCCAGGAGGATGGTGGCGGTCCAGGCGGTGGCGGGGTCGATGTGGCCGATCTTCTCGATGATCTCGAAGGCGGTCACGGCACCGACCACGTTCCCGCCGAGATCGTCGGGGGTCATGATGCCGAGCACTCCGGAGGACCTGAGTGCGTGGGCCGACCGGTCACTGAGTCGCCGCTGCTCCTCCGACTCGACCGCGCCGAGGGTGAGGTCCTCCCTGATCGCCTCGACGGCGGCGAGGGCGTGGGCACGCCGCGCGGCCGGTTCGGTGGGCCAGGCGGTGGTCGTGGCGGGCTGGGTGGCGTAGGTGGTCATGATGTTCCTGTTCTCAGGTGTGGGTGGTGTCACGTCGGGTGTGGGCGCCGCGGGCGGTGCGGCTCTGCGGGGCGGCGGCGGGCTTCCGGCGCTCCTCCTTCGGTGCGGGCAGGGGACGGTGGGTGCCGAAACGCCGGTTCTGGTAGGCGAGGGTCCGGGCGTCGCGCGTACCGGCCGCGAGCACTGTGGCGAGGACGAGGACGTGGTCGCCGCCCTCGACCAGGGTGGTGGCCTCGCACTCCAGCCAGACCGGAGCCTCGCTGAGCCGGGGCAGCCCGTTCTCGTGGTGCCAGGCCACAGAGGCGAAGCGGTCGGCCAGGGGCGTGGCGAAGGTGAGGGCGAGCTGCTGGCCGTCGGCGCCCAGGAGGCAGACGCCGAGTCTGCCGGTGGCCTCTACGGCCGGCAGGAGGCTGGAGCGTCGGTCGAGGGCGATGGTGACCATGGGCGGGTCGAGGGACAGGGACGCGAAGGCACTCACGGTCACGCCGCAGGGGCTGCCGTCCTCGCGGCGGGCGGTGACCACGGTGACCGGCGAGCAGAGTGCGGCCATCGCGTCCTTGAAGTCGGCCGCGAGGGCCTGCCCTGCTTCGTCCTGGTGAGGTGGTGCTGTGGCGGACATGGCGGTCCTCCGAATCTTCGTGGGGCCGGTTCTCCGGGTGGTGGGCCGGCGGCCCGTTCATCGTGGGGTGCGAGGTCCGGACGGCTCATCCCCGGAACTCGGTACTCCCCGCGGACCGCGGTGTGCGGGCACTACCGACTCCTGGCCGGTGGCCGTCACTCGGCGGGGGCGGGCCTGCGGACGAGTCCCAGGACGTGGGCGCGCAGTTCGGCGAAGGCGGGCAGCAGTTTGGTGGCGACCTGTTCGCGTTCGGTGCCCAGGTCGACGGGGACGATCTCGCTGACGCCGGTGGGGGCGCCGGAGAGGACGACCACGCGGTCGGCGAGGTAGACGGCCTCGTCCATGTCGTGGGTCACCAGGACGACGGTCATGCCGCGTTGTCGTTGCAGTCGCAGGGTGAGGTCTTCGAGGTCGGCGCGGGTCTGCGCGTCGACGGAGGCGAAGGGTTCGTCCATGATCAGGACCCGTGGGGTGCAGGCGAGGGCGCGAGCGATGGCGGCGCGCTGCTGCATGCCGCCGGACATCTGCCAGGGGTAGAGAGGCCCGGCCTCGGCGAGCCCCACGGCGGAAAGCGCCTCCTGGGCCGCGGCCCGGCGCTCACCCTTGCTGCTGCCCCTGCGCCGCAGGGGGAGTTGGACGTTGTCGAGGACGCTCATCCAGGGGAGCAGCGAGCGGGAGTAGTCCTGGAAGACGAGGGCGAGTCCCTCGGGCGGGGCGTGCACGGGGGCGCCGGCGAGCCTGACCTCTCCGGAGTCGGGTGCGAGCAGCCCCGCCAGACAGCGCAGCAGAGTGGTCTTGCCCGCACCCGAAGGGCCTACGACGGTGACGAACTCGCGGTCGTGGACCTCGAAGTGGACGCCGCCGAGGACGTGGCGGGCGGTGTCCCCGCTGCCGTAGGACTTGGCGATGCCGTGCACGTCGAGGAGCGGGGCCGCCCGGTCGGGGCCCATGAGGTCCTGGTGGCGACCGGCGGAGGGGTGGGCTGCGGGTGCGGTCATGAGAGGGGGTCTCCTTGTCCGGCGGCGCGCTGCCCGGTGTACCAGCGCAGCAGACGCGATTCGAGGGCGCGGAAGGCGAGGTTGCTCGCGTATCCGAGGATGCCGAGCAGCAGGAGCGACGCCCACATCTCGGGTATGTCGAAGGTGCGTTGGGACTGGAGTTGCAGGTAGCCGATGCCGTGGGTGGAGGCGGTGTACTCGCTGGCGACGATGAGGACCACGCCGAGGGCTACGGAGACCCGGGCGCCGGCCATGATCTGGGCGGCTGCGCCGGGCAGGACGACGCGCAGGAGGCGCAGCCCACGCGGAAGCCGGTAGCTGTCGGCCATGGCCACGACGGTCGGATCGAGGGACCGCACGCCGTCCATGGTGCCGAGCAGGATGGGCCACACCGTGCCGTACGCGATGACGGCGGCCTTCATCCCGTCGCCGGTGCCGAGCAGGACCAGGGCGACGGGGACGAGGGCGATGCCGGGGACGGCGCGCAGGAACTCCAGGACCGGTCGCGTGGCGTCGTACAGCCACCCGGCGCGGCCGAGGAGCAGTCCGAGGGCGACGCCGACGAGTCCGGCGAGCAGGAGTCCGGCGAGCAGGTTGAGGACACTGGGCACGGCATCGGAGCCGAGCCGGTCGAAGAGCCACAGGTCCCGGAAGGCCCGCAGGATTCTGGGCAGAGAGGGGAAGAAGAAGGAATGGTGTCGCACGGTGACCGCCCAGAGGACGGCGACCAGCAGGGCGGGCAGCCACAGTTCGTGAGCGGCGGCCCTCAGCAGCCGCGGGACGCGGTTCACCGGCGGGTCTCCTTTCGGTGGGCGGGTGTCCAGGGCAGGGCGAGGCGTTCGGCCGCCATCAGGAAGCTGTTGAGGGCGACGCCGAGCAGTCCTGCGACGACCAGGAGCGCGAACATGCGGTCGATCGCCCCGGCCTGTTGGGTCCGGGAGAGTTCGTTGCCGATGCCGGGCGCGGCCCCGAGGTACTCCCCGGCGGTGGTCAGCATGAGGGCGAGGACGGCGCAGTTGCGCACCCCGGTCACCAGGAACGGGAGCGCGGAGGGCAGGAGCAGACGGCGGACCCGCTGGTGGGCGGGGAGGCGGAAGGTGCGGAAGGTGTCCGCCGCCACCGGGTCGACGTGCCGCACCCCGTCGACGGTCGCCGTCAGCATGGGCCAGACCGCTCCGGCGACGACGAGTACGAGCTTCATCGCCATCGTCGAGCCCAGCGTCAGCAGCAACACCGGGCACAGGGCGACGGCCGGGATGGTGCGCAGGAAGTCGGTGAGCAGCCGGGTGCTGCGGGTCAGGAACCGTGACGTGCCGACGAGCAGCCCGACGGGCACACCGATGGCCGTGCACAGCAGCAGCCCGGCGCACCAACCGAGTGCGGTCTGCCCCAGTGCGTGCCAGAAGCCGCCGCTCCCGGCGATCGTGCGCAGCGCCGAGGCCGTGGCGCTCGCGGTGGGTACGGAGCTCTGGGGCAGCAGCCCCTCACGCACGGCCAGTTCCCAGGTGAGCAGGGCGGCGACGGCGAAGCCGAGCTGGCTGAGGGGCGTGCGGTAAGGGAGCCGGCCGCGGGCGGGCCGGTGCGTGGTGGTCCGGGCGGCGGGGGCGCCGGGCGGGGCGAGGGGCTCGGGGAGAGTGGTCATGCGGTGCCCTTCAGCTCAGCAGCTTGTCGACGTCGACGGGTTCGGAGAGGAACCGGTAGCGCTCCATGAGGTCGACCCACACGTCGAGCGAGGACCGGGGGGTGGAGGCGTCGAACACGGGGAGCTTCATCGTGGGGATCAGCTCCTCGGGCACGGGGCTGATCGAGGGCAGGACCTTCCGCACCTCTGCGGGGTGGGCGGCGGCATAGGCGATGCCTTTGCCCAGTGCGCGCCGGAAGCCGTCCACGATCTCCGGGTTCTTCTTCTCGAAGACGGAGGAGGTGGCCACGGCCATCTGCATGCCGTGCGGGGCTGCCTCGACTCCGGGCGACATGATGCGGACGGCGCCCTGGGAGAGGGCGGCAGTGTCGAACGGCGAGATCGTGCTCATGGCGTCGATGCGGCCCCGGACGAGGGCGGCCGTCATGTCGGACAGCGGCATCTCCAGTATCTTGACCCGATCGCTGTCGGCCCCGGCCTTGTCCAGCGCGGCGCGCAGCGCCACCTCTCCGCCGCCTTTGAGCTGGCCGACGGCGACGGTGCGTCCGTTGAGGTCCGCGGGCTTCTTGACCGGCCCGTCCTTCATGACCAGGAGTCCGCCGCTGTCGTCCTCGGGCCGGGGAGCGGCCTTGCTGACTCCACCGATCACGTGGACGGGCAGCCCCTTGGCGTAGGCGGAGACCACTCCGGCGGTCTCGCAGAGGGCGAACTGGTCGGTGCCGTTGATGAGGTTGGTGAGCAGGGCGCCGGCGCTCGTCGCGTCGGCCCGCGCGTCGATGCCCTCGTCCCGGAACCAGCCCTTGTCCACGGCGAGGGTGAAGGCGGCCGCGTCGACGACCGGGATGTACCCGACGTGCACGACGGCGAGCCCGTCGTGCCGGCTGAGCTCCCGGTCGGGCCCGCAGCCCACGAGCGCGCCGAGAGCGCCGAGAGCGAGAACGGCCGAGACGGCGGCGAGGCCGCGGCGGCGCGGGCCGCGGCCGGGCGGCAGGAGGGGTGGCGGGGAGTCCATACGGCGGTCCTTCCGGTCGATGCCGGCCGCCTCTCCGGTCCCCGGCAGGACCGGGTACGGGAGAGGAGACGGTACGAGGAAGTCGGGAGGGGAGTTCCGACAGACAGAGCGTGCTGTCCGGGCCCGGGGAGGGGCAATGGCCAGAACTCGGTATTCACCACGGCCGCGCGCCGACAGCCATGGGTACACCGCGTGAACGGCTCTTATCGTCCGTATGTCACGGCCGATCATGGCGGATCAGGGCGGTGATCAGGCAAGAAAGGCCCGTAGGGCAGTTTGGGGCGACCGGGACGGGGAGGGAGCGCGGCGGTGTCCACCCCTCGTTCCGTCACAGGAACTGGTCATCTTTCGGCCAGACGCGGCTGATGCGGGCAGCGCCGGGATCCGGGTGCCGGGTGCCGGGAGGCCGATACGGGGAACGCCCGGGGTCACTCCTCCAGGAGACCGGAGCGGATGGCGTGGGCCGTGGCCTCGGCACGGCTGGAGACACCGATCTTGCGGTACAGGTTGCTGATGTGGCGGCCCACCGTCTCGATGCTGATGAACAGTTCGGAGGCGATGGCCCGGCTCGTCGCGCCGGAGGCGATGAGCCTCAGCACTTCGGCCTCACGGCCGGTCAGCCCGTCGGGGTGGCGCCTGCGGCGTTCCCTGCGGGGGCTGGGAGCGCGCTTCGTGGCGAGCAGCGGCGGCACCTCGGCGAGGATGTCGCCCACCGTGAGTTTCGCCCCTTCGGCGCACAGTCGCTCGAAGACCGGGCGGGACAGGCTCCACTGGATGCTGCTCAGGTCGATCGCACGGGCCGGGAACTCGACCCAGCCGTCCAGGGTGAGCCGGGAGCGCACGGCCCGGGACAGGCCCACGAGCCGCGCGGCGTAGGGGGTCTCGCCGAGGTCGTCGAGGCACGCGGCCAGCCCTTCGAGGCACCAGACGTACCGCGGCCTGGCCCCGATCCCCTCCACGAGGCGCAGGCTGTCGAGGTGGTGGCCGCCCGCCCGGCCCGCCTCGCCGCGCGAGAGCCTGACGTCGGCCAACAGGTTGAGGAAGACGGAGGCGTTCCAGTCGTCGCCGTTGCGCTGGGCGAGGCCGAGCCCTTCGCTGAGCAGCGCGACGGCCTGCACGTCGTGTCCCTCCTCGTACAGCATCCTCCCCAGTTGCTGGTAAGGAACGTGGGTCCAGGTGCTCTCGCCGAGCTCCCGGAAACCGCGTACGGCCTCGTCCAGCGCCGTCTTGGCGAGCGCGCGGTGCGTCTCGGTGGCCGCGGCGGACGCCCCGAGCAGGCTGCGGGCGCGTGCGGCCCACCAGCGGTCCCCGGCCTCGTCGAGGACGGCGATCGCCTCCTGGTACAGGGGTTCGGCACGGTCGAATCCGTGCGCCTCGAACTCGGCGGCGGCCAGGTCGACGAGGGTCCGGGCCCGCGCGGTCGTCTCCCCCGCTTCCTGCCAGCCGTCGGCGCACTCCTGGAGCGCGGTCAGCGCGTGGGCGTAGGAACTCGCCGCTCCGGTGAGTACGGCATGCGCCTCGCGAGCCCGCAGCCTGGCGGTGCCCTCTCCGGTGGCGGGCAGCGCGAGCACCTCGTCGAGCAGGCCGATGCCCTCGTGCAGTCGGCCCCGGCCGAGCCAGTGGCCGCGCAGCGCGGCAGCCAGGTCGAGAGCGCGGTGGTCGGCGGAGTCGATGAGGAACCGGAGCGCCGCCCGCACGTCCGGCAGCTCCTCCTCGACGCGGCGGGCCCAGTCCTCGGCCGCCGTGCCGTGCTCGTCGTGCCCGTCCAGGACCCGTCCGCCGAAGTGGCGGGCGTGTGCACCGCGCAGGGCGTCGGCGATCTGTGCTCCGGCGCCGTCCTTGAGCAGTCGGCGCGCGTACTCGCGTACGACGCCGGGCATGCGGAAGCCGATTCCGGTGCCGCCGCCGGTGGCGGGGTGCAGCAGTTCGTGGGCGACGAGTTCGCTGACGCCTTCCCACAGCGTCTCGTCCGCCGACTCCTCATCGAGTACGTCGACGGCGGCGGCGTACGTGAAGCGATCTTCGAACACGCTCAGGCGTGAGAGGAGTTGACGGGTGGCCGGGGAGAGCGCGGTGACACTGTCGTCCAGGACCCTGCCCATGCTGCGGTGCCGGTCGGACAGGTCTACGGGGCCCTGCATGGTGAGGGACCATCCTTCGCGCAGCCGGGCGAGCAGCGCCTCGGCGGGCAGGGCGGCGAGCTGCCTGGCCGCGATGACCAGCGCGAGCGGGTGCCCTTCGAGCTGCCGGCAGATCGCGGTGACCGTGTGCTCGTGCGCGTCGAGACTGCCCTGGTAGGCGACCCGTCGGGCGTGCCACAGGAAGAGTTCGCGGGCGGCGGCCCCGTCCGTGACGTCGAGCGGGCGGACGCGGTGGAGGTGTTCGTCGGTGAGCCTGCCGGCCGCACGGCTCGTCGCGAGGACCGTGAGGCGGGGGTGTTCGGCCAGGAGCTCGCCGAGGGCGGGAGCGAGCGGCAGCACGGCCTCCAGGTTCTCGGCGAGCACCACATGGGGGGCGACGCCTTCCGCCGGTGGTGTGGGGAGCGCCTCGGTGAGGAGGGCGAGCGCCGCCTCGGGCCCGGCGGCACCGGCGAGTTCCACGACACGGACGTCCGTACCGCTCCGCTCCAGCTCCCCGCACACCTGCCGCGCCAGGCGGCTCTTGCCGACCCCGCCGATTCCGACGAGTGTCAGCAGTCGCACCTCCGGATCATCCAGAAGGCGTACCACCGCACCGACCTCGTCCCCACAACCACCAGCACCGTTCATGTCACCAGGTCCGCTCACAGGCCACCTTCAGCAGAGGCCCCAAGGCTCCGAGCAGGCACACTCACCCGTCAAGGCCCAGTGACGTTCATCACGGACCAGGGGAGTCGACGCGGGCGGGGCCACGAACGTCACCCGAGCCGACGGGATGTTCGGGTCCTGCCGCAGGCGTGTAGTCGGACGGCGGCAGCGGCGTCGTGACCATCTCCAGCAGTTTCCACGCCCTGCTGCGGAGGGCTGCACTCGTCATGGCTCCAGCTTGCTGTGCCTCAGGGCGTAAAGTCCTGACCGCAGAACGTAAATCTGGTCAGCTGAATTGTTCGCAGGGAACAAAAGGTGAGCCATGCAACCCGGAGGGCCAGCGAACTGGCCCTCGATGGGACGACGGTCACCGCACTTCGGACCGCGCTGAAGACCACCGCCGACGAGGTCGTCCAGGCGATCATCGACGAGGTCCCTCCCTACGCCAACGCCCTTTCGGGCCGCATGGGCGCCACCATCCGCCGACGCGCCCGCTCCCTCTCCTCTGATATTCGCGACACCGAGGACTACCTGCCCGAGCTGGTGCTGAGCGCCGACGTGGACGCGTTCGCAGACCTGCGTGCCCGAGCCCTCGCACCGTTGCAGACCTTGCCTGCCGCGACCGCACGGCGGCTGGAGGAGACGTTGCGGGCATGGCTGCTGCACCAGGGCAGGCGGGACGAGGTGGCGGCGGCCTTGTTCGTCCATCCTCAGACAGTCCGGTACCGGATGTCGCAGCTGCGGGAGCTGTTCCCGGATCTCGCATCTCCACAGCGGGCCCTTGAACTCACGCTGGCGGTCGGTCTCCGGATCAGCTGACACGTACGGCCGCTCGTCGGCCGGCACCGTCTTCGGACGTCCGGGTGCCTGCGGTGCAGTACCGGTCCTCGTCCCCGGTGACGAGAAGGGTGGGCACCGTGATCGCGCGCGAGGGGGACGTCGACCGCATGCCCTGGCAGGACGGCACCACCGGTCAACTGGATGCGGCGCTGCGAGCCGGTTGCACCGGCGCCCGGCCGTGGGCGCATTCGGGCGGAGGGTTGCGTGTGGTGGCGATCACTCGGTCGAGCCGGTCACGTGCGGCAAGGAGGTCGGTGATCCGCCCACTGATCCGTGCGCGTTCGCTCTCCAACTGAGAGAGAAGCCCCAGCTCCACCGTGCCGGAGTACACGCTGCGCAGCACCTCCCGCACAGATCTGCTCGGCAGCCCGGCGGCGAACAGCTGCTGGATCAGCTGTACCCGGTCGACAGCCGAGTCCGGATACCGACGCTGCCCGCCGGAGCTGCGTTCGGCCTGCAGCAGGTCCTGCTCCTCGTAGTAGCGCAGAGCTCTCACGCTCACCCCGGCCTGACGAGCCACCTCACCGATCCGCACGCGTCCTTCTTCCTCCTGGCGGAAGCCTCGACTTGCACCTCACGTCGACGTCAGGTTTTAGCGTAGTCGACGTCAAGGCATACCAAGCCGTCCACACACACAAGGCAGGTCCTCATGCGCGCAGCCCGTTACCACGAGTACGGCGGTACGGACACCCTCGTCGTCGAGCACGCCCCGGACCCTCTGCCGGGGCCTGGGGAGATCCGCGTCCGTGTCGCGGCGGCCGGCGTCAATCCCGTCGACTGGAAGGTGCGCAACGGATCGGTGCGCGACTTCTTCCCGGTCGATCTGCCGGCGATCCCGGGACGCGACGTCGTAGGTCTGGTGGACATGATCGGAGAAGGGGCCACTTCGGTGGAGATCGGGGACCGTGTCTTCGGTCTGTGCGGAGTGACGGGCGCGACGGCCGAGCTGGCGGTGCTCTCGGCCTGGGCTCCCGCCCCCACCGCCTGGAGCGACGAGGAGGCGGCCGGGGCCGGCCTGGCGTCCGTGACGGCGCTGGGCGGACTCAAGGCGCTCGGCGATCAGCTGGAGGGTCGCACCCTGCTGATCGAGGGGGCTGCCGGAGGAGTCGGCGGCGCGGCGGTCGAGATCGCTCGCACCCTGGGCGCCACCGTGATCGGGACGGCAAGTGAGCGCAACCACGCGTATCTCACGTCCCTGGGTGCCATTCCCGTCGCCTACGGTGCGGGCCTGGCGGAACGTCTCACCGGCCTGGCCCCGAACGGGGTCGACCTCGTTCTCGATGCCGCCGCTTCCGGCTCCCTGTCCGATCTCGTCGAGATCGCCGGCGCCCCGGACCGCGTGGTGACGGTCGCCGACCACGTGAACGCACAGCGTCTGGGCGTCCGGGTGGCCGACGCGGTCAACGACTCCACGCTCCTGGCCGAAGCGGGCGCCCTCGGCGAGCAGGGTCGCTACGTGCCGCGCATCGATCGGGCCTACCGGCTGGAAGACATCGCGCAGGCGCACGCCCACTCCGAAGGCGGACACGTGCGGGGGAAGATCGTGGTCCTCGTGTGACCGCAGGGAGCCGATACGGCTGCGTAAGGAGCATGGGGCACGGCTTGTGGATCATCGGCACCGGCCCCGTTCGCCGCGCCCCCGAGATGCGCTGCGGCCTCGGAAGCCGCCAGCAGGCGGCATAGCCCGCGCGAACCACGGCGAGGGCGCCGCTTCTCCCCGCCTCGGCTGGCCTGACCTGCGGAGACGACCGGTTTACGCTGTCCGGTACCACAGGAAGAAGGCGATATGAGCAAGGATGCGAGCGCCACCGGCGGACGGAAGCGCAGTCCGCGCGGCCAGGGGGAGCAGCTGCGTCGGGAGATCCTGGCCGCGGTGGCACGGCTGCTGGACGAGTGGGGCAGTACGGAGAAGCTGACCATGCGCGCTGTGGCGCGCGAGGCAGGGGTGGCCGCGCCCAGCATCTACCTGCACTTTTCCGACAAGGCAGATCTGGTGTGGGCCGCCCTGGAGGACAAGTACGCGGATCTGGCGGCGCAGATGCGCGCAGCGGACGCGCGCGCCGCGGACGCGGAAGAGCCGGCGAAGGGGCGGCTGCTGGCACAGGCCCGGGCGTACTGCCTGTTCGCGCGGGAGCTCCCGGGTCACTACCGCCTGATGTACGAGACCCAGCAGCCGCAGGTCGACGTCTCCCGGCTGCATCTGCACCCTTCCCGCCACATCAGCCAGTCGCTGCGCGAGGGGTTCTCCCGGTGCAGGGCGGCGGGCCATCCGGTCACGATGCCGGACGAACAGGCGGCGCAGACGCTCTGGGCGAGCCTGCACGGCTCGATCGCCCTGCACCACACGCTGATGGTCGAGGGGGCGGGGGCCCTGAGCGAGGAACTGGCGTCAGGGCTGGTCGACGCACTGGTTCCGCCGGCCGTACCGGGCGGCCCGCAGCCCCCGGCAGCCGACACGGAAGCGGCACGGAACATCCGCTCGATTCTCACAGGTGACGCCGCCGCGGGGTAGCGCGTCCCTCACAACACGCTTGATCCATCAGGCATGTTGACGCAGGTCAGTAGTCGGCAAAATCCCGCGGCCCGGATTGCACCACCGGTCGGAGAGGGCTAGCGTGCGCAACTGAACTTAGTTAGGTGACAGGGGCACGTATCTGCCTCGGTTCGTCTGACTGCGCGCATCCCAACCCCCCACGGGGCGTGATGGAGGTATTTGCTGTGAACATCTCGATCGACTACGACAAATGCTGCGGCGCCGGACAGTGCGTCCTGGCCGCGCCCGAGGTCTTCGACCAGCGGGACGACGACGGAGTCGTGATCCTTCTCGACGCCGACCCGCCCGCCGAGCAGCTCGCGGCGGTCCGTGAGGCGGCGGCGGTCTGCCCCGCAGCGGCCATCGAGGTAGTGGCGTGAGCGGCTCCCCCGGGCCCATCGTGGTGGTGGGGGCCTCGGCCGCCGGTCTGAGCACGGCGGAGGGACTGCGACGGGGCGGCTACACCGGCGCCCTCACCCTTGTCGGCGACGAGCCTCACCACCCCTACGATCGCCCGCCGCTCTCCAAGCAGCTGCTTTCCGGGGCCTGGGGCGTCGACCGCCTGGCGCTCCGGCCGCCTCACGCCCTGGAGGCTCTCGGCCTCGACCTGCGGCTGGGCAGCGCGGCCGTCGCGCTGGACACCCGTCGCCGCGAAGTCGCCCTGACGGACGGGACACGGATCGGCTACCGACATCTGGTGGTGGCCACCGGAGCCCACGCGAGGCGCCTGCCCGGCACCGGGGAACTCACCGGGGTGCACACGCTGCGCACCCTGGAGGACGCCCTCGAACTGCGCACCGCGCTCCGGCCGGGAAGCAGGCTCGCGATCGTCGGATCCGGCTTCGTGGGCGCGGAAGCAGGCTCTGTCGCACGCGAGTTGGGGTGCGACGTGACCATGGTCACCGACGTAGCCGTACCGCTGGCCGACAGTCTCGGCGCCGAACTCGGCGCGATGCTGGCCGAGGTGCACCGTGAGAACGGGGTACGGATCGAGCCCGGCGTCCTGGTGCGGGACGTCCTGCACGACGGTGCCGGCCGCGCGACCGGAGTCCGGCTCGCCGACGACCGCACCGTGGCGGCCGACGCCGTCCTGGTCGGAATCGGCGCCCGCCCGGCCACCGACTGGCTGGAGGGCAGCGGCGTACCGCTCGGCAACGGTGTGCTCTGCGACGCGACTCTGCACGCCGGCGACGGGGTGTGGGCGGCCGGGGACGTGGCCTGCTGGACCCATCCGGTCACCGGCGAGCCCACCCGCGTCGAACACCGCACAAACGCCTCCGAGGCAGGCCTCGCCGTCGCCCGGAACATCCTCGCCGGCCCTCAGGGCGCCACACCCTTCGCACCGGTGCCTTACGTCTGGTCCGACCAGTACGACCTGAAGATCCAGATCTACGGTGCGACACGAGGCGCCGACAGCGTCCGGATCGTGGAGGGCTCGACCGCTACGCGCAAGCTGGTGGCCCTCTACGGCAAGGGCGGGCGGGTCTGTGGTGTGGCTGGGGTCAACATGGTTCGGGCCGTTCGGAGTTGGCGGGCGGCAGTGGTGGCCGCCGAGCCGTCCGACACCGCCGGCACAGCCCCCACGGCGACCGCTGGGAGCGTGTCATGACTACGGAAGCGGCCGTGAGGGCCTGGGTGATAGGCCTCGGCATGATCGGCGGCGGCGTCGCCGTCAGCCTGGCCCGCAGCGGCAGGGTTCCGGCGGTCCACGACATCTGCCCCCGCGCAGCAAGCTCTCTGCCCGGCGTACCGGACGTCCTGGGCTCGCCCGCCGAGGTGGCCGCAGCCAGCGACGTGGTGATGGTCGCCGTCGTCAACGCCGAACAGGCGCGTGGGGCGATCACCGGCGAGAGCGGGCTCCTCACGACTGCCCGCCCAGGATCCACGGTGGTCCTGCTCTCCACTGTCGCGCTCCCGATCGTGCAGGAGCTGGCGGCGGCCTGCGCCGAACGCGGCGTGGGGTTCCTGGACTGCGGAGTCACTCCGGGCGACAAGGCCGCCGAGCACGGCATGGTGGCCATCGTCGGCGGGGACGCCGCGGTGGTGGAAACCGCCCGCCCCGTGCTGGACGACTGGGCGAAGCTCGTCGTCCACTGTGGCCCTTCCGGCGCCGGGATGGCCACCAAGATCGCGCGCAACGTGGTGACGTACGGGACGTGGCGCACGGTCCACGAGGCGGCGGCACTCGCCTCCGCCGCGGGCGTCGCCCCCGCCCGCCTGGCCGAGGTCATCGAGGCGGCCGATCCAGAGGGACGCACCCTGCTGCAGCTGCTCGGGATGCGCGGCGAGGACGGGAGACTGCCGGAAGCGGTCGGCGGGCAGATCACGCCGCTGATGACCAAGGACCTTGACGCCGCGCTGGATCTCGCCGCAACCCTCGGGGTATCCGTACCCGCCGTGGCAGTCGTACGGGAAAGGGCCGCGGAGACACTGGACCTCCCCCGGGCCGCGCCGGCCGGCCCCGAGGACGCGGACGGCCTCTACCGGCACGGCCTTGAACTGATGGACCAGGTCTACGGCCCGGGGTTCAGTGACTCCATGCCGAAAGCTCCGACCGGCGAGCCCTTCACCGACACCACCGTCAGCCATCTGTTCGGCGAGGTGTGGTCACGCCCCGCCCTGTCGGTGCGCGACCGGCGCCTGCTGGCACTGGGCGTCACCGCCGCCCTGGGGCGTAGCGACCTGATCCGGATACAGACCGAGGGCGCGCTGGTCAACGGCGAACTGAACACGAGCCAACTCCGTGAAGCGGTGCTGCACTTGGCGCTGTACGTCGGCTGGGGCAACGCGACCGCCGTCCGTACCGGCGTCGAGGACGCCATCACGGCCGGGATCGACACCCCACCACAGGTCTGAGCCCGGACCGGCCGTTCCCACGCCGGGATGCCCCCCCCCGCTCACCACACCGGATCACCTGCTCCCCCACCCCTGAGCGGTTCCGTGCACCGGATACCGCCGCCCTCTGGAGAACCCATGACTTCCCCCACCCGCACCGGCGGCCCGCTTCCCGCCATGCCCGTCGCCCGTACCGCGCTGCTCGACCCGCCGGTCGAGTACACCGCTCTGCGCGAGGACCAGCCCCTCCTCAAGGTCCGTTTCCCCAACGGGACTTCGGGCTGGCTGGTGACCCGCTTCGAGGAGGGCAGCGAGGTCTTCGGCCACCCGAAGATGTCCGCCCGCCGCCCCCGCCACGACACCCCGGAGGGAGAGGCGTCCGAGGCGGGCGAGGACGCACCGTTCAACCCCACGTTCGTGATGATGGACGAGCCCGACCACAGCCGGTACCGCCGGCTGCTTTCCGGGCGGTTCACGCCCAAGTCGGTGGCACAGAAGCTCCAGCCGTACATCGACCGGATCGTGGACGAGCACCTGGACGCGATCGAGGCCGGGCCGGCCACCTTCGACCTGATCCAGGCACTCGCCCTGCCGATCCCCTGCCTGGTCATCTGCGAACTGCTCGGCGTGCCGTACGCGGACCGCGACGGCTTCCACGAAGCCACCGAGCAGCTCATGGACATGAGCAGGCCCCGCCCGGAGCGGGACGCGGGCGCGCACTGGCTCATCGACTACATCACCAAGCTGGTCGCCGAGAAGCGCCGGACCAAGGCCCAGGACGGCATCCTCTCCGAGCTGATCGGACACGCCGACGCCGAGGACGGGTTCCTGACCGACGACGAAGTCATCGGAATGGGGGTACTGCTGCTGTTCGCCGGTCACGACACCACCGCCAGCATGCTCGGCCTCTCCTCACTGACGCTTCTCACCCACCCCGAGCAGCGACGCGACCTCGTGGAGCACCCGGAGAAGGCGGGCCCGGCGGTGGAAGAACTGCTGCGCTACCTCACCATCGTGCAGTTCGGCCTCGGCCGGGTGGCGCTGGAGGACGTGGAGATCGCCGGGCAGCCCATCGCCGCCGGCGATCTCGTCGTCGTGGCGATGCCCGCCGCCAACCGTGACCCGAGGGTCTTCACCGACCCCGACGTCCCGGACTTCGACCGCAAGATGACCCGCCACCTGGCCTTCGGCTACGGCGTCCACCAGTGCCTCGGCCAGAACGTCGCCCGCGCCGAGCTGAAGACGGTGTTGCCCCGGCTGTTCACACGCTTCCCCGACCTGCGGCTCGCGGTCCGGGTCGACGAGGTGCCGATGGACGTCCTCGGAACCAACTACGCGGTGAAGAAGCTCATGGTCACCCGCTGACACCCATCGCGCCGATGACGCCCCGACCCCCTACGTACGGACCTGCACCGGCCGGGGCGTCATCGCGTCAGGAAGCCGTTCGAGCCGCCTGAGTACGTGGAGTATCCGCCGGCCGTCCCTCAGCGGGCCCGCCCTGCACCAGACTTGAAGCCTGGTGCAGGGCAGACGGCGGCGGGCGCCGATGCGGCAATGCCCAGGACCGTCGAAGGAACGCTCGGTCGCCGTAGCCCGCCGTCCAGCTTCGACGGCGGTGCCTAACCCCTGAAAGCCTCCAGCAGCCGCAGCCACACCTCGCTGATCGTCGGATACGCCGGGACCGCGTGCCACAGGCGATCGATCGGGACCTCACCGGCCACCGCGACCGTCGCCGAGTGCAGCAGTTCACCGATGCCGGGTCCTACGAACGTGACGCCGAGCAGGATCTCGCGGTCCAGGTCGACGACCATCCTGGCCCGGCCCTTGTACCCCTGCGCGTACAGCCCGGAGCCCGCGACCGACGCCAGGTCGTAGTCGACGGCGCGGACGCGGTGGCCCGCGGTTTCCGCCTCCGCGAGCGTGAGACCGACCGAGGCGGCCTCCGGGTCCGTGAACACGACCTGGGGGACGGCCGCGTGGTCGGCGGTGGCCGCGTGCGCGCCCCAGCGGTCCGTCTCCAGCAGGGGGGTCTCCTGGGCCCGCGCCGCGATCGCCGCTCCCGCGATGCGAGCCTGGTACTTGCCCTGATGGGTCAGGAGTGCGCGGTGGTTGACGTCGCCGACCGCGTAAAGCCAGTCACTGCCCTCCACGAGGCAGCTGTCGTCGACGGAGAGCCAGGATCCGGGCTCAAGCCCCACCGTGCCGAGGCCGAGGTCGTCGGTGCGCGGTGCGCGGCCGGTGGCGAAAAGGATCTCGTCGGTCTCCAGCTGTTCCCCGTTGTCGAGTTCGACGGTGACCGGGCCGTCGTGGCCCGCCCGGCGCACACCGGTGGCCGAGACTCCGGTCAGGATCCGCGCGCCGGCCTCGGTCAGTGCCTCGGCGACCAGCTCACCCGCGAAGGGCTCCATCTTGGGGAGCAGGCCCTTGCCCCGGATCAGCATCGTCACCTGGGCGCCGAGCCCCTGCCAGACGGTGGCCATCTCCACTCCGACCACGCCGCCGCCCACGACGACGAGCCGGCCCGGGACCTCCTTGGCACTGGTCGCCTCACGGCTGGTCCACGGACGGACGTCCGCGATGCCCGGAAGCCCGGGAACGACAGCCCGGCTCCCGGTGCATACGGCGACGGCGTGCCGCGCGGTGAGGTGCCGCTCCGACCCGTCGGGGGCCGTGACCGAGACCTGCCGGACCCCGGTCAGGCGGCCCATGCCGCGGTAGATGTCCGCGCCGATGCTCTCCAGCCAGCCGACCTGCCCGTCGTCCTTCCAGTGGGAGGTCTCGTAGTCGCGGTGGGCAAGTACGGCGTCCGCGTCCAGCGGCCCCTGCACCGCGTCGCTCAACCCGGCGACACGGCGCGCGTCGGCACGCGCGACGACCGGGCGCAGCAGCGCCTTGCTGGGCATGCACGCCCAGTACGAGCACTCCCCGCCGATCAGTTCCGACTCGATCACCGCGGTGCTCAGCCCTGCGGCTCTGGCGCGGTCCACCACGTTCTCCCCCACCGGGCCCGCCCCGATGACCACGACGTCGTACTCACTGCTCTGCACACCCTCAACATCAGTCATGGGAACAGTGTCGTCGGGGGTGTGGGCCACGGCCACATGGGCAGGCGGAATAGCGCAAGTGACGTCACCGTTGTGCCGGACAGGTCCGAACGGTCCCAGGAAGAGGTATCAGAGTATGACCACCGTAGAGCTCACCAAGGAAAACTTCGATCAGGTCGTGAGCGACAACGAGTTCCTGCTGATCGACTTCTGGGCTTCCTGGTGCGGTCCGTGCAAGCAGTTCGCCCCTGTCTACGACTCGGCCTCCGAGCGCCACCCCGACCTGGTCTTCGCCAAGGTCGACACGGAGGCGCAGCAGGAGCTGGCGGCCGCCTTCGAGATCCGGTCCATTCCGACGCTGATGATCGTCCGTGACAACGTGGCGGTCTTCTCGCAGCCCGGGGCGCTCCCCGAGGCGGCGCTGGAGGATGTCATCGGTCAGGCGCGCAACCTGGACATGGACGAGGTACGCAAGTCCGTCGAGGAGCAGCAGGCACAGCAGGCGCAGACACCACAGCAGGAGCAGCAGTAGTCCCTCCGGACCTGCGGCAGACGTGATGAGGGCCCGGCCGTTCAAGCCGGGCCTTTGTCATGCCTCGGTGCCCGCCTCAGCCCTCGCCGGAACCCTCCGGGCCGACGGCGGAGCCGGAGCGCGGGGCGTCGTCCCCGGCCGGTTCCGGTTCCTGGCCGTCCGCCCCCGGTGCCTCCGGCGCCTCGTCGGAGCCGCCGATGCGCTCGGCGATCCTGACCGTGAGGCCGTAGTCCAGCTCGGAGCCGTCCACCAGCAGGGCTTCCACGGTGTGCGAGGCCGGGTCGATGTCCGCCTCCATGCCGTCGCCCACGTAGCGCGGGTAGCCCGAGGCCCCGGTGTCACCGGTGGCGGCCACCACCGCGGAGCGGATGGCGGTGGCGGGTTCCGGGGCACCGGTGGCGGTCTCCTCCGGTTCCGGCAACAGCAGGATCTCGTAGCTCTGCGGATGACTCATGCTGACGACGCTAGACACCCCCCACCCGAGGCGCATGTCGTGAGGCCCTGACCCCCGTGCCGTGGCAGGCGGCGGACGGCACGTTCAGCTGGTTTCGCGGGTCACCGCGGCGGCCCGCAGCAGGTAGTGGCGCTCCGGCTCGCCGCCGGGGTTCCGCACCAGCCGGTCGATCATCTCGGCCGGTGGCTGCGGAGTCGCCAGTTCCATGGCGATACTGCTGAGCCGGGGCCGCAGCAGCCGGGCGAGCATCAGGTCGTCCGCGCCGATCACGGCCGTCTCGGAGGGTACGTCGACACCGGCGTCCTGGAGCGCTCTCAGCAGGAGCATGGCGTATGTGTCGTCGTAGGCGAACACGGCGTCGAGGCCGAGCGTCCGCCAGCGCCCCGCGAGGTCCTCCGCCGAGGCTTCGTCGTACCGCAGGGGCAGCGGCCGGACACGGGCGTCCACGTCCGCCTCCTCCACCGCGCGCACGGCTCCCGCCAGGCGGTGCCCGGCGAACAGGGCGAGGCCGGGGCTCTGGGGCATGACCACCCCGATCCTGCGCCGGCCGCGCGCGAGCAGGTGCCGGATCGCGCAGCCGCCGACCTCGCGCTGGTCCACGACGAGGGCGTGCGCACCGTCCACGGGTTGCGGACCGAGCGTGATCACGGCTTTGGCGCCCGCGCGGGTCAGCACACCGGTCCCGTACGGGGTGAGGGAGATGTCGTCAGGTGCCACGACGGCGACGGGGCGGAGCTCGGCCCAGGCCCTGGCCGCCTCGTCCGCGTCGAGGCCGGCGCTGCCGAACTGCACGACGGCGTAGTCGAGGCGTCGCAGGCCGGACTCGAGACCGGCGAAGAACCGCTGGTACAGAGGCCCCGCCGGGGTGTGCGCGGCGGGCAGCAGTACCGTCCTGGTCTGCCCGGCGCGAAGGCTCCGGGCCGCCGCGTGCGGGACGTAACCGAGGTGGGCGGCGGCTTCTCTGACCAGACGCCGCGTGGATTCACTGATCCGCACGGACGTGTTGTTGTTCAGTACGTAGGACACGGTGGCCCGGGAGACTCCTGCGAACCGCGCGACATCGGCGCTGGTCGGCACGGAGATGCCGGCGGGCTGCTCGGGTAACTGGTGCATGGCGTCGGGCAGTCTTCCAGATCCGTCCGCCCGGCCGGCGGCCCGGGGCACGTAAGCGGGTCACCATACCGGGGCGGCGTAACCGGGCGGCGTCAGCCCCAGGCAAGGACCGGGACGGCGTCAGCCCCCGGCGAGGACCGGCCAGATCTTCGGGTCCTCGAAGTTGAGCGCCCACAGCGCGGTGTTCGTCACGCCGTGCTTGCGCAGCACCGGCATGTGCGCGGCGACCCCGCGCGCGTCCTGGTACCAGACCTCGCGGGACTCCGTGCCGTCGTCGTAGGTGAAGTACGGCGTGCCGGAGACCTCGTCGAAGCGGTAGGGGGCGCCTTGTTCGGCACGGAGGGCTTCGGCCTCCTTCCAGGTGACGTGCTTCGTGGCGGCCGTGCTCGCACTGTCCGACGGCCAGTTCCAGCCGTACGCGGGGAGGCCCATCTCCAGCTTGGCGGGCGGGACGAGGGCGGTGGCCCGGGTCAGGATGTCCTCGTACCAGCGGGTGTCCGCGAGCGGACCCGGGTCGCCGCCCGACCAGTGCAGGTTGTAGCCCATGATCCGGACCCGGTCGGCGACACGCCCGAGGGCCGCGTAGTCCCAGATGCGGCCGGTCGTGGCGGTCTTCGGGAAGACCGTGACCACGCACTGCTTCCCGAGGACGTGCAGACGGCCGCAGAGATCGGTCGCCAGGGCGGTGAATCCGTCGCGCACGGCGGCGTACGTGGTGTCGCCGGTGGCGGCGATGGATTCGTAGTCGAGGTCGAGGCCGTCGTAGTCCCGGGTGGCGACCGTGTGCATCAGCGCGTCGGCGTGCTCGTCGCGTCGGGCGGTGCTGGTGAGGATGGCTGCCAGAGCGCCTTCCTTCATGGTCTCCATGACCGTGGGGACGACCTTTGCCCCCGCCCGGTGCAGTCCGTCGACGATGCGGCGCTCGCCCGCGCCGGGGTGTGGTTCGATCCGCCCGGCGGAGACAGCCTCGTACCAGAACGGGCTGACGGTGTGCAGTTGGTCGGCGTGGCGCAGCGCGTCCTGGTAGGCGCCCTCCTGGTCCCAGTAGGGCAGCCACGCCGACACCGTCCGGGGAACCGGTGCGGCAGTACGGGCCGGCCGGTCCGAGGGGACGGGTGAGGCCGGGGCAGGCTCCGGCGGCGTGGCTGACGCGGCACCAGAAACCGTGGTCAGCGCGGTCGCTGCGAGGACACCGGCGAGCGTGAGGGTACGGGCGTGGCGGGCGATGACTGCGGCGGTGATCATGAGGTCGAGCCTGGGGCCCCTTTCGCCGACCCGCTCCACGGACTGGGCCGTACAGGTTCTACGGTGTTGCGATGACGTTCCAGCACATGAACCACAGCAGTGACAGCACCACCGACTTCCCGGGCCGCAGCGGCCCGGCGGCCACCACCGAGGCCGAACCCCGCGATGTGGGGCCCGTCCGTACCTCGTACGCCCCCGACCGCGACGGTGATCCCGACCCCGGCGAGATCGTCTGGACCTGGGTGCCGTTCGAGGAGAACGACGGGCGCGGCAAGGACCGGCCGGTTCTCGTCGTGGCCCGGGAGGAGACGGGCACCCTCCTCGCCGTGCAGCTGTCCAGCAAACAGCACGAGCGGGACCACGAGTGGGTCGCCCTGGGCGCGGGGCCGTGGGACAGCTCCGGACGGGCCTCCTGGGTGGATCTGGACCGGGTGCTGCGGGTGCACGAGGACGGGATGCGGCGCGAGGCCTGTGCGCTGGACCGGGACAGGTACGACCTGGTCGTGGAGCGCCTGCGTGAGCGCTACGGCTGGAGCTGACCGGCGAAGGCGCGGGCGAAGGCCGCCCGCACGGCCGAATCGGGGGCGCGGTCCGGGATGCCGAGCACGAGCTGCTCGAAGTGGCCGGCGAACCGTCCGCCGTCGGTGAGCAGGGCGCGGAACGCGCCGGCGACCTCGGCCGGGTCGTTCATGAAGACGCCGCAGCCCCACGCGCCCAGCACCAGCCGCCGGTAGCCCCGGACGGCGGCGACCTCCAGCACGCGTTCGGCACGGCTCGCCAGTGCGGCGGGTATGCGGCCGGCCAGATCCGGGTCCTGTCTGCGGATGACTCCGGCGTTCGGAGCGGGCGAGGTGAGGAATCCGACCGTGTACGGGGAGTCCAGCAGCCTTCCCCGGTCGTCGCGGAAGACCGGGACGCCCGGTGAGTGGATGACCCGGTCGGTGTAGAAGGCGCTGCGTTCGGCGCGGTGGTGTGCGTAGAACTCGGGGACGCGCAGCAGCGTGGTGTGGAGCGCGGAGCCGCGGCACAGCGACTCCTCCTGGGCCTGCGCGCCGTTCAGGTAGCCGCCGCCTGGGTTGCGGGCGGAGGCGTAGTTCAGCACGGCCACCCTGGCCGCCGACTCACCCGTCATCCGGCGTGCCGCCTGGAGGCTGGTCTCGTCCGTCACCTCCACCGTGGGCCTGCGACCGGTGTCCAGGACGGCCACGGGCACGGCCTCGGGGCCGTACAGCCGAGTGCCTGAGAGCGCGGCGGCCAGGGCGCGCTCGATCGTCACCTCGCGCCCCTCGGGCGTGCGGTACCGCCCGGCCAGGACGATGGCCTCGGTCTCTCGTGCGATGCCGCGCAGTCGTGCGCTCATGGGCGCGCCCCCGTGTGGTGCATACGGGGCATGCTGGATGCACCGGCGGCATGGACGCAACCGGTTTTCCGTGGCTCAGGGGCACCCTTGTGCGAACTCTCGGTAAGGGTTTGGGTGGGAAGCAAGCAACCAGGAGGAGGCCCAGCATGCCCCCGGACACTCTCGGCCAGCACGGCCCGCCCGTCGACGCGGCACCCCTCGGCGAAGGAGAGGCGGAGGATCTCCTCCGCGGCATATGTTTCAAGACGGGACCGCCTCGGACGGTCGGCGTGGAGTTGGAATGGCTCATTCACGACCGTGAGCATCCCGAGGTCGCCGTCCCGGACGAGCGCCTCCGCGCCGCGGCGGACGCCGTGCGCGCAACACCGCTGGACGCGGCCCTGACCTTCGAGCCGGGTGGTCAGCTGGAGCTCAGCTCCCAGCCCGCCGGCTCCCTGATGGCGTGCATCGACGCCACGGCCGCCGACCTGGTGTCCGTGCGCGACACGATCGGCCGGGCCGGGCTGACCCTGGCCGGCCTGGGTGTGGACCCGTGGCAGACCCCGCGCCGACTGCTCCAGGAGCCGCGTTACGACGCCATGGAGGCCGCGCTCGACCGCTCGGGCCCGGCCGGCCGGGCCATGATGTGCACCTCCGCCTCCGTGCAGGTCTGCCTGGACGCGGGAGAGGAGGAGCCGGGGCCGCTGGGCTATGCGCGGCGCTGGCAGCTCGGACATCTGCTGGGCGCGGTGCTGGTGGCTGCGTTCGCCAATTCGCCGTACCGCCAGGGACGGCGCACCGGCTGGCGGTCGACCCGGCAGTCGCTGTGGGCCGATCTCGATCCGGCCAGGTCGCTCGCGCCCCGGAGCCGTCTCGCGCCCCGCGACGCCTGGGCCTCCCATGTGCTCGCCACGCCCGTGCTGTGTGTCCGCAACGGTGACGGCCCCTGGGACGTCCCGGAGGGTCTGACGTTCCGCGACTGGATCCGCGGTGGCGGGCCCAGGCCGCCGGTGCGGGCCGATCTCGACTACCACCTCACCACTCTGTTCCCACCGGTGCGCCCGCGCGGGCATCTGGAGCTGCGCATGATCGACGCGCAGTCCGGCACCGACGGATGGCTGGTCCCGCTGGCCGTCACCACCGCTCTGTTCGACGACCCGGAGGCGTCGGAGACCGTGTACCGCACAGTGAAACCTCTGGCCGAGACCGCGGGCCTTCCCGCCGCGCCCCGCAATCCGCTCTGGACGGCTGCCGCCCGTGACGGGCTCAGCGACCCGGAGCTGGCCGCGGCTGCAGCGGCCTGTTTCAGGACCGCGCTCGAGGCACTGCCCAGGATGGGGGCGAGCGACCACGTCATCGGCACGGTCGCCGCGTTCAACGACCGCTACGCGGCAAGAGGCCGATGTCCGGCCGATGATTTCCCCGACCTGGCACGGCTGACGCACGGAAAGGGCCTGGTCCGATGACTGACACTCCTGCTCCGCACACCGACCGGGAGACCGACGCGGAGGCGCTGCGTGAGCGCGCCCTGGCCGCACTTCTCACCGCACGCGAGCGCACCGCTCTGCTCACCGACAGCGTCGACGACCACGAGCTCACCGCCCAGCACTCCCCCTTGATGTCGCCCCTGGTCTGGGACCTGGCGCACATCGGCAACCAGGAGGAGCTGTGGCTGCTGCGGGCCGTGGGCGGCCGCGAGGCGATGCGCCCCGAGATCGACGGGCTGTACGACGCCTTCGAGCACTCCCGGGCCAGCCGGCCGTCCCTGCCCCTGCTCGCACCCGCGGAGGCCCGGACGTACGCCGCCGACGTGCGTGGCCGCGCCCTGGACATCCTCGGGGGCGCTCCGCTCCACGGCGGGGGGCGTCCGCTGGAGCGGGCGGGCTTCGCCTTCGGCATGGTCGCCCAGCACGAACAGCAGCACGACGAGACGATGCTGATCACACATCAGCTGCGCTCGGGACCGGCGGTGCTCAGCGCTCCGGAGCCTCCGGCACCCGTCGACCCCGTCACGCTTCCGGCCGACGTACTGGTCCCCGGGGGCCCGTTCACCATGGGGACCTCCACCGAGCCGTGGGCGCTGGACAACGAACGTCCCGCGCACCGGCGCGACGTGGCCCCGTTCCACATCGACACCGCCCCGGTCACGTGCGGCGCGTACGAGCGCTTCATCGAGGACGGCGGCTACACCGACGAACGCTGGTGGGCGCCCGAGGGCTGGGCGATGGTCCGTGAACACGGCCTGACCGCACCCCTGTTCTGGCACCGGGACGCCGGGCAGTGGCTGCGGCGGCGCTTCGGGGTGACCGAGCCCGTGCCCGCGGACGAGCCGGTGCTCCACGTCAGCTGGTACGAGGCGGACGCGTACGCCCGCTGGGCGGGGCGGCGCCTTCCGACCGAGGCGGAGTGGGAGAAGGCCGCCCGCCACGACCCCGCCTCCGGGCGTTCACTGCGCTATCCCTGGGGCGACGAGGACCCGACTCCCGAGCGGGCCAACCTGGGCCAGCGCCACCTGCGGCCGGCCGCCGCCGGCGCGTACGCGGCGGGCCGGTCCCCGGCGGGCGCGGGCCAGATGATCGGCGACGTGTGGGAGTGGACGTCGAGTGATTTCCTGCCCTATCCCGGCTTCGCCCCCTTCCCGTACCGCGAGTACTCGGAGGTGTTCTTCGGCCCCGGCCACAAGGTGCTGCGCGGAGGTTCCTTCGCCGTGGACGCGGTGGCGTGCCGTGGCACCTTCAGGAACTGGGACCTGCCGGTGCGCCGCCAGATCTTCTCCGGCTTCCGCACTGCGAGGGATGCCTGATGTGCCGTCATATCGCATATCTGGGGCCGCCGGTGGCTCTTGGAGAGGTCCTCACCTCCCCCGCCCACTGTCTGGTCCGCCAGTCGTGGGAACCCCGCCGCCAGCGGAACGGCACGGTCAACGCCGACGGTTTCGGGGTGGGCTGGTACGCGGACGGGGACCCCGTCCCGGGGCGCTACCGGCGCACCGGGCCGGTCTGGGGCGACGAGACGTTCGCCGATCTGGCCCGCGTGGTGCGCAGCACGGCGCTGCTCGCAGCGGTCCGTGACGCGACGTTCGCCGGGGCGGACGGGGAGGCGGCCGCCGCTCCCTTCGCCGAGGGACGGCTGCTGTTCAGCCACAACGGTGCGGTGCGGGGCTGGCCGGGCTCCCTGGCATCGCCGGCGGGATCCCTGCCCCCCGAGAGGCTGCTCGCCCTCGCCGCGCGGAACGATTCGGCACTGATCTGGGCGCTGGTCCTCCACCGGGTGGCGCAGGGTGACGAGATAGCGCAGGCGGTCGCCGACACCGTGCTCGAAGTCGCCGCCGCCGCCCCCGGCTCACGTCTCAATCTGCTGCTCACCGACGGTTCCCACATCGTGGCGACCACCTGGGGCGACTCCCTCTGGTATCTCCACGAGCCGGGCCGCCGCACGGTGGTGGCCTCGGAGCCGTACGACGACGATCCGTTCTGGCGCGAGGTCCCGGACCGCACCCTGCTGGCCGCGACGCGCACCGATGTCCTGCTGACCCCGCTCAAGGAGCCCACCGCGTGAGTCCCTTCCTGCTGACCCGCACCCTGCCTGCGGACGCGACGGACGCGGCGCTGCGCGCCGATGTGCTGAGCGGTCTGACCCGGCACCCGAAGACGCTGCCGCCCAAGTGGTTCTACGACGCGCGCGGCAGTGACCTCTTCGAGGAGATCACCCGGCTGACCGAGTACTACCCGACGCGCGCCGAGCGGGAGATCCTCGTCGCCCGTGCCGGTGAGATCGCCAGGGTGTCCGGGGCGAGGACCCTGATCGAGCTCGGGTCCGGCTCCTCGGATAAGACGAGGCACCTGCTGGACGCGCTGCCGGACCTGCACACCTATGTGCCGGTCGACGTCAGTGAGAGCGCCCTGGCGGGCGCGGCCGAGGCTCTGCTGGCCGAACGCCCGCAGCTCTCCGTGCACGCGCTCGTCGCCGATTTCACGCAGGCCCTGGAGCTGCCCGAGAGCCCCGGCCCGCGGCTGGTGGTCTTCCTCGGCGGCACGCTGGGCAATCTGCTGCCGGCGGAGCGCGCCGAGTTCCTGCGCTCCGTCCGGGCGCGGCTCGCCCCCGGAGACGGGCTGCTGCTCGGCACGGACCTGGTCAAGGACGAGGGGACGCTCGTCGCCGCGTACGACGACGCGGCCGGGGTGACCGCCTCGTTCAACAAGAACGTGCTGGCGGTGGTGAACCGCGAGCTGGGAGCGGACTTCCCGGCCGACGATTTCGACCATGTGGCTCTCTGGGACCCGGACAACGAATGGATCGAGATGCGGCTGCGCGCGCGCCGGGCGCTGACGGTCAAGGTCCGGGAGCTGGATCTCGTGGTGCAGTTCGAGGAAGGGGAGGACCTGCGGACGGAGGTCTCGGCGAAGTTCCGCGAGGAGCGGGTGCGGGAGGAACTGGCCGCGGCCGGTCTGCGGCTGGATCAGTGGTGGACGGACGCGGCGGGCAGGTTCGCACTGTCGCTGGCCACGGCCGACTGAGCCGCGCGCGCCAGTGCCCGCCGCCCGGGCTCGGATCCTGCGGGGACCGGTGGCAGGATCCGGACCTCGGCGGTGAGCCCGGCGGCGGTCACCACGCGCCACAGTGAGGCGGCGAGCGGGTCGTCCCCGACGAACGCGGCGGCTCCCGCCGCGTTCGTCCCCGTCGTCCGGTAGCTGATGTGAACCGGGCGGACGGCGGAGCCCGCGTCGATCGCAGCCTGGAAGGCGGCGGGCCGGAACCGGCCGCCGGCGCAGCGCCCGCACCAGGTGGTGCCCTGCGGGAACACCGCCACCCGCGATCCGGCGGCCAGAGCCCCGGCGAGGGCCCGCACCGCCTCCGGCAGCGCCCGCAACCGTTCCCTCTCGATGAACAGCGTGCCGCCGAGCGCGGCGAGCGGTCCGAGCAGCGGCCAGTTCCGTATCTCGCTCTTGGCGACCATCCGGGCGGGAAGCACCGCGGCGACCAGCGGGACGTCCAGCCAGGAGACGTGGTTGGCGACCACCAGCTCCCCCGCCCCCGGTCCGGCCCGCCCGGCCGTGAGCCCTGTCACCCGTATGCGTACGCCGAAGGACCGCACCACCGCGTACGCCCACCGGCGGATGACCAGGTCGCGGTGCGCGGGTCCCAGGAGCAGTACCGCGGGCACGCAGAGAACGCCCAGGAGGGTCAGGGCGCATCCGGCGCACAGCAGAGCCGTCGCGAGCAGCGGGGCCCGCGTGGCGCCCTCGTGGTGCGCGCAGTCGCGCGGGGTGCAGGGAGCCACGGGCAGCCAGGCGCTCATCGCAGCGGTGCCAGCGAGAGGAAGTGGCGCAGGTAGCGCGGGTCGGTGCGGTGCATCGAGAGCAGGACGTAGAGGTCGGCGACGCCGAAGTCGGGGTCGTGGGCGGGAGCTCCGCAGACCCAGGCGCCGAGCCTCAGGTAGCCACGCAGCAGTGGCGGAAGGCCTGCCCGGCCGCCCGCACCGCCGACGGGGTGGCCCGTGGTGTCCCAGAGGCGGTGAGGGGTCACCCAGTACTCCTCGGGCGCCAGGTTGTGGGTCCGCACGGTGTCCCAGCTCCTGGCGGCCAGCGCGCCTCCGTCGGCGAGGGACACGGAGCAGCAGCCGGCCAGCCAGGTGTGGCCGGTGCGCTCCATGTAGCGGGCGAGTCCCGCCCAGATCAGGGCGATGACCGTACCGTCCCGATGTGCGGGGTGGACACAGGACCTGCCCACCTCGACGAGGTCGTCCCTGATCGGGCCCAGGCGGGCGAGGTCGAACTCGCTCTCCGCGTAGAGGCCGCCCGCACGCCTGGCACCCTCGGGCGGCAGGAGCCGGTAGGTGGCGACGACGTCGCCGGTGGCCGTCTCGCGCACCAGCAGGTGGTCGCAGTGCGCGTCGAAGGCGTCGCTGTCCAGGCCCGGTTCGTCGCTGTCGAGCCGGGCGCCGAACTCGCCGGCGAACACGGCATGGCGCAGGCGCTGGGCGGCCCGTACGTCGTCCTGGCAGGTGGCCAGGGAGACCTGGTAGTCCGAGGTGGCGGCGGGGCGGGGCGCGGGTATGCCGATGGGTGCGGGGGTCGGGAAGGCCAGGGGAAGCGCGGTCATGGCGGTCTCCGGGGACGGATCAGCGGGTGGCTGCCGGGCCGCCGCAGGTGCGACGGCCCGGCTCCCTACTTCTTCCGTCACTGGCTGGATTCGACATGACCGCAGTGGAGCGAGGGGATGTGAGGAGCCTGAATCCCCGGGTCGGGACAACGGCCGCCACACCCCGCACCGGCCCGGCGGCCACCCCGCGCGGCCGCCTCGTCCCGCACCCGCCCGGCGGCCACCCCGCCGCACCGTCAGCCGGTGATCAGCTTCGACGTGATGCGGTCGGACGCCTTCTTCGCCTCCTCGGCCGGATCGGCGCCCTCCAGCACCGCCGTCATGTACGGCTTGATCGGGTTGTCGGCCTCCACGGCGGGCCAGAACGGCGAGTTGGGGGTCGCTCTGCCCTCGGTGGCGCCCTCCGCCATCGCGGAGGTCCCCTCCTGGCCTCCGACGACGCTCGCGAGGGCTGGCTTGTTCGGCACGTAGCTCATGGCCCGGGCGAGCTCGGTCTGCCACTCCTCCCCCGCGAGCGCCTTGACGACCTCGATGCCCTCGCCCCGCTGGTCGGCCCCCTCCGGCACGATCAGGTCCGACCCTCCGGTGAAGACGGCGCCCGGCTTCTTCGCGCTCTTGCCGGGAATGGGGAAGTAACCCAGCTTGCCCTTGAGTTCGGGATTCTGCTGCTCGATGAGCGCGGCGCTCCCGGGCACGGAGATGATCTGGGCGACCGTGCCCTCGGCGAACACGTCGGTCTCCGGGGGCGTCTGTTCGTCGGCGTCCGTGGGTCCGTCGCCGAGCGCCTGCAGCGTCTTGTAGAAGTCCATGCCCCGCAGCGCGGCCGGCGAGTCGAGTGCGCCCTGCCAGTCGCCGCCGCTGTCGTCGGCCAGTTCGCCGCCCTCGTCCCAGACGAACCCGGCGAGTACGTACCAGTTCTGTCCGGCGAGGTAGATGCCCTGTTGGCCGGCGGTGTTCAGCCTCTCGGTGATCTCCACCCACTCCTCGCGGGTCTCGGGGAGTTCGGTGATCCCCGCCTCTGCGAAGAGGTCCTTGTTGTAGATCACCACGCGGTTGGCCGCGTACCAGGGGATTCCGTACTGTCCGCCGTTGACCTTGCCCGGCTCCGCGAGTCCCGGGAGCCAGTCCTCCCCGCCCAGGTCGCGCATGGACTCCAGGGTGAGGTCGCGCAGCTCACCGCTCTCCGCGTACTGGGCGACCTGGGTGTTGCCGACCTCGATGACGTCAGGTGCGTCGTCGCCTTCGAGCGCCTTCAGGACCTTGGGTCCGATACCGCCCCATTCCTGGAGGACGAACTCCAGCTCGACCGACGGGTGCTCGGCCTCGTACGACTCCTTGAAACGGTCCAGGAAGCCCTGCGAGGCGCTGCCCTTCATCAGCCACACCGTCACCGTGCTGTTGTCGTCACCCGCGCCGGGGAGAAGTCCGCAGCCGCTCAGCGTGACGGAGGAAACGAGCGCGACGGCTCCGGCCAGTATGCGGATCTTCACGGGGGTCACCTTCTGCGAAACGGCACGACGACATGTCAGGACCCGGGTGGGGGGACTGCGGGCGGCGCTCGCACGGGCGTATGGGTCGGAGTTTGGTATGGACCAATCCGCAGGTCAAGGGCCTGCCCGCCATCGACCATCGGCCGGGACACCTCGCGCGACGACGCGGAGTGAGGCACCGTGGAACCACGAAAGGAGACATTAGATGTCTAATCACACCTACCGGGTCACCGAGATCGTAGGAACCTCCGAGGAGGGCATCGACGCGGCGATCCGGAACGGCGTCGCAAGAGCCTCCGAAACGTTGCACAATCTCGACTGGTTCGAGATGACGCAGGTCCGTGGACACATCGAGAACGGCCGCATCGCGCACTACCAGGTGGGACTCAAGGTCGGCTTCCGGCTCGACGGGGACGCCTGAGCCGACCTCCCCGGCAGCGGCCGGGGCAGGGCACTTCGGCCCCGCAGCGATACGACGTCCACGCAGCCGCGTCAGGTGCGCCCCTCGCGCTGCTGCGCGTCCCTGAGCGACTGCGGGGTGACGGCCCATCGGGCGCGCACGACGGTGAATCCGGCCCGTTCGGCCGCGTCGCACACCAGCTCGTCGTCGTCGACGAAGACACGCACCTCCCGTTGCCCGCCGAGACGCTCCAGCACCTCCAGCTTCGTACGGCGGGCCGGCCGCCGGTCCCCGTCACGCCTCATGTGGACGTCGCCCCTCGGCATCCCCTGCCGCTCCAGCCAGTCCACGGTGTCCCGGCGGCACCGTTCCGGCCGCCCGGTGAGGTACACGACCTCGCACTCCCGCGCGCTCGCCAGAACCAGGCGCACTCCTTCGTCCAGCGGGGGATCGTGGGGTGCCGCCGAGAAGAACCTCTCCCAGTCGCGCCGCCGGCCCTCGAGGAAGTGCTGCCGGTGGCCACTGTCGGCGAGCGTCCCGTCAAGATCGAATACGGCCAACGGCCGAGGGTAGTCGCTCAACGCAGTCCCATCCTGGAAAACATGCCGAAAGGATAGACGGATGACCGACGACCTCGGCGGACGCCGCGTACTGGCGATCGTGAGCAACTACGGCGTCGAACAGGACGAACTCGTGCTGCCCGTACGGCAGATGCGTGCGGCCGGCGCCACGGTGGACATCGCGGCGGTCTCGAAGGACCCCGTCCGGACGCTCGTCGGCGACAAGGACCCGGGAGAACCCGTCCGCCCCACGCTCACCCTCGCCGACGCGGACCCGGCCGACTACGACCTGCTGCTCGTACCCGGCGGCACCCTCAACGCCGACACCCTGCGCCTGCAGGAGGCCACCACCCGGATCGTCCACTCGTTCACGACGACGGGCCGGCCGGTCGCCGCCATCTGCCACGGCCCCTGGGTACTCGTCGAGTCGGATGTCGTCAGGGGCAAGACGCTCACCTCCTACCCCTCGCTCCGGACGGACATCCGGAACGCGGGCGGCAGCTGGGTGGACACGTCCGTCGCCAAGGACGACGGCGGCGGATGGACCCTGATCACCTCGCGCACGCCCAAGGACCTGGACGACTTCATCAGCGAGATCGGCAAGGAGCTCTCGACGACGGCCTAGCGCCCGAGCGCCCTGCGCAGCTGCTCCTTGTTCATCGAGGACCGCCCCTCGACGTTGCGCTTCTTGGCCTCCTCGTACAGCTGGTCCCTCGTGGGCCCCTGAGCTCCGCTGTGCGACCGCTGCCCACCGCGCTCGGAGGCCGACTTGGGATCCCGCAGCGACGCCGGGCTCGCGGTCCTGGACTCTCCCGAGCGGGCCCGCTCCTTGTTCACGGTGCGCGCCGCGATCTCTTGCGCGCGCTTGGTGGAGGTGCCGCGGTCCTCGGCGCTCTCCTTGATGTGCTCGTACTGGCGTTCGCGCTTGGAGCTGGATCCTGTGGGCATGACGCCTCTCCTCACTGCCGGACGACGGTGGTGCACCGCCGCACCCACCACCCCACACCTTCGCCCTTGCGCCTGCCGGGCGGGAGGCCCGAACGGGGCACGGGCCGATCGCCGTGCGTGACCGTTCGAGATGCAGCCGCACCGGTGCGCTGATTCGCTGAGGGTGTCCGCTCCCCACAGATCCAGGAGTGATCATGAGCGTTGCAGGTGAGCCCGGCGGCCGAGCCAAGCAGCTGCGGGCCAAGGCGCAGGAACTCAACGAGGCCGCGGAGCGCGCCACCGATCCGGAGCAGCGGCAGCGGCTCCAGGACAAGGCCCGCCGCCTGCGGGAGCAGAGCGAGCAGGAGAGCTCCATGACCGACCGCGGCATGGACCCGATGGTCTAGGGCAGGGACCCGACGCCCCGCCCCGCCGGTGGTCCTCACCCGTACCCCCGTACGGAAGGATCACCGGCAGCAGCACGCACACTCCCCCGATCCCCACGGAGCCGCACCGCCGATGTCCACCCCCCATGACCCCTACGTCCGGGTGCGCGGCGCGCGCGAGCACAATCTCCGCGATGTGGACGTCGACATCCCGCGCGACGCCCTCGCGGTCTTCACCGGCGTCTCGGGGTCGGGGAAGTCCTCCCTGGCGTTCGGGACGATCTACGCGGAGGCGCAGCGGCGCTATTTCGAGTCGGTAGCCCCGTACGCCCGACGGCTGATCCACCAGGTGGGCGCTCCCGACGTCGGTGAGATCACCGGTCTGCCGCCCGCGGTGTCCCTGGAGCAGCGCCGGTCGGCGCCCGGGTCGCGCTCGTCGGTGGGTACGGTCACCACACTGTCCAACTCCCTGCGGATGCTCTTCTCCCGTGCCGGTGACTACCCGCCCGGCGCCGAGCGCCTCGACTCCGACTCCTTCTCGCCGAACACCGCGGCCGGGGCGTGCCCCGAGTGCCACGGACTGGGGCTGATCCACCGCACCACCGAGGAGCTGCTCGTACCCGAACCGTCGTTGTCGATCCGGGAGGGGGCGATCGCGGCCTGGCCGGGAGCCTGGCAGGGGAAGAACCTGCGCGACGTCCTGGACGCCCTGGGGTACGACATCGAGCGCCCCTGGCACGAGTTGGAGCCGGCCGACCGCGAGTGGATCCTGTTCACCGACGAGCAGCCGGTGGTGACGGTCCACCCGGTGCGTGACGCGGGCCGCATCCAACGTCCTTACCAGGGCACGTACATGAGCGCGCGCCGCTATGTGATGCACACCTTCGCGGACACCAGGAGCCGGTCACTGCGGGCGAAGGCGGAACGCTTCCTCACGAGCGCGCCGTGTCCGGTGTGCGGGGGCGGCCGGCTGCGGGCCGAGGCCATGGCGGTCACCTTCGCGGGCCGTACGATCGCCGACATCGTCGCGCTTCCCCTCACCGCCCTCACGGAGGTGCTGCTGGAGGCGGGCGGCGGTAGCGACACCGCTCGGGTGCTGACGGCCGATCTGCTGGCCAGGATCGAGCCGGTCACCGAGCTCGGTCTCGGCTATCTCAGCCTCGACCGTACGACCCCCTCCCTCTCCTCGGGCGAGCTTCAGCGGCTGAGGCTCGCCACTCAGCTGAGGTCGGGTCTGTTCGGCGTCGTCTATGTGCTGGACGAGCCGTCGGCAGGCCTCCACCCGGCCGACACCGAGTCACTCCTCGGCGTGCTCGGCAGGCTCAAGCAGGCGGGGAACACCGTCTTCGTGGTGGAGCACCAGATGGATGTGGTGCGGCAGGCCGACTGGCTGGTGGACGTGGGTCCCCTGGCGGGCGAGCACGGGGGCAGGGTGCTGCACAGCGGCCCCCCGGCGGACCTCGCCGGTGTGAGCGGGTCCGCGACCCGGCGATTCCTCTTCGACGAGGATCCGGCACCGGCCAGGGAGCCCCGCGTCCCGTCCGGCTGGATCACACTGCGCGGGGTCGACCTGCACAATGTGCGCGGCGTCGACGCCGCGTTCCCGCTCGGCGTGCTGACGGCGGTCACCGGCGTGTCCGGGTCGGGCAAGTCGACCCTCGTGGGCCAGGTCCTGGCGGGTGCGCTCGCCGACCGCCGGTCGGCGGAGCCGGCCGAGGATCCCGCCGCGCCGGTGGCACGGGGCTGCGCGTCGGCGGAGGGCCTGGAGGCGGTGGACAGGCTGGTACAGGTCGACCAGAAGCCCATCGGCCGCACCCCGCGGTCCAACCTGGCAACGTACACCGGGCTGTTCGACGTCGTACGGAAGCTCTTCGCGGAGACGGAGACGGCACGGGCGAGGAAGTACCGCGCGGGCCGGTTCTCGTTCAATGTGGCGGGCGGGCGGTGCGAGACCTGTCAGGGCGAGGGGTTCGTCTCGGTCGAGCTGCTGTTCCTGCCCAGTACGTACACCCCTTGCCCGGACTGCCACGGTGCGCGCTACAACCCGCAGACCCTCGAAGTCACCCTGCGCGGCCTCACGATCGCCGGGGTGCTGGACCTGACGGTCGAGGCGGCCGCCGGCTTCCTCGCCGGTACCCCGGCCGCCGAGCGCAGTCTGCGTGCCCTGCTCGACGTGGGGCTCGGCTATCTGCGCCTGGGGCAGCCGGCGACGGAGCTGTCGGGCGGCGAGGCGCAGCGGATCAAGCTCGCCACCGAGCTGCAGCGCGCCCGCAGGGGCCACACGCTGTACCTGCTGGACGAGCCGACGACCGGGCTGCATCCGGCCGATGTGGAGGTGCTGATGCGGCAGCTGCACGGTCTGGTGGACGCGGGGAGCACCGTGGTGGTCGTGGAGCACGACATGGCGGTGGTGGCCGGCGCGGACCAGGTGATCGATCTCGGGCCCGGGGGCGGGGACCGGGGCGGCAGGATCGTCGCCACCGGGACGCCGCGTGAGGTAGCCCGCGCGGCGGGGAGCCGTACGGCCGCGTACCTGGCGAAGGCGTTGCGGACCGTCCGACTCCCCGCCGGGTGAGGGCGCGGTCAGCGGCGCACCTTGCGGTTGGCGCGCAGCCACTCCTTGTTCATCGCGGTGATCGACGGGAGCGGGATGCCCTTGGGGCAGGCCGTCGCGCATTCGCCGGTGAGGGTGCAGCCGCCGAATCCCTCGTCGTCCATGGTGGCGACCATGTCGAGCACCCGGGTCTCCCTCTCGGGCGCGCCCTGAGGGAGCACGTTCAGGTGATTGATCTTGGCCGAGGTGAAGAGCATCGCCGAGCCGTTCGGGCAGGCGGCCACGCAGGCGCCGCAGCCGATGCACTCGGCGTGCTCGAAGGCGGAGTCGGCGTCGGGCTTGGGCACCGGTGTGGCGTGCGCGTCGGGCGCCGTACCGGTGGGCGCCGAGATGTATCCGCCGGACTGGATGATCCGGTCGAAGGAGGAACGGTCGACGACGAGGTCCTTCACGACCGGGAAGGCCGAGGCGCGCCACGGCTCGATGTCGATCGTGTCGCCGTCGCTGAAGGACCGCATGTGGAGCTGGCAGGTGGTGGTCCGCTCCGGGCCGTGCGCGTCGCCGTTGATGACGAGGCTGCACGCGCCGCAGATGCCTTCGCGGCAGTCGTGGTCGAAGGCGACGGGCTCGTCCCCGCCGAGGATGAGCTCCTCGTTGAGGGTGTCGAGCATCTCCAGGAACGACATGTCCTGGGAGATTCCGTCGACTTCGTAGGTGGCCATGGCGCCGGGCGCCTCGGCGTTCTGCTGGCGCCAGACGCGCAGGGTGAGCTTCATGCGTAGCTCCGCTGAGTGGGGTGTACGTACTCGAAGACCAGGTCTTCCTTGTGCAGGACGGGGGCGTCGCCGGTGGCGCTGAACTCCCAGGCGGCGGCGTAGGAGAACTCCTCGTCCCGGCGGGCGGCTTCGCCGTCCGCGGTCTGCGACTCCTCGCGGAAGTGGCCGCCGCAGGATTCGGCGCGGTGCAGGGCGTCGAGGCACATGAGCTCGGCGAGCTCCAGGTAGTCGACGACGCGGTTGGCCTTCTCCAGCGACTGGTTGAACTGTTCTCCGGTGCCGGGCACCTTGATGCGGCGCCAGAACTCCTCGCGGATCTGCGGGAGCCGGTCCAGGGCCTTCCGCAGCCCGTCCTCGGTGCGGGCCATCCCGCAGAACTCCCACATGAGTTCGCCGATCTCACGGTGGAAGGAGTCCGGTGTGCGGTCGCCGTCGACCGCGAGGAGCAGGTTGAGCCGGTCCTCGGTCTCGGCGACGGCCTCCGTGACCGCCGGGTGCCCGGCGTCGACCGCCTCGGTGTGCGGGTTGCGGGCGAGGTAGTCGTTGATGGTCGACGGCAGGACGAAGTAGCCGTCGGCGAGCCCCTGCATCAGGGCGGAGGCGCCGAGGCGGTTGGCTCCGTGGTCGGAGAAGTTGGCCTCGCCGATGGCGAAGAGGCCGGGGACGGTGGTCTGGAGGTCGTAGTCGACCCAGAGGCCGCCCATCGTGTAGTGCACGGCGGGATAGATGCGCATCGGCGTCTCGTACGGGTTCTCCGCGGTGATCCGTGCGTACATGTCGAAGAGGTTGCCGTACTTCTCCTCGACCTTCTTCCTGCCCATGCGCGCGATGGCCTCGGCGAAGTCGAGGTAGACGCCCTGACCGCCGGGTCCGACGCCTCGGCCCTCGTCGCAGACGTTCTTCGCGGCGCGGGATGCGATGTCGCGGGGCACGAGGTTGCCGAAGGCCGGGTAGATGCGCTCCAGGTAGTAGTCCCGCTCGTCCTCCGGGATCTGGTTGGCGGGGCGGTCGTCGCCCTTGGCCTTCGGGACCCAGATGCGCCCGTCGTTGCGCAGCGACTCGCTCATCAGCGTCAGCTTGGACTGGTGGTCACCGGTCCGTGGGATGCACGTGGGGTGGATCTGCGTGAAGCAGGGGTTGGCGAAGTACGCACCACGCCTGTGAGCACGCCAGATCGCGGTGGCGTTGGAGTTCATCGCGTTCGTCGACAGGTAGAAGACGTTGCCGTAGCCGCCGGTGGCCAGGACGACCGCGTCTGCGAAGTAGGTGTCGATCTTCCCGGTGACGAGGTCGCGGGCCACGATGCCGCGGGCCTTGCCGTCGACGACGATCAGGTCGAGCATCTCCGTGCGGGCGTGCAGTTCGACGTTGCCCGCGGCGATCTGGCGGGAGAGCGCCTGGTAGGCGCCGAGGAGGAGCTGCTGCCCCGTCTGGCCGCGGGCGTAGAAGGTACGGGAGACCTGGACCCCGCCGAAGGAGCGGTTGTCGAGGAGGCCGCCGTACTCGCGGGCGAAGGGGACGCCCTGGGCGACGCACTGGTCGATGATCTCCACGGAGATCTCGGCCAGGCGGTGGACGTTGGACTCGCGGGCGCGGAAGTCGCCGCCCTTGACGGTGTCGTAGAAGAGCCGGTGGACCGAGTCTCCGTCGTTGCGGTAGTTCTTGGCCGCGTTGATCCCGCCCTGGGCGGCGACGGAGTGGGCTCGCCTGGGCGAGTCCTGGAAGCAGAACTGGACGACGTGGTAGCCCTGTTCGGCGAGCGTCGCGCCGGCCGAGCCGCCGGCGAGGCCGGTGCCGACGACGATCACCGTGTGCTTGCGCCGGTTGGCCGGGTTGACCAGCTTCGCCTCGAAGCGTCGGGTGTCCCAGCGGTCGGCGACGGGTCCGTCCGGCGCCTTGGCATCGACGACGGGCTCGCCGGTGCGGTAGTTCGTGTAGTCGCTCATGTCAGCTCACCACTCCGGTCATCACGGCGACGGGCACGGAGACGAATCCGGCCGTCAGCACCACTGCGAAGGCAGTGGCGAGGGTCTTCAGGACGCGGTCCCGGGTCGCGCTGCCCACACCGAGGGTCTGCGCCGCACTCCAAAATCCGTGCTGGATGTGCAGGCCCAGGGCGAGCACGGCGACGATGTAGACGACGTTGCCGTACCAGGTCGAGAAGGTGTCGAGCACGTTCTGGTAGGGGTGCCCCGACTGGAATCCGCCGCTGTGCACCGTGCCCGTCGTGAGGTCCAGGATGTGCCAGACGATGAACAGCGCGAGGATGACGCCGCCGTAGCGCATGGTGCGCGTGGCATAGCTCGATCGCGCCTTCTTGTGGACGTACGCCGTGGGGCGCGCCCTGAGGTCACGGCGGCTCAGCTGGTACGCGGAGACCGCGTGCAGGACGACGGCCGCGACGAGCACCACACGGATGATCCACAGCGCCCACTCGTAGTGCAGGAAGGGCTCCCCTATGGTCCGGAGCCAGTGCGCGTAGTGGTTGAACTCGTCGGACCCGAAGAAGATCTTCAGATTCCCCAGCATGTGGACCGCCAGGTAACCGAGCATGATCAGGCCGCTCACAGCCATGATCGTCTTCTTGCCGACGGACGAGTCCCAGAGCGTGCGCGTCATGGACGGTCGTCGATCCGTCCGCGTTGCCAATGCCATGGACACGACGCTAGAGGTGCACAGCACCATCAGTCCAAGACATGAAATGACTGATCTCCATAGGTAAAAGCTATGAAGGCGCTATCGTCGGCTCCATGCACTTCCAGCAGCTCGCCTACTTCGTGGCCGTGGCCGAGGCCAGGCACTTCACCCGGGCCGCGGAGGAGGTGCACGTGTCGCAGCCCTCGCTGTCCCAGCAGATCAAGGCCCTGGAGAACGAACTGGGCGCCGAGCTGTTCAGCCGCGCGCGCGGCAACATCGCACTGACCGACGCCGGCGAGGCGCTGCTGCCACTGGCCCGCAGGATCCTGGCGGACGCGGACACCGCGCGGCACGAGGTGCTGGAGCTGGTGCAGCTGCGCCGGGGGCGGATCAGACTGGGAGCCACCCCGAGCGTCTGCACGGGGCTGCTGCCGGACGTGCTGCGCGCCTTCCACGGCGCCCACCCGGGTATCCAGCTCCTGATCGAGGAGGGCGGGTCCCACGACCTCGTACGGCAGCTGGCCAGGGGCGCTCTGGACCTGGCGCTGCTCGTGCTGCCGCTGCCCGCCGCCTCTCCGGCGCTCACCACCGTGGAGCTGCTCCACGAGGACCTGGTGGTGGTGTCATCGGCAACCCGGCCCGCTCCGGGGCGGAAGGGGTCCGTGCGCGTCGCCGACCTGGAGAACGAACCGCTGGTGATGTTCCGGCACGGCTACGACCTGCGGGAGCTGACCGTCGCCGCGTGCCGCGCGGAGGGCTTCGAGCCGTCGTTCACGGTGGAGGGCGGCGAGATGGACGCCGTGCTGGGCTTCGTACGTGCGGGGCTCGGGATCGCCGTCGTGCCGCGCATGGTCGCCGTGCGGGCAGGCCAGGATCTGCGGACGACCCCGCTGGCCTCGCCGGGGCTGCGGCGGACCATCGCGCTCGCGCACCGCAGCGACGTCGAACCTCCGCGTGCGGCGCGCGAGCTGCAGCGGATGCTCCTGGGGGCGGGTCCGCCCGCAGCGCCCCCGGCCGCCGGCGGGCCGGACCCGGCCGGCGGCTGAGGACTGCGTCTGCGGACCGCGCCCGAGGCGCCGGGCTGTCAGACCGCGTCGGCCAGCAGCAGTGAGTGGATCCGATCCGGGGCACCCGGCCGTGCGTAGTACCAGCCCTGGGCCGTGTCGCAGCCCAGCTGCCGCAGCTGCTCGGCCTGGGCGCCCGTCTCCACACCCTCGACCGTGACCGCGAGGTCCAGGCTGTGGGCGAGCGACACGATGCCTTCGACGATCTTCAGATCGACCGGGTCGGCAGGGTGGTGCTGCATGCCCTGGGTGAAGGAACGATCCAGTTTGAGCACGCTCACGGGCAGCCTGCGCAGGTTCGCCAGATTCGAGTAGCCCGTGCCGAAGTCGTCCAGCGCGATGTCGACGCCCATCTCCGCCAGCTGCCGCAGCGGCTTGAGCAGATCGTCGTCGGCGCCGATCAGCGCGGACTCCGTGACCTCGAGGCAGAGGGCGCCCGGCTCCAGGCCGGAGCGTTCCAGCACGTCGACGGTCTCGGCGACCAGGCTCGGGTGGTGCAGCTGGGTCGGGGAGAGGTTGACGTTGATGCGTAGGGGGCCGCCGTCGGTGTGACGTTCCTGCCAGAAGTTCGCCTGCCGCACGGACTCCTCCAGCACCCAGCGGCCGAGCGGCACGATCAGCCCGGTGTGCTCGGCGAGCGGGATGAACCGGTCCGGACCGAGCACACCGTGCTGCGGATGGCACCAGCGCACCAGCGCCTCGGCACCGTGCACGCTGCCGTCACCGAGGTGCACGAGCGGCTGGTACTCGATGAAGAACTCGCCCCGGTCCAGCGCGGCCGGGAGCGCCGTGGTCAGTCCATGACGGGTGATGGCGCGGGCGTCGGCCTCGGCGTCGGCGAGCGCGAAGCGGTTCCCGCCCGCCGCCTTGGCCCGGTACATCGTGATGTCGGCGCTGCGCAGCACCTCTGCGGCCGTGCGCTCGCCCGAAGGACCTTCGACGACGCCGATCGATCCGCGTACCGTCAGTTCCCGGCCGTCGAGGCGGATGGGCGTGGCGAGCGCCGAGAGGATGCGCCCGGCCAGCTCGTGGACCTCGTCCTGGGTGCGCGGTCCGGTCGTGAGAGCCACGAACTCGTCACCACCGAGCCGCGCGACCATCTCCCCCGGGGCCGTCCCACAGCTCTGCAGCCGGTCCGCGACCTCGACCAGGAGCCGGTCCCCCGCCGCGTGCCCCAGGCTGTCGTTGATCGCCTTGAAGCCGTCGAGGTCGAGATAGCAGAGCCCGAAGCGCATGCCCTCCCTGGGCGCGAGCGCCTTCTCCAGGCGCTCGAAGAACAGCGTCCGGTTGGGCAGGCCCGTGAGCGCGTCGTGGGTGGCCTCGTAGCGCAGCCGCAGGTTGAGCAGCCGGCGCTCCGTGGTGTCCTCCATGAGGGCCAGCTGGTACTCCGGCCGCCCCTCCGAGTCCCGCAGCAGCGACACGGTGAGGTTGGTCCACAGCACGGTGCCGTCGTTGCGGTAGTACGGCTTCTCGACGCTGTAGTGCTCGCGCTCGCCGCGTACCAGCTCGTCGTAGTACTTCCAGACGTGCGGTGAGTCCTCGGGGTGCACCCACTCGTTCACCTTGTGGCTGCGGACGTGGTTCTCCAGGCCGCCGAACATCCTGGTCAGCGTGTCGTTGATCTCCAGGATGTTCCCGTCGAGGTCGGCGATGCCGATCCCGACGGCGGCGTCCTTGAAGACGGCGCGGAAGCGTGCCTCGGTGGCGTGCAGGGCCTGTTCGGCGTGCGAGCGAGCGGTGAGCGCCGAGCGGGCGATGGCCTCCTGCTCGGCGAGCGTCCGTTCCCGCAGGGCCTGGCTGAAGCCGCCGGCGAGCGCGTGCTGGATCCGTGCGCACCGGGCCCGGCTGTCCTCGGTCGACAGCTCCACCGGTCCGTTGCCGCCGCAGTAGAGGACCAGGTAGGAGTCGACGACGCCGAGGGTCGAGCTCAGGGCGTCGGGATCCGTGCAGTGCGCGGCGACCAGCGCGGCTCCGACGGCGTGCGCCGGGGTCGCGTCGAAGATCCGTGTGTGCAGGATGCCGTTGAGCTCCCGGGCGAGAGGCAGCAGATGCTCCTCGAACTCCGGGCGGGTCAAGGAGGTGGCCGTGGAGGGGAAGATCGCCCGGCTCCAGATGGTGGCGAATCTCCGGAGCCGGCCCTCGGGGCCGTCGGGTTCCGCGTCCGGGGCACCGGACGACTGGACGGGAATGCTCACGCCTTGCGTCCAACACCGGCGAAGCCCGAGAAGGCGAACGGATCTTCCTGCGCGAGCGTCTCGGGGGACTCCGGACGCCACTCGGGCATGGAGACGAGGCCGGGGTCGACCATCTCGTACCCCTCGAAGAAGCGGCTGATCTCCGTGCGCGAACGCATGATCAGCGGATTGCGGATGGTCCGGTAGACACCGACCGTCCCGCCGGCCTCCTCCTCGCTGAGCGGAATCCCCTCGTACGAGGCGTGGGTCAGGATCAGCAGGCTGCCGGGAGCCAGTGCGTTGCGCAGTTCCGCGACCGCCGCGTAGGGCTCGTCGGAGTCCTCGATGAAGTGGAGCACCGCCACCAGGAGCAGCGCCACCGGCTTGTCGAGGTCGAGGAAGCCGTTGATCTCCGGGTGCGCCAGGAGTTCCTGGGGTTTGCGCAGGTCCGCGGCGGCGATGACGGCCCGCTCGTTGCCCTCGAGCACCGCCTGGCTGTGGGCGACCGCGACCGAGTCGTGGTCGACGTAGGCGATCCGGGCCTCGGGGTCGGCTGCCTGCGCGACTTCATGGACATTGCCGAAGGTCGGTATGCCTGACCCTATGTCCAGGAACTGATTGACGCCCGCCGTGGTGGCGTAGTGCACGGCCCGCCGCATAAAGGCCCGATTCGCCTGCATGACCTTGGGCAGGCCCGGCATGAACTCCATGGCCTTGCGGGCCGCTTCCCTGTCCACCTCGAAATTGTGCGAACCGCCCAGGTAGAAATCGTACATGCGGGACACGCTCGGCACTGAGATGTCAATGCCCTGCGGTGCCCAGGCGGGACGCTCCATCGATGTCTCCAACAAGTCGCCACGGCGATCCGGCCATGTTCATGGTCAGTGTTGACCAGAGGCTACTGATCGACCGCCAAGAGAGCGAGTGGAAACGGAAATTAGAGATCCGTTATTGGTCACACACCGGAGGCATGTGCGACCGGCCCGTCGCTGCGTGTGCGCATTCGGCGACGGACCGGCACCACAGGGCTGTCGAGTCCTACTTGGGAGCCCCGACCAACTTCGCGTCGGGCGAGACCGCGTACCATGTCCCCCCGACACCTTGGCCGTTGGTGTCCCCGGGCTTCTTGTCCCCGGAGAAGGTGTAGACGGGCCAGCAGTCGAGCGACTGCTGCTTGATGCCGTCCGGCCGATTGAAGGTGACAAATCCCTTCGTGGTGACTCCGTCGACGTCATTCTTCTGCACAGGGTCGACGACCGGCCACTTTTCCAGACAGGCACCCGTGCAGGCGGACTTCATCGGCCACGCCGAGTCCTTCTTGAAGCGGTAAACCGTCATGCCGCGCTTGTCGACGACGACATCGCCCAGTTCCGGGTCCTTGCGGACCGAAAGTCCGGCAAGATCGGCCTCTTCGCCGCTGGAAGGCCCGTCCGCGTTCACCGCCGCTTTCTTTCCGTCGGGAGCGGCGGCGAACCATGTGTTTCCGACACCCTGCCCCTTGGCATCCCCCGGAGCGGCGTCCTGGGCATAGCGGTACATCGGCCAGCCCGCGACGGTCAGCTGCTTGGTCCCGTCGGTCCGAGTGACCTCGCCGATCAGCGAAGCCTCGGTCCCGGCGGCGGCCGTGGCATTCTCCGCGGGCACCGCGGGCCAGGCCTTCGCACAGTCGCCCTCGCAATTCGACGCGGGTGGTTCGGCGGTGTCCTTGTCGAACCGGTAGAGGGTGAAGCCCTCGCTGTCGGTCAGCACCTCGCCCAGCTTCTTGCTGTCCCACACCGCGAGTTGCCCGGCCTGCTTCGGTGCCGTGCCCGAGTCCGCGCCGGATCCGTACCCGCCGTCGGAGCCGTAGCCGCTGTCCGCCGGGGCCTGTGCGGGGGCGGCGTTGCCCACGGTCTGGCCGTTGGGGGACGCACTGCCCTTCTCCTGACCGCACGCCGTCGTCAGCGCCAGCAGGGCCACCGCCGTCATCGCGAGCGAGGCGTTCCGCCAGGTATCCATGTCGACTCCCGTTGTCCTCTGCCGTCCGGGACGCGAGTCCGCGCCTTTCGTGGCCCTAGGTACGGTCCGCCGGTGGTCAGTTGTTCAAAGTTCCGGGGAAAAAGTTTTGCCGGGCGCAAACGCGAATCGCCGAATGTCCCCACCATCAGGCGAATCGTCTCCCAGGTCCGCGTGTCCGGCGGCCGGAAGGAACATGCTCCCCGGCGTGTACGGATCACGCATATGGCGGCTGACGGCCGCCACCCTTCTCCTGCTGCTCGCCGCACCGCTGCCGGCGGCCGGTGACGACTGCGCGGTCGCCTCCATCGGGCAGGGGGACGGCGGCTCCTCCATCGCGGTGGCTGGAGAGGGGCGGTGCGGCGCTGTCATCGCCGAACCCGAACCCGAACCCGAGCCGGCGCCGCCTCCACCTCCGCCCCCTCCACCACCACCGCCACCGCCTCCCCCGCCGCCACCACCACCACCACCACCGCCTCCTCCCCCGCCGCCGCCTCCACCGCCTATCGCTGCGCCTCCCGCCCCGCCGCCGCCCGAACCGGAACCGGCACCGGAACCCCCGCCACCACCGACCGTGCGCCCCGCGCCACCGCCCCCCGCGCCCGTCGCGCTGCCCACCTACCGGAAACCGCCCCGCAAGACGCCCCGGAGCGGGCCGTCACTCGTCTCGCTCACCCTTCTGATCACCGCACCCGCCGTCTTCGCCGTGGCCGTGCTGCGGCCCCGCTCCTCCCGCTGACCGAAGAAGGGAACCCATGTCGGAATGGCTTGTTCTGACCATTGCCATGGCGTCGGCCTGCGCCGTCGTCCTGACCACCGCTGTTCTCAGCAACCGCCGCATCGCCGACGACGACGATCCGTCCGAGACCCCCGATGTCATCGAGTACATGACGATGATGATCGGCGTGGTGTACGCGATCGTCCTCGGTCTGGCCATCGCGGGTGTCTGGGAGGGCAGGAGCGCCGCCCAGGAGTCGGTGCGCCTGGAGGCCCAGGCGCTGCACGAGGTGAGCGCCCGGTCGGCCGTCTACCCCGTCGAGGTGCGCGACCGCATCCGCACCGATGTCGACGCGTACGTCGCCCATGTCGTCGGTGACGAGTGGAGGTGGATGACGGATCACGGGGGTCTCACCGAGGAGGGCACCAGGCTGCTCGACCGGGTGCGGGCCGACGTCACGGAGTACAAGCCGCAGAACGACCACGAAGGCCAGGCGTACCAGCCGCTGGTGGACCAGGTGGCCGCCGTCGACGACGCGCGCGGGGCCCGGGGGCAGAACGCGGGCGCGACCATGCCCGGGGTGGTCTGGTTCGGCCTGATCACCGGGGCCGTGGTCACGGTCGGGCTGATCTTCACCCTCCAGATCCGCAGAACCTTCCGGGAACTGCTGCTGGCGGGGCTCTTCAGCGTCCTGATCGCGTTCCTGCTCTTCCTGATCTGGGACTTCGACGCGCCGTTCGGCCGGGGGATCTCGGCGACCACGGCTCCCTTCGTCGATCTGTTCCCGCACGCCACGGGCGGATAGCCGCCCGCCCCGCACCGCTGTGTCCCCCGGCCGGTCCCCCGGCCGGGGGACAAGGCTGCCCCATTCGCCTGACCCCGATAGCGGGTGGTATGCGGCACTTCTACCGTTTCGGCATCGAGGGGCATCTCTCCTGTCTGGCGGAAATCCGTTCCGCGGGTGCTCCTCGGGACCCGGAGGATTCACCATGCGCGCGATACGTGTCGCTCCCGTCGCCCTGTTGGGCGCCGCCGCCTGCTTTCTGACGGCACCGGCCGCATCGGCCGATGTGCTGACCGGCGGCACGTCCACCTCGTTCACGCCGACCATCACACCGTCGACGGTCGCGCCGGGAGGCCAGGTCACTCTCGGCGCCATGGGGTGCACCACCGACGCGACCGCGTTCTCGGGCGTGTTCGACACGACCACCATTCCCAGCGGGAGGTCGGCCACGGCCACGGTCGACGCGGACGCCAGGCGCGGCGCTGTCTACGAGGTGACCTTCCGCTGCGGCAGCACGACGCGGTCGGCGAACCTGACCATCACGAGCGGCGCCACCGCCTCCCCCACCACCGCTCCCACGACCAGTTCCACCGCCTCACCCAGCGGCGTGCTGGGCGGCCTCGGCGGCAGCGTCGACACCATGGACCCCGCCGAGATCGCAGCCGGCTCCGCACTGGTGGCGGTCGCTTCGGCCGGCGCCTTCTACGTCCTGCGCAAGCGGCGCACCGGCCGTCAGCACTGACCGTCCGACACCGCGTACAGACGCACGACAGTCGCCCCGGGTCCTGATCCAGGACTCGGGGCGACGGGCGTATCGGGCCGGGCGGGAGGTTCGAGCCGTCAGATCGCCGCATCGCTCATCCGGCGACGACGGACGACGAAGACGGCACCGCCGACGGCTGCCGCCGCGACGAGACCGCCACCGACCTGCATCTCGACGGAGCTGGGCCCCATCGATCCGCCGAGGCCGCCCTGCGCGCCCCGTGAGGGGAGCACGGTGAAGCGGGCCGTCGCGACCGGGTCGCCGTTGCCACCCTGGCCGCCACCGTTGCCACCCTGGCCACCGTTACCGCCACCGTTGCCACCCTGGCCGCCATTGCCGCCACCGTTGCCACCCTGGCCGCCATTGCCGCCCTGGCCGCCGTTACCGCCGCCATTGCCGCCACCCTGGCCGCCGTTACCGCCGCCATTGCCGCCCTGGCCGCCGTTGCCCTGGCCGCGGTCGCCTCCGTTGCCGCCGCCGAAGTTGTTGTCGCTGTCGTTGCACCGCACGGAGAGGCTGTACTGACCGGGCGTCGCGTTGTCCCGGATACGCGCGGTGGCGTAGCCGACCCGGCCCGGCGAGAGGTTCACCGTCGGGAACGCGTTCGACCACACCCTGCCGCCGGAGCGCCCGCAGCCCTCCGCGCTGACCTGCATCGTGGCGCCCTGGAAGACCGAGGACGGATTGACGGTGACGTTGGTCGGGAAGTTGCTCGGGTTGCTGCCCGGCCCACCTCCGGCGGCGGCCAGCGGAGCGGCGAGCCCGACCGCCGCGAATGCGGTCGCGGTCACCGCGAGAGCGCGTGAAGCACGCATCTTCGAACCTCCAGCGGGAAGCGCCCCGGAGTCTTGTCCTCCGGGATCAGTCGACGAATACGCGTCCCATGACGAACCCTCACCAGATACCGCACATGTCGCACTTCGGCACTGCTCCACCCCGGTGAGCCGACACGCCGTGGGCGGTGTACGTGATCTGACGGAGCCGCAGGTCACGGACCGTCAGAACTTTTATCCGCTCATTACTCCGAAGAGCAGACCCCGCCGCCGGCGCCGGTCGGCCGCCACCCGTTCGCTCCTCCCTGATCGCCGGGTCACCGCCCCGCGCCTAGCGTGACGATGTCGCGACGAAGGGAGAACCATGGGCCGGGACCAGTGGGGCGCCGAGCGGAGCAGACGCACACCGTGGGGCGCGATCGCCCTGGTGATGCTCACCGGGCTCGCTCTCATGCGCAACGGCGTGGAGACGTCCCCGGGGCCGCCGCAGCCCGCCGCCGCGGCTTCGGTGGCCGGCGTCCGGGACGCGACGGTGTCCGCACCGGTCGAGGGCGAGCCCGTACAGCCGCTCGCGTACGCTCCCGCCGAGCGCATCCAGATTCCCTCGATCCAGGTCGACGCGCCCGTCGTCGATGTGAATCTGGACCCGGCGGGCTGGATCGAGGCACCGCCCCCCCAGGACCCGAATCTCGCCGGCTGGTACCAGAACGGCATCGCCCCGGGCCAGCGCGGGACCGCCGTGATGGTCGGCCATGTCGACAACCTCGCCGGGCCGGCGGTCTTCTACGGCCTGGGCTCCCTCGGCAAGGGCAGGCAGATCGAGGTGTCCCGCTACGACAACCGGGTCGCCGTGTTCGAGATCTACGGCGTCGAGGTCTTCTCCAAGCACGACTTCCCCGGCGCCCGGGTGTACGGCGACACCGGGTATGCCGAGCTCCGGGTCATCACCTGCGGCGGGGGTTACTCGAAGGCCAACGGCTACGACGGGAACGTGGTGGTCTTCGCCCGGCTGGTCGAGACGCGGTAGCCGGAACGGACACCGGCCGCATCAGCTGCGGTGCGGAACGGTCGGGCGGTATCCCCTCTCGAGGAGCGCGGGCAGGTACCGCCGGAGGGCGGCCACGCTCTGGGACCGGTTGCCGCCCGCGTCGTGCGACAGCACCACGACGCCGGGCGCGGCGCCCTTCTTGACCCGGCGGACGATGGTGTCGGTGCCCGGGGTCGTCCAGTCCAGGGTGTCGACGGTCCAGGCCATCGGTTCCATGCCCATCGCGGCGCCGATCTCGAAGGAGTTGCGGTTCCAGGCGCCGTAGGGCGCCCGGTACCAGAGCGGCGGAGCGCCCAGCGTCTTCTCGATCACCTCGCTGGTGCTGCCGAGTTCGTCGCGGATCGCGCCGCGGGAGAGCTTCGGGATGAGGGGGTGCGACCAGGAATGGTTGCCGACCACGTGCCCGTCGTCGGCCATCTCCCGGAGCAGGTCACGGTTGTCGGTCGCCATCTCGCCGCAGACGAAGAACATCGCCCGTACACCGTACCGGCGCAGTGTGGCCAGGATGTCCGGCGTGTACCGGGGGTCGGGGCCGTCGTCGAAGGTGAGCACCATGGCATCGCTGCCCAGCTCGGGAAGCTCCTCGAACGGCCGGGTGCGGACGGGCGGCGCGGCCGGGCGGAAGCGGGACGGAGTGGTCGAGGTCATGGGCCGCAGCCGGTAGGTGCCCGGGCCGGCCTGGACCCGTGCGGGGGGCCCGGCGACAGGAGCCGGCGGCTCGCCGCCAGGACGCACGGGAGTGCCGGCCGGGTCTGCCGCGATCATGCGCACCGCGGTGGCGGCCCCCAGCGTGAGGGCCAGACGCAGGAGAGTACGACGATCCGCTGCAATCTGATCATGCTTCATGACCAACTGCTCGCACGGAGTCGTGCCCCTGCCCGCCGCCGACACCGGGGACGAGGTGTTTTGCACCCGATGGATGGAGTGTCCCGGCCGCATCCGGCGGCCGGCCCCTGGCCCCGTGGAGGCGCCGGAGGCGCCCGAGGGGGGAGCGGCTACCCTCGGGGCCGTGACAGACCAGCAACACCACCGGTTCGAGCGCGGCACGGACGGTCCCAAGGTGATCGTCGCGGGCCTCGACGGATCCGAGTCCTCGATGCGGGCCGCGGCGTACGCGGCGGGCCTCGCCCGCAGGCAGAACGCGATGCTCGCCCTCGTCTACGTCCAGCCGGTGATGACGGCCGGCGCCTCGTTGGGGGCACCGGTCGCCGAGACGACCGGTGAGGTCGCCGAGGGGCTGGTGAACGAGATCAGGACGGCGACGGAGCGGCTCAAGGACATATGGAACGTCCGCTGGGAGTTCCACACGTTCCGGGGGGATCCGTACAACGGGCTCGTGACGGCGGCCGACGAGCTGAAGGCGGACGCCGTGATCGTGGGCGCATCGGAGTCCGCCGGGCACCGTTTCATCGGCTCGGTGGCGGTCCGGCTCGTGAAGGCCGGGCGCTGGCCGGTCACGGTCGTGCCGTAACACCCCGCCCACGGCTTCCCGCGGTGACGGGTTCCGTGCCGGCCGGGCGGGATCGACGCGTCCCGTGCGCGACGGGCGTCACCTGCCGGCCACGAGACCGTCCTGGCCGCCGCCGCGGCTCAGGACGGCCCGGTGGATCCGGTCGCGGATCTCCTCGAGCCGGCCGCCCTCCCCTGCGGTCACCGGGCTCTTCGGATCCAGGGAGACGACGCGTCCCGCCGCGGGGTCGAACCACTGCGGAATGAATTCGGCCTTCTTCACGACCCATCTCTCCCCGGCTCTCGCCGGCGGCGCGAAGGTGAAGCGGCCCATCGAGCTCTCGTTGCCGCGCGGGTCCTGGACCCCTTCGTGGTTGGTCATGGCACCGGCGACCTGATCGCCCATGCCGTACACGATCCACGTTCCGTTGACCTTCTCGTACGCCTGCGGGACATGGGCGTGCGTACCGAGGATCAGGTCGATGTCGGGGCGTCCACCGGTGCCGGAGGCCGTGAGCTCGCGGCCGAGTCCGACCTGGACGTCGTCGGGGCCGTCCTGCCACTCGGTTCCCCAGTGCAGGGACACGACGACCACGTCGGCTCCGGCCTTGCGGGCGGCCCTGGCGTCCGCCACGATCCGTCCCCTGTCGATCAGGTTGACCGCCCAGGGCCGACCGGCGGGCAGCGGCACGTCGTTGGTGCCGTAGGTGTACGCGAGGTGGGCGACCTTCGCCGCGTCCTTGTCCTTGCCCGCCCTGAGCAGAGTGGGCCGGGTCGCCTCCTCGGCCGAGCGTGCGGATCCCGCGTGCGCGACGCCCGCACGGTCCAGCGCGTCGAGCGTGCGTCCGACGCCCTGGGCGCCGTCGTCCAGGGTGTGGTTGGAGGCGGTGGAGCAGGAGTCGAAGCCGGTGGCGCGCAGCGCGGTCGCCACCTCGGGCGGCGACTTGAAGGACGGGTAGCCGGTGTAGGGGCCGCCTTCCTGGCCGTACGCGGTCTCCATGTGGCAGATGGCCAGATCCGCTCCCGAGACCGCGGGGGCGGCGCCCTTGAGCATCGGACGGAAGTCGTAGCCCCTGCCGCCGGCGTCGGCTGCGGCGCGGTCGATGATCGAGGAGTGCGGCAGGATGTCGCCCGAGGCCAGCAGCGTGAAGCCGCCCGCCCCCTCCGCTCCCCCGGCCCCCGCGCCGTTCGCACCCCGCTCGGCGGATGGGTGCCGGCCCGCGAAACCGGGGGTCCCGGACGGTTGGCCGGTACAGGCTGTTGCGGTGGCGAGCAGGCCGGCGACTGCGATCGCCGCGCCCGGTCGGATGCGCTTCGTCATCTGCACGACTCCCAGTTCGCATGATTTCGGCCATCCGAATACACATATATTCATACTGGCGAGTCAAGGACAAAGGCGCCGAAGTACCTGAATCGGCCGTATCGTCGCCGCCCGACCGTTCACCGCACCACTCGCCGCTCCGTGCGACCGCTCGGCGCACGCCTCGGTACACCGCCTGTTCCCCCGAGCCCCGATGCGTTCGTATACGCCAGGCGGGAGCGAGGCGTCAGGGGCCTCTTCGGGAAAGGACGTTCATGATGACCACGGCGACAACCGATGAGCGGGCCCTCACGGAGCTGCAGCGGGAACACGGGCCCGCGCTCTTCCACTTCCTGCTGGGACTGACCTTCGGCGACCGGCAGCGGGCCGAGGACCTGCTCCAGGAGACGCTGGTACGCGCCTGGCAGCATCCCGAGGCCTTCGACGCTCCGTACGACTCGATGCGCCCGTGGCTCTTCACCGTGGCCCGCCGGCTGGCCATCGACGCCCGCAGGTCCCGCCAGGCACGGCCGGCGGAAGTCAGCGACGTGGTTCTGGAGAGCGCACCCGCCCAGGAGGACACGGCGGACTCGGCGGTCCACGCCCTCGACGTGCGCGAGGCCGTGCGGACGCTCAGCCCCGAGCACCGCGCGGTGCTCGTGCAGATCTACTTCCGGGGGCTCAGCGTGGGCGAGACCGCGCAGGTTCTCGGCATACCCGCGGGCACCGTCAAGTCCCGCTCGTACTACGCGCTGCGGCTGCTGAGCCGTAATCTTCCCGGCTACTCCAGCAGGTCGTCCGCGTTGAGCAGCGCGAGCAGGGACACCGCCTCGGCAACCTCCACATAGGCGGCGGCGCATGACTCGCACCGCTGGATGTGCCGGGCGACCGGACCGCTCTCCTCCGTCTCCAGGGCATCGAGCACGTAGGCACCCAGCAGCCGGTGCACATGCGGGTCGTCACCGCGGTCGGCCGTCATCGCACCTCGAATCTCCCGACGGATCCTGCCCTTCTGCCCACGCGGGGCGCGTGCCCCCGGTTCAATGCTGCGTGTAGCCCGGTGCCGAGTCGACGAAAGAGGCGAGACGGGATGCGTCCCGAACATCACGAAGGAACCGGTGGGGGCGGGCTGCTGGTCCCGATGGCCTGGCTGTACTCCGAGTACATCGCCGACGAAGTGTTGGAGACCGGCGACCTGATGGAGCCGACGACCCTGGAGTACCGCGCGGGGCGCGATGCCCTCGCCCTGACGATCTTCCTCTCCGACGGGGCGGTCGCCGAGGAGCTCCCCGCGGCGCGGATGGACGAGCTCCGGCTGCTCACGGCGTACGGCGCGGCCTGGCGACGCTGGGTCTGCGCGCGGCTGGAGGCGCTGGAGCGGCCGACCGCCCCGGCGGGGGTCGCAGATCCCGACCTGGCGCTGGCGCGGGCCGCCTGGCGGTGGCTGGAGGAGACCGAGCTGCTGGCCGCGGACCTCGACGCGATCGGCCCGCCGCCCTGGGAGCCGGTCGGCGACGAGGAGGAGGACAACGAGGCGCAGGTGTGGACGCCGGCCTGGCAGCTGGGTCTGCCGCTCGGCCATCTGGCCGTCCATCTGTACTGACGCGCGGGCGGACGGTTCCGGTCAGGAACCGTGGACACCCGCCCGGTACTTGGGCAGCCGCAGGGTGATCTTCATGCCTGCCCCGACACCTGTCTCGATGACGAGCCCGTACTCGTCGCCGTAGACCTGGCGGAGCCGTTCGTCCACATTGAGCAGACCGATGCCGGTGGAGGTGCCGCCCTCGCCCCGCAGGATCCGGCGGAGACGGTCCGGCTCCATCCCGGCGCCGTCGTCCTCGATGACGACCTCCGCCTCGGCTCCGGCGTCCAGCGCACTGATCGTGATGCGGATCGGGGCGTCCCCCGGCCGTGCGGAGCCCAGGGCACGCGGAAGCGTGACGGCGCCCTCCAGGCCGTGCTTGACGGCGTTCTCGACCAGGGGCTGGAGGCAGAGGAACGGGAGCGAGACGGGCAGCACCTCCGGGGCCACCTGGAGGGTCACCGAGAGCCGGTCACCGAAGCGAGCCCTCACCAGCGCCAAGTACTGGTCGATGGAGTGGAGTTCGTCGGCCAGAGTGGTGAACTCCCCGTGCCGGCGGAACGAGTAACGGGTGAAGTCGGCGAATTCCAGCAGGAGCTCACGCGCACGCTCGGGGTCGGTCCGGACGAACGACGCGATCGCGGCCAGTGAGTTGAAGATGAAGTGCGGGGAGATCTGAGCCCGCAGCGCCTTGATCTCGGCCTCGATGAGCTGTGTACGGGAGCGGTCGAGCTCGGCGAGTTCCAGCTGTACGCAGACCCAGCGGGCGACCTCGCCCGCCGCCCTGGCCAGCACCGCCGATTCCCTGGGCGCGTAGGCGACGAGCGTGCCGAGCACCCGGTGGTCGACCGTCAGCGGCACGGCGACGGCCCAGCGCAGCGGGCAGTCGAGGTCACCGCAGTCGCTGTGGAAGGCGGTGTCCCTGCCGCTGTCGAGGACACCCCGCACCTGGTGCATCACGTCCGTGCCGTGGTGGTCGCCCTCTCCGTCCCACACCAGCACCTGGTCGCGGTCGGTGAGGCACAGGGCTTCGGTGCCGAGGAGCGAGCGCAGCCCGCGCGCCGACCGGCGCGCGCTCTCCTCGGTGAGTCCCGCGCGCAGCGGCGGCGCAGCGAGCGAGGCCGTGTGCAGAGTCGCGAACGTGGCGTGCTCCACGGGCGTGCCCACATCACTGCTGCGTACGGGACGGGCGGTGCGGCCCAGGAGGAAGCCCGTGCCGAACAGCAGCAGGGCGAGCACGGCGATGGCGGCGATCCCGGCCCCGGTCATCGCCCGCGCCCCGAGGTCAGCGCTTCGGGCAGATGGAATCGGGTCATGGCCGCGTTGGTGCCCTGCGGTATCCGTCCCGGGGTGGCCAGCGAGACCAGGATCATCGCGAGGAAGCCGACCGGTACGGACCAGACGGCCGGCCAGGCGAGCAGTGCGTGCGGCCACCCGGGCGGACGCACGGCGCCGCTGACCGTGATGGCCACCGAGAGCAGCGCGGAGCCCCCGCCGAGCAGCAGGCCGGCGATCGCGCCGGGCGGGGTGAGCCGCCGCCACCAGATACCGAGGACGAGCAGGGGGCAGAAGGACGACGCGGAGACCGCGAAGGCCATCCCGACGGCGTCGGCCACCGGCACCCGGCTTACCACGAGGGAGCCGGCCAGCGGTACGGCGATGGCCAGGACGGTCGCCAGCCGGAAGTGCCGTACACCGCCCGAGGGCAGGACGTCCTGGGTGATCACTCCGGCGACGGCCATCGTGAGTCCGGAGGCCGTGGAGAGGAACGCGGCGAACGCGCCGCCGGCGAGGAGCGCACCGAGCAGATCGCCGCCGAGACCTCCGATCACCCGCGCGGGCAGCAGCAGGACGGCGGCGTCGGCGTCGCCCCCGTGCATGAGCTCGGGCGCGTACAGCCGGCCCAGAGCCCCGTAGACCGGGGGCAGCAGATAGAACAGGCCGACCAGGGCGAGGACGGCGACGGTGGTGCGGCGGGCGTCGCGGCCGTTGGGGCTGGTGTAGAAGCGGACCACCACGTGCGGCAGGCCCATGGTGCCGAGGAAGGTCGCCACGATCAGTCCGTACGTCGCGTAGAGCGGATGGTCGGCCCGGAACACGGAGATCTGCTCGTCGAAGCTGACACGGGGGCGGCCGTCGCCCTGCCAGGCCAGCACCAGGAAGATCGCGGGCACCAGCAGCGCGGTGAGCTTCAGCCAGTACTGGAACACCTGCACGAAGGTGATCGAGCGCATGCCTCCCGCCGCGACGGCGACCACCACGACGGAGGCGACGAGTACGTCGCCGAGCCAGCCGGGGGCGCCGGTGAGGATCTTCAGCGTGAGGCCGGCCCCCTGGAGCTGCGGCACCAGGTACACCCAGCCGGCGCCGACGACGAAGACGCTGACCAGGCGGCGGACCTGTCGCGACTCGAGACGCCCCTCGGCGAAGTCGGGCAGCGTGTACGCGCCCGAGCGGCGTAGCGGAGCGGCGACGAACACCAGCAGCACGAGGTAACCGGCGGTGTATCCGACCGGGTACCAGAGCATGTCGGGGCCGTGCACCAGCACCAGGCCGGCGATGCCGAGGAACGAGGCCGCTGACAGGTACTCGCCGCTGATCGCCGCGGCGTTGAGCCTCGGACGCACGGTGCGCGACGCGACGTAGAAGTCGGAGGTCGTACGGGAGATCCGCAGCCCGAACCCGCCCACGAGGACGGTGGCCAGGACGACGAGGGCGACCGCCGCCACCGCTGCGGGGTGGTCGGGTGCGCTCACGGTGCGGGAAGGTCTTCCACGAGTCTGGCGAAGTCGCGCTCGTTGCGCTCGGCCCGGCGCACGTACCACCACGCGGCCAGCGTGAGCGGCGGGTAGGTGGTGAAGCCGAGCACCGCCCAGACGACGGCGTTGCTGCCGAGGGCCTCGAAGACCAGGGGAAGGGTTCCCGCGACCAGGGCGAGGACGGCGAAGGCGGTGAGCCCGGCGCGGAGCTGGCTGCGCATCAGGGAGCGGACGTAGGCGCCGCCGAGGGCGGTCTGCTCGTCGATCTCCGACTGGGCGCGGTAACGGGGCAGCGGACGCACCCTCCGGGGCTCGCCCATGACCACTTCACGGCGGGGCGTGCTCTCTGCGGACATGGGCCCGGAGTGTAGGCGGCGCGGGGGCCCGCTGGGAAGGGGCTGCCCCGGGTAGGGCCAGGTCAGCGGCCGGTCTGCCGCATCAGCAGATCGCGCAGGGCACGGGTGTGACGACGGCTGACCGCTAGCTCGGCGTCCCCGATGCGGACGCTCATGCTGCCGGCGTCGAGCCGGAGCTCGTCGATCCGGTTCAACGCCACGAGGTGACGGCGGTGGATGCGTACGAACCCCCGGGTGCGCCAGCGTTCCTCCAGGGTCGTGAGCGGTATCCGGACGAGATGACTGCCGGTCGCGGTGTGCAGCCTGGCGTAGTCGCCCTGGGCCTCTGCGTAGGCGATGTCGTCGACGGCCACGAAGCGGATGATCCCGCCCAGTTCCACCGCGACCTGGTCGGCGGCAGCGTCGTGGACGGACGCGGAGCGTTCGCCGACCTGCTCGGCTGCCCGGCGTACCGCCTCGGCAAGGCGCTCGCGGCGGACGGGCTTGAGGACGTAGTCGACGGCCTTGAGGTCGAAGGCGTGCACGGCGAAGCCTTCGTGGGCGGTGACGAAGACGATGAGCGGGGGTGCCGCGAAGCCGGCGAGGAGCTGCGCCACGTCGAGTCCGGTCAGCCCGGCCATGTGGATGTCCAGGAACACGACGTCGATCGCCGACGGGTCCTCAGGTCCGGCGTCGACGGCTCCGCCGATGCGGCGCAGCGCCTCGGTGGCACCTGTGGCACCCTCGGCGCTCCGGATCCGGGGATCGGCACGCAGGAGGTAGAGGAGTTCCTCCAGGGCGGGTTCTTCGTCGTCGACGGCGAGTACGCGCAGCATGAGGCCGGAGTTTAGGTGCTCCACCCGTGTGGTGGCGTGAGTGATTCACGGGTTCGTCACGTATCTGGGACCATGCGCGCCATCGAACTTCACCGCGACGCCGGAGCCTACGCGCTAGGGGTGCTCGGGGCTGCCGACACCTGCCTCTTCGAGGAGCACCTGGCGGAGTGCGCCGCGTGTGTGGTGCAGGTGCGCGAGTTCGGCGCGGTGGTGGCGCACCTGGCGGTGTACGCGCACGCGCTGCCGCCCGGGGGCGCCCCGCCGCCCGCGCGGTGGCGCCGGCGGACCGGGCCTACTTGAGGAGGCGGGAGAGCCGCCGGTCGGCGAGCGGTCTGCCGCCGGTCTGGCAGGTGGGGCAGTACTGCAGTGACGAGTCGCTGAACGACACCTCCAGCACGGTGTCGCCGCAGACGGGGCAGGGCTGCCCGGTGCGGCCGTGGACGCGCATGCTGCTCTTCTTCTCGGCCTTGAGGCGCCCCGCCGCCATGCCCCGGGATCGCTCGACGGCGTCCTTGAGCGTGGTGCGCATGGCGTTGTACAGGTGGGTGATGTCGTGGTCGCCGAGGCTGGTGGTGAGCTTGAACGGCGACATCTTCGCGACGTGCAGGATCTCGTCGCTGTAGGCGTTGCCGATGCCCGCGATCAGCGACTGGTCGCGCAGCGCGCCCTTGACCTGCCGGCGCTCCGCGCCGAGCACCGCCGCGAAGGCGTCCCGGTCGAAGGAGTCGGCGAGCGGATCGGGCCCGAGGCGCGCCACCCCGGGCACGTCGGCGGGGTCGTGGACCAGGTGGACGGCGAGGCGCTTGGTGGTGCCCATCTCGGTCAGGTCGAAGCCGTCGCCGCCGGTGAGGACCGTCCGCAGGGCGAGCGGCCCCTTGCCGGGACGCGGCGGGGCCGCGGGGAAGCTGTCCTTCCACTGCAGCCAGCCCGCCCGCGCCAGGTGGATGAGCAGGTGGAGCTCCCCTGCCGTGATGTCGAGGAACTTTCCGTGCCGGGCAACCGAGGTGACGGTGGCGCCCTCCAGGGCGGCGGGCTGCGGGTCGTACGTCTTCATGACGCTGATCGTGAGCGGCAGGACGCGGGCGATCTCCTTGCCGACCAGATGGTCGTCGAGGAAGTCCCGCAGGGCTTCGACTTCCGGCAGTTCGGGCATGACTCCAGCCTGCCGCAGCGACCGTGTGAACGCGCGGCGTGGTGGTCAGCCGGCGGGGGCCCGCAGGCCGTAGACCCGCCGGGCGGTGCCCGAGAAGACGGCCTGGCGTCCGCCTTCCCCGAGCCCGTCGGTCAGCTCTCGTGCCGCGGCGAGGACATCGGCGTAGGGGGCGGCGAGCCGGCACACCGGCCAGTCGGAGCCGAACATCAGCCGGTCGGGGCCGAACGCCTCGATGACGGTGTCCGCGTAGGGGCGCAGGTCGGCGACGGTCCAGGACCGGGGGTCGGCCTCGGTGACCAGGCCGGAGAGTTTGCAGACGGTGTTGGGCAGCGCCGCGAGCGCCCGAAGGCCGTCGGCCCAGGGGTGGGTGACCCCGAGCGCCACGGGCGGCTTGCCCGCGTGATCGAGTACGAAGGTGAGCCCCGGCAGCAGCGCGGCGGCCCGGGCGGCCGCGGGCAGTTGACGGGGCCGGACGATGAGGTCGTAGACGAGCCCGGCGGCGGCGACGGCGCGCAGCCCGCGCAGGACGTCGGGGCGCAGCAGCCACTCCGGGTCGGGTTCGCCCTGGACCTGGTGGCGGATTCCGACGAGCCGGCCGCCGCCGGGCAGGGCGCGGAGGACGGCCAGGGTGTCGGCGATGTCCGGCGCGGTCAGGTCGGTCCAGCCGACGACGCCCGCGACCAGGGTGCTGCCGTCGGCGAGCGCGAGGAATTCGGGGGTCTCCTCGGCGACGGTGACCGTCTGGACGAGGACGGTGGCGGCCACACCGGCGGCGCGCGCCTCGGGCTCCAGGTCGGCGAGGGTGAAGGTGCGGCGGATCGGGGCGAGTTCCTCGCCGGTGATCCAGTCCTGGCCGCGCACCGCGAGGTCCCACACGTGGTGGTGGGCGTCGACGATGCTCAGGGGTGTCGTCACAGCAGCCCTTCGGCGCGGAGGTCGTCCCACAGGGCGTCCGGGACAGGCGTGCGCAGCTGCGCCGCCGCGTCCCGCACCTCGTCGGGGGAGCGGGTGCCGACGAGGACACCTGCGACGGCCGGGTGACGCAGCGGGTAGTGCAGGGCTGCGGCGCGCAGCGGAACGCCGTGCCTCCCGGCGACGGCCCGGATGCGCAGGGCCCGGTCCAGGAGAGGCGCGGGGGCCGCCGCGTAGTCGTATGTGGCGCCGGGCCTCGGGTCGGCGAGCAGACCGGAGTTGAAGACACCTCCGACGACCACTCCGCGGCCACGGGCGGCGGCCTCCGGCAGCAGAGTCTCGAGAGCACTGTGGTCCAGGAGGGTGAAGCGGCCGGCGCAGAGGACGGCGTCGACGTCGGTCTCGCGCAGGAAGCGGGTGAGCATCGCGGTCTGGTTCATGCCGGCGCCGATCGCTCCGACCATGCCCTCGGCGCGCAGCTTCTCCAGCTCCGGATAGCCCTCGCGGAAGGCCGCTTCCCCGTGGTCGTCGGGGTCGTGCAGATAGACGAGGTCGATCCGGTCCAGGCCGAGCCGTCCGAGGCTGTCCTCGATGCTGCGTCGGATCCCGTCGGCGCTGAAGTCCCAGCGGCGCCGGTGGGTGTGCGGCACGGCGAACCCGTCGGAGAGCCCCTGGTGGGCCGCCGTCTCGCCGGGGGTCAGGGGGTCGAGCAGGCGGCCGGCCTTCGTGGACACGGCGTAGGTGTCCCGCTGCCGGTCGCGCAGCGCCTCGCCGAGGCGGCGCTCGGAGAGCCCGAGACCGTAGTGCGGCGCGGTGTCGAAGTAGCGGACGCCCTCGTCCCACGCCGCGTCGACGGCGGCCGCGGCCCGGTCCGGAGCGACCTCGGTGAAGAGGTTGCCGATGGCCGCTGCGCCGAAGGAGAGTTCGGTGATCTCGACCGCGCTGCGGCCGAGTCTGTTGCGCCGCATGTCTGGCAGCCCCCCGATGATCCCTGATGGTCCGTAGAGGACTATTCATCGGATCAATCGGGTGCGTCAACCACCTTGCGGGGGATCGGCGCTCACGCGGGGGCGGGCACCGTGGGCACGAGTGCGTGCAGCTCGCACAGCTCCTCCTGGACCGCGGAGGCCAGCCGGTCGAGATCGGGGAGCGCCTTCCCGTCGGCGACCAGTCCGACCTGCACCCGCCCGCCGTAGGTGGACAGGGCGACGGCCAGTGCCTGGCCCCGGGCCAGTGGCGCCATGGGGTAGACGGCGCGCAGCGGGCAGCCGCCGAGAGAGAGCGCCGAGCGGGGCAGGGGAACGCTGGTGACCAGGATGTCGAAGAGCATCCGGGCCGCGTTCCCGGCCAGCGGCGCTCCGAACCGGTGGGCCAGCGCGGGCAGCTGGTCGGCCAGGACGGCGACGGCGCCCGCGCCGCGCAGCGGTCCGGCCGCCTTGTTGCGGTCCATGCCCGTACGGACGAGGCGCAGCCGTTCCCGGGCATCGGGTTCGCCGACGGGCAGCCCGAGCAGGTAGGCGGACAGCCTGTTCCCGGTGGCCGCCCCACCGGGCCGGCGCCGGGAGACCGGAACCAGGGCGCGCGGGTCGGCGCCCGGGAGCGGCTCCCCGCGCTCGGTCATCCAGCGCCGCAGCGCACCGGCGACCACCGCGAGCAGGACGTCGTTGGCGGTGCCGCCCTCGGTGCGCCGGATCCGCTGCACGGTCTCGGCGTCGAGTTCGGCGGTGGCCAGCCGGCGCGTTCCGCTGGAGCGTGCGGTCAGAGCGGTGGTGGCGCGCAGGTCGAGGCGGCTGGCGCGGACCACCGAGGCACCGACCCCCAGCGCCCGTCCGACATCCCCGAGCCGGTCCATCGCGATGCCCGCCGCCTCGTACGGGCCGGGCAGCCAGGAGCGGGGCGGTACGGGGGTCCGGCGGCGCACCCCGCCGCGGCCGGCGCCGGCGGAGGCGATCTGGTCGAAGATGCCGGCGCCGATGGCGACGGCCCGCATCCCGTCGGCGAGCGCGTGGTGCAGCTTCACGAGTACGGCGAACGGGCCGTCACCCGGGCTGTCGAGGAGGTACATCTGCCAGGGCGGCAGGCCCCGCCCCAGAGGGCGTTCCATGAGTTCACCTGCGAGCCGGGTCGCCCCCGCCATGAAGTCGCCCGGGGGGAGCACGACCCGCTTGACGTGCCGGTGCACGTCGAAGTCCTTGTCGGTGAACCAGGCCGCACCGCCCACGGGGAGCAGGACGTCGCGCACCCGCATCCGCAGCCGGGGGATGGCGGCGGCGCGGGCTCCGAGCAGTTCGAGCAGGTCCTGCGGGGCCACACCGGGTACCGGGTCGAAGACGGCGAGTGCGCCGAGGTGCATCGGATGGGCCTCGGATTCGAGGTGCCAGAAAGCCAGATCAAGAGGGGCCAGAAGCTCGGTACTCAACGGGGCCTCGCGTCTTCGACAGCGGAACGGCGGGATCGCAGTCAATCCCGCACGGCCGGTTACGGTCAAGTATGGACATGTTACGTACTGTTACAGTCTTGCTGCGACCTGGCTCGGGCGCTACCGGTGGCCCTGGACGAGGAATTCGCACCACACGCACTTGCCGTTGCCCCGGGACTCCACTCCCCAGACGTCGGCCAGTCGGTCGACGAGCATGAGCCCGCGGCCCGAGACGCCCGACTCCCCCGCCTCCCTGCGCCGGGGCAGTGCGCTGGAGCGGTCCTCCACGTCGACCCGGAGACGGCGCTCGGGTCCGGTGAGCACCCGGATGGTGACGATGGCACCGCCGTCGGTGTGCATCAGCGCGTTGGTGATGAGCTCGTCCGCCGCGAGCTCGACCTCGTCCGCGCGGCTTTTCGCCCCCCAGGCGCGGACCGCCGCCCGGATCATGTGACGGGCAGAGGTGAGCGCCTCGGGGTCGTTCTGCGCGACGTGCTGCTGGAGGCGGCCGCCCGGATGGGGGGCGTGGGCCGCGTTGCGGCGCAGCAGCAGCATCGCCATGTCGTCCTCGCCGCCGCGTTCGTCGACGACCTCGCAGAGCCGGTCGGCCAGCTTCTGGAGGTCCTGCGGACCGTCGCGCACGGTCGAGGCGAGCAGCAGCAGACCCTCGTCGAGGTCGGTGCCCGGCAGTTCCACCATTCCGTCGGTGTAGAGGATCATCGTCTGGCCCGGGTCCAGATCGACGGTGCTGACCGGGTATTCGAGCTGCCCGAACTCCGCGGACAGCCCCAGCGGCAGACCACCCTCCACCGGCAGTTTGCGGCAGCTGCCGTCGACGTCCCGCAGGGCCGGGTCGACGTGCCCGGCCCTCACCATCTGGACCACACCCGTGGTCAGGTCGGCTTCGGCGTAGGTGCAGGTCGCGAAGCGGTCGGTGTCGAGTTCGTGCAGGAACACCGAGGCCCGTGCCATGACCGTGGCCGGGCTGTGCCCTTCGGCCGCGTAGGCACGCAGCACGATCCGGAGCTGGCCCATCACGGCCGCCGCGTGCGTGTCGTGCCCCTGCACGTCGCCGATGACGGCGCCGACCCGGCCGCCGGGCAGCGGGATGATGTCGTACCAGTCGCCGCCGATGTCCCGGCCGAGCCGCGCCGAGCGGTAGCGGACCGCGACCTGCGCGCCGGGCACCTCGGGGATCCGGCGCGGCAGCATCGCCTGCTGGAGCCCCTCGGCGAGATCGTGCTCCTGCTCGTAGAGCATCGCCCGCTGGAGGCTCTGGGCGATCGAGCTGCCGAGGGCCACGAGCAGGTTCCGCTCGTCGCTGGTGAAGCCCGCCTTGTTCCCGTAGAGGAGGCCGAGTGCGCCGATCGGGCGGGCCTGGGCGATGAGGGGCATGTAGGCGGCCGCGGTGATGCCCAGGTGGCTGATGTGGGGCCAGAGGATGGGATAGGAGGCCGCGAAGTCCTCGGGGGTCTCGATGAATCGCGGCGTGAGTGTGCGGATCACTTCGCTCATCGGATAGGGCTCGTCGGTCCGGGTGTAGCGGGTGCCCTGCACGAACGCCCCTTCGGGGCCGTCCGCGACCAGGTGGATGCGCCCGGACTCGAGCAGCCCCATGACGAGGCTCGTGGCGCCGAGGTTGGCCAGGCCGCTGGAACTCTTCAGCACCTCGGTGACGTCCTTGACCGTCCGCGCGTGGGCCAGGGCGGCCGTAGTGCCCTCGACCAGGCTGGTACGGCGCCGCCGTTCCTCGTCGACGGTCCGCCGGGCGGTGGATTCGGCCAGCTCCTGGGTGGCGTCACGGATGATCCCGATGATCCGGCGGGGCCGCCCGGTGCCGTCGCGGCGGATGAAGCCCTGGGTGTGGGTCCAGCTCAGCGTGCCGTCCCGCTGCATCCTGCGGAAGTAGGCGCCGTAGTTGTTGCGGCCGCCCTTGAGCGCCTGCGACACCATGTCGTCGAGCCGGATCGCCTCGTCGGCGGGGACGCGCTGCGCGAGCCCCTCCGGACGGCCGTCGTACTCCTCGGGGCGCAGGTCGAACACGTCGAGGGCGGGCTCGTCCATGTGCATGAGGCCGCTGTCCAGATCCCAGTCGAAGCTGCCCATTCGGTTCAGGGCGAGACTGAGGTCCGGGTGGGCGGGCCAGTCGTCCGGGAGTGACAGGGCACCCGCTACCCGATCATCCATATGCGCCACTCTGCCATTATTTGTCCGATTCCTCGACTGAACAGGCCGCCTTGAACACGTTCAAGGCAAGCCCTATGATCGGCGTGAGGGCAATTGAACGTGTTCAACTAATTCATGACCGGCCGTCGAAGGGCTGTTCTTCACCAGCGACGGGCTGTTCTTCCACAACCGGGGGTGGGCGCGATGACCGTGCTGGTCGGGCTGATCGTGATGCTGGGCATGCTGGTGATCGTCCCCATGGGCCTGGGGCTCGTCGGTGACCCGGCCCTCGACCGGATGCGGCGCTGGTGGCCGCTCTTCGCGATACCCGGCGCCGTGTCCCTGTGGCTGCCACGCGGCGCCGCCGCCACCGCGCCGGCCCTCTGCTACGCGCTGGGGACGCTGCTCCTCGCCGGCCACGCCCTCCGGCGACTCGCCCGCACGCGCAGCGCACGCCCGGTGGAGGCCGCCCTGCTCACGGCGCTGGTCGCCCCGTCCGTCGCGGCGCTCGCCCTGGTGGCCGAGCGCTCGGGCCACGGACTGTTCGGATTCGGACTCGGCATCCTGGCCCTGACCGTGCCGCACTTCCACTTCGCCGGTTTCGCCGCCGCGCTCGTCGCAGGCCTCGTCTGCCGGACGGAGGACGGCCCGGCGGCCCGGTTCGCCGCCCTGAGCGTCCCGCTCGGCACCCTGCTCGTCCTCGTCGGCTACTTCACCGGGCAGTGGACCGAGCTGGCCGGTGCGCTCCTGCTCACCGCGGGGATGTGGACGGTAGCCCTGCTGACCTGGCGCACCGTACGCGCCGACGGCCGTGACCGCCTCACCCGCACCCTGCTCGCCGTGTCGGCCGGCGTGCTCGTGGTGACCATGGTGCTCGCGCTGAGCTGGGCCCTCGGCGAGGCCACCGGACTCCCCCACCCCACCCTGACCTGGATGGCCGCCACCCACGGGCTCGGCAACGCACTGGGCTTCGCCCTCTGCGCGCTGCTCGCCCGGCGCCGGCTCCAGGCCCACACCCACCCGGAAGGCAGGACCGCATGAGCACCCTGACGTATCCCGAGGTCGGAGCCACCCGGCTCGGGCCTCTTCCGGACGGCTACAACCATTTGCACCACCGCGCCGCGGTCGGCAGGGGCCGCGCGGAATTCGAGGCCGCGGGCGCCGCCGTCACCGAGTGGCGCCTCCACCGGGCGGCGGGAGCCGGGGTGAAGGCCTCCGCGCCGCGGGCCGCCACCGGGGTGACCGTCGACGTGTCCGCGGGCATCCGGCGGTTCCGGATCACCGCGCCCTGCGAGATCGTCTGGACGGCGTACGAGAGAGACCGCACCGGCTTCGCCTACGGCACCCGGCCGGGACATCCGGAGCGCGGGGAGGAGAGCTTCGTGGTGGAGCTGGCGGAGGACGGAACCGTGTGGTTCACGGTCACGGCCTTCTCGCGGCCGGCCGCCTGGTACGCCCGGCTGGCGGGTCCGCTCGCACCGATGGCCCAGCGCTGGTACGCCCGCCGGCTCGCCACCGTGCTGCGCCGGACGGCAGCCGCTGCCTGACAGCGGTCCCGGCCGGATACTGGAGACGATGGAGTGGTTCACCGCAGACGGCTACTGGCTGAGCAGACTGATCTTCCAGCGAGGGCTCGCGGCCGTCTACCTGGTCGCGTTCGTCGCCGCAGCGCTCCAGTTCCGGGCGCTGATCGGTTCCCGCGGCATGCTTCCCGTCCCCGATCTCCTGGCACACACCTCCTGGCGGGCCGCCCCCGGCCTGTTCCGGCTCCACTACTCCGACCGCTTCTTCGCACTGGTCGCCTGGACCGGCGCCGCGGTGTCGCTCGCCCTACTGGCAGGCGTGGACGGCTACGTCCCGCTGTGGGCGGCGATGGCCCTGTGGGCGGTGCCGTGGGTGCTGTACCTGTCCGTCGTCCAGGTCGGCCAGGTCTGGTACGGCTTCGGCTGGGAGTCCCTGCTGCTGGAGACGGGGTTCCTCGCCGTGTTCCTCGGAAACGGGGACACGGCGGCCCCGGTCCTGGTCCTGTGGCTGCTGCGCTGGCTGCTCTTCCGGGTGGAGTTCGGCGCGGGCCTCATCAAGATCCGGGGGGACGAGTGCTGGCGACGGCTGACCTGCCTGGACTTCCACCACGAGACCCAGCCCATGCCCGGCCCCCTGAGCCGGCTCTTCCACCGGCTCCCCGAACCGGTCCACCGGGTGGAGACCGCAGCCAACCACGTCACCCAGCTCGTGGTGCCCTTCCTGCTGTTCACCCCGCAGCCGGTGGCGAGCGTCGCCGCGGGGCTCATGGTCCTCACCCAGCTGTGGCTGGTGCTGTCCGGTAACTTCGCCTGGCTCAACTGGCTGACCATCGTCATCGCCCTCGCCGCGGTCGACTGGTCGCCCGTCGCCGGCCCTCCACCCGCACAGCCGGGGGCGCCCCTCTGGTACGAGGTGGTGGTCATGGCCGTCACCGCGCTCGTCCTGGCGCTCAGCTACCGTCCGGCCCGCAATCTCCTCTCGCGCCGCCAGGTCATGAACCGGTCCTTCGACCCGCTGCACCTGGTCAACACCTACGGAGCCTTCGGGAGCATCAGCAGGATGCGGCTGGAAGTGGTGATCGAGGGCACCGAGGAGGCGGTGATCCACCAGGGGACCCGCTGGCTCGAGTACGGCTTCCGCGGCAAACCCGGTGATCCGCGCAGGCTTCCGCGCCAGTTCGCTCCGTACCACCTGCGGCTGGACTGGATGATGTGGTTCGCGGCGCTCTCTCCCGCGTACGCCCGCTCCTGGTTCGAGCCGCTCGTCGAGCGGCTGCTCCAGGGCGACCGGGACACGCTGCGGCTTCTGGGCCGCAACCCGTTCCCCGACGGCCCGCCCGCCCACATCCGGGCCCGGGTCTTCCACTACCGGTACACGGACGCGCAGGAGCTGCGGGCCACCGGATGCCGGTGGCACAGGACCTACGTGAGGGACTTCATGAGGCCCGTGCCCCGTCCCGTACCTCTCCGGCCGCACGGGTACGCCCCGGAGTAGCCCGGTGGCCGTGAAAGAGCCCTGCCCCCGTCCGAGGACGGGGGCAGGGACCGAGGCGCCGTTCCGGAGACGCGCGGCCGGTCAGTCGATGCCGGGCAGGATGTGCGGCTCGGCCAGATCGTCCTCGTAGCCGGCCAGCCTGATCGGTGCCGACCTGGCCCAGACCTCGATGTTCCGGAGCTTCTCGGGCCGACGGGCCCGGTCTCCGGTCAGCTCGGCCGGGCGCGTCTCGGTCTTCGTCATTTCAGGTGTCACCGCGGACTCCTTATGTGTCGCGATACCCCGGGCGGTGGCGACGCTGCGGCTGTGAGAACCGTGTCGACCGCCCTCTGCGGGGCAGGGGCAGAAACAGTTCGGTCGCGGTGGCGCCGGTACGGGGTGGGACGGCGGGCTGGTTACAGACCTGTCCCAGGACGGCCGAGGAAGCTTCGTGGATCCCTTGGTGGCGTCCGTTCACCTCAGACTAACCAAATGAGCGCCATCCCGCTCGACAGAACGTGTGGCCTAGGTCACTTTCAGCCAACAGGACGGCGGCGGCCCCGCAGATCACGGGGCCGCCGCCGTTGCCGTTCGCCCACGCACGCGGCGTGAGGTACGGGAGAGGCTGAGGGGGTGCGGGGAGCCGGAGCGCCGGGGCCCGCCGGACGTCACCAGCCCGCAGGCGCGTAGTCCTTGAGGAAGCAGCCGTACAGCTCCTCGCCCGCTTCACCACGCACGATCGGGTCGTAGACCCGCGCGGCGCCGTCGACGAGATCGAGCGGGGCGTGAAAACCCTCCTCGGCGAGGCGCATCTTGTCGGGGTGCGGACGCTCGTCCGTGATCCAGCCGGTGTCGACGGCCGTCATCAGGATGCGGTCCTTCTCGAACATCTCCTGGGCGCTGGTGCGGGTCAGCATGTTCAGCGCGGCCTTGGCCATGTTGGTGTGCGGGTGCCCCGCGCCCTTGTACCCGCGGCCGAAGACACCCTCCATCGCGGAGACGTTCACCACGTAGGCGCGCCCCGCGGCGGCCGACATCGCCGGGCGGAGCCGGCTGATGAGGATGAACGGCGCCGTGGAGTTGCAGAGCTGGACCTCGAGGAGCTCGATCGGCTCGACCTCGTCGACGGTCTGGATCCAGCTGTTCGTGTCGTGCAGGTCGGGCACCAGGCCGCCGGCGTCGATGGCCGTACCCGAGGCGATACGGGCCGGCGAGGCGGACCCGGTCACCAGGGCGAGATCCGTCACGTCCTGGGCGCTCAGCCCCTCGCCCTCCCTGCGGGCCGCCGGCAGCGCGGCGACGCGGTCGACGGTGCCGCTGCCGAACGTGCCGATCACCTCGGCGGCAGGCAGCTCACCGGAAGGCAGCGGGGCGGACTCGGCGGAGAGCAGCTCGCTGTAGGCCTGCGGCGAGCGGCGGACGGTCTGCGCGGCGTTGTTGATCAGGATGTCCAGCGGGCCCTCGGCGGCGACGGAATCGGCCAGGGCGACGACCTGGGCCGGGTCGCGGAGGTCGATGCCGACGATCTTCAGGCGGTGGATCCACTCGTCGCTGTCCGGCATCGCCTTGAAGCGGCGGATCGCGTCGTTGGGGAAGCGGGTGGTGATGGTGGTGTGCGCGCCGTCACGCAGCAGGCGCAGCGCGATGTACATGCCGATCTTCGCCCGGCCGCCGGTGAGCAGGGCCCGGCGGCCGGTGAGGTCGGTGCGCGCGTCACGCCGCTCGCGGTTCTCCTTGGCGCACTGCTGGCAGAGCTGGTGGTAGAAGGCGTCCACCTCGACGTAGCGGGTCTTGCAGATGTAGCAGGACCTGGGCCGCTGGAGTATCCCCGCGATCTCGGCGGTGGCCGACGAGGACGGCAGGACGCCCTGCGTCTCGTCGTCGATGCGCTCGGCGGAGCCGGTCGCCGTGGCTTCGGTGACGGCCTTGTCGTGCGCGGTCTTGGAGGCGCGGCGCTCCTGGCGGCGGCGCTGCTTCACGGTGCGGTAGATGCCGGCGGTGGCACGTCGCACGGCGACGGCGTCCGGGTGGTCGACCTCGATGGTGTTGAGCTCGTCCAGCACGCCCAGGCAGACGGCCAGCCGCTCCGGGTCGATACCGGGACCGAACTCGTCGATACCGGGAGCGAACTCCTGGCTGTCCTCTGTCACCGTCATTGCCGTTCCTCTGTCACTCGTCACTCATGCCGCTGCCGGGCTTCGGTGGGGAGTGGTCCGGCCGGGAGCCGGCGAGGGCAGGCGCGCACGGGCCGATTGCCCCGGTCAAGTCTGCCATGAGTCGGGAGTTGCTCAGTTCGGTCCGGCGCCCTCCTTCTCCTGGGCGGAGAGCGGGGTCGCGATGTCCTCGAGGGACTTCCCCTCGGCGTCGACCGCGAAGACGAGGGCGACCAGTCCGCCGGCCACCATCAGTGCCGCACCGATGCAGAACGCCAGGGCCGTGTCCCCCGGGACACCGCTTCCGGTGAGGTCCGCGAAGACCAGCGGTCCCGTGATGCCGCCCGCCGCCGTGCCCACGGCGTAGAAGAAGGCGATGGCCATGGCCCGCGTCTCCATCGGGAAGATCTCGCTGACCGTGAGGTAGGCGGAGCTCGCGCCCGCGGAGGCGACGAAGAGGACCAGGCACCAGCACCCGGTCATGGTGGCGGCGGTCAGGGACCCGTTCTGGAAGAGCCAGGCGGTCGCGAAGAGCAGGAGCCCCGAGGTGATGTAGGTGCCGGCGATCATCGGTTTACGGCCCACCGTGTCGAACAGCCGGCCGAGGAACAGCGGCCCCAGGAAGTTGCAGAACGCGATGACCGCGAAGTAGTAGCCGGTGGCGCCGCTGGAGACGTCGAAGAACTTCACCAGGATCGAACCGAACCCGAAGGTGACGGCGTTGTACAGGAAGGCCTGTCCCACGAAGAGCGCCAGGCCGAGCACGGCCCGCTTGGGATAGGAGCGGAAGACGGTGCGGGCGATCAGGCCGAAGCCGATGCTCTTGCGCTGCCGCACGGTGATCGCCTGCTCGGCGGGCGGGAGCGGGCCGCCGATCTCCTCCTCCACCTGCCGCTCCACCCCGTCGACGAGCTTCTCCGCGGCTTCGTCCTGCCCGTGGATGAACATCCAGCGCGGGCTCTCCGGCACATGGCGGCGCACCAGCAGGATGACGAGCCCGAGGACGACGCCCAGCGCGAAGGTGAGCCGCCAGCCGATGTCCTTGGGGAAGATGTCGGTGTTGAGGGCGAGGACGGAGAGCAGCGAGCCGGCCACGGCCCCCAGCCAGAAGCTGCCGTTGATGATGAGGTCCACGCGCCCCCGGTACTTGCTGGGGATCAGCTCGTCGATGGCCGAGTTGATCGCCGCGTACTCCCCGCCGATGCCGAAGCCGGTCAGGAAGCGGAAGAGGAAGAACCACCACGCCGAGAACGAGACCGCCGTGAGCGCCGTGGCCGCCAGATAGACGGCCAGGGTGATCAGGAACAGCTTCTTGCGTCCGAAGCGGTCGGTGAGCCAGCCGAAGACCAGGGCACCGGAGCAGGCGCCCGCGACGTAGAGCGCGGCGGCGATGCCCGTGACCTGGGCGTCGGTGATGGCCAGACCGCTGCCGTCCTCCGACAGCCGGCTGGCGATGTTGCCGACGACCGTGACCTCGAGTCCGTCGAGGATCCAGACGGTGCCGAGGCCGATCACGATCATCCAGTGCCACCGCGACCAGGGCAGCCGGTCCAGCCGCGCCGGGATCCTGGTCGTCACGGTCGGTCCGCCCGGCACGCCGTTGCCACTCATGGGGCCCTCCTCTGCTTCCTGAACACCACAGGTGCCCGGAAGGAGGCGCGGCTCACACCTCGGCCGGAAGGAGTGACGGAAACCGCCCGCGCGGCCACGGATCGTTACGTCGGACGGGGGTATCCGCACCGCGAACGCTTCCGCGGAAAATAATTCGGTGTTCGGTGGCATCACTTCCGGATACCGGGGCATACGCCCGACACTGCAGTGGAGAACAGGGAGGGCGGGACCATGACGGCCATGTCAGTGCGAACCACCGATGCGATCGGCGCGGCGGGCACGCGGTGCGACGGGGCGGGTGCGGTAGCGGACGTGGCGGCACTGCCCTGGATCGAGGACGCGGGCAAGGTCGCTCCGCAGGACGCCCGGGCGATGTCGAAGATCTTCTTCGACCGGCTCCAGGTCCTCGAGGAGGGCACGCACGAGTACCAGTACGCGCGCAACACCCTGATCGAGATGAATCTCTCCCTGGTGCGCTTCGCGGCCTCGCGGTTCCGCAACCGGGGCGGTGACGACACCGAGGACATCATCCAGGTCGGCACGATCGGCCTGATCAAGGCGATCGACCGGTTCGACCTCTCGCGTGAGGTCGAGTTTGCGACCTTCGCGGTGCCGTACATCGTGGGTGAGATCAAGCGGTTCTTCCGCGACACGACCTGGTCCGTGCACGTGCCGCGACGGCTGCAGGAGCTTCGGGTCGAGCTGGCCAAGGCCAAGGAGCTGCTCTCGGCGAAGCTCGACCGCGACCCGACGGTCGCGGAGCTCGCCGCGCACCTCGATCTCCCCGAGGAGGAGATCATCGAAGGCCTCGTCGCCGCCAACGGCTACTCGGCGGGCTCGCTGGACACCCCGAACGCGGACAGCGAGTCGGGCAGCGACCAGCGCGCCTACGCCGATCTGCTCGGCGAGGACGACCCGGGGATGGAGAGCGTCGAGAACCTGCACACCCTGGCTCCGCTGCTGCGGCAGCTGGACGACCGTGAGCGGAAGATCGTCCGCATGCGGTTCGGTCAGGAGATGACGCAGGCGCAGATCGGTGCTGAGCTGGGCGTCTCCCAGATGCACGTGTCGCGCCTGCTGAGCAGGATCGTCCAGCGCCTGCGTGCGGGCATGAGCGTCGAGGCCTGATTCCGCGGCGTCCCGCAACGAAAGACCGAGGCCCGGCCGAGTGCCGGGCCTCAGTCACATATGCTTCCTGCCGATACGGCCGTGGGTGTCCCGTGCCGTCCGTAGGAGGGGGTGGAGTGTGACCGAGTCGCCTTCGGACACCTCTGTGCGCGTACAGCAGCCGAGGGGGATTCCGGAGCAGCACAGGGTGCTCGTCCCCGACACGTCCGTCTGGGACGTCGACGCCGTTCTGCTCCTGGTCGAGGACGACTCCGGCGACGCGCTCCTGGTCGAGGAGATGCTCACCGACAGCGAGCTGGACGCCCCGCTCACCTGGTGCAAGACGCTGGCCGAGGCCCGGCGGTTCCTCCTGGACTGCCGTTCGTCCGTCTGTGTCCTGCTCGACCTGCATCTGCCCGACGTCAACGGCCTCGACGCCGTCCGCCAGCTCGTCGGGTCGGCCCCCGACGCGGCGGTCATCGTGCTCACGGGTCTGGACGAGTCCCAGACCGGGCTGTCCGCGGTGGCGCAGGGCGCGCAGGACTACCTCGTGAAGGGCCGGATCGATCCCGAGGTGCTGGGTCGCGCGGTCCGCTACGCCCTCCAGCGCAAGCACGCCGAGCGCTCGGCTGCCGCGATGCGGACCAGTCAGCTGATCGCCCAGGAGAACGCCCGCCTGGAGCGCGCGCTGCTGCCGATTCCGCTCCTGCAGGACGACAGCTTCCAGGTCGCCGCGCGCTACGAGGCCGGCCGGGCCCACGGACTGCTGAGCGGTGACTTCTACGATGTCGTGCAGACCCCGGACGGCGCTGTCCACGCGGTGATCGGCGACGTGTCCGGACACGGCGCCGCGGAGGCGGCGCTGGGCGTCTGCCTGCGGGTCGCCTGGCGCACCGCGGTGCTCACCGGTGTCAGTCAGCTCGAGAAGACCGGTCTGCTGGAGGGGATACTCGTCGCCGAGCGGTCCGACCCCCATGTGTTCGCGACCGTGACCACGCTGGTCTTCCCTCCCAGCAGGGACAAGGTACTCATCGCGCGGGCCGGGCATCCCGGGCTGCTGCTGCGGCACGGGTCGGACGTCGGCTGGGTGGAGCCCGAGGCGGGGATGGCCCTCGGGCTGCTGCCCGGCGCCGGCCACTGGACGATCACGGAGCTGGGCCTCTCCCCGGGCGACGAGCTCGTCCTGTTCACCGACGGTCTGTTCGAGGGGCGCACGGGACCCAGTTCCCGGCTCGGCGAGGACGGCCTGCTCGCCATGGCCGGCAAGTACGGCGAACTGGAACCCCACGCGTTCATCGACGCGCTGGTGGGCGAGGCCACCGAGAGCGCCTCACCGTACGGCGGCCTCGCGGACGACGTCGCGGTACTGCACCTGGGCTGGAAGGCAAAGTCATGAGCACCCACGAACCGGCGCCCGGACGGCCCGGCCCGATAGCGCGGCTGTCCGTGCAGAACTGGGTCCATCTGATCCTGGCCGGTTTCGTGGTGGTGGTCTGCGGATGCCTCGTCGTGGGCGGGCTCGTCCTCTCCCGCATCTCCGACCGCACCACGGACCTGGTGGACCGCATCCAGCCCGCCCGCTCCGCCTCGTTCCAGCTGCAGAACGCGCTCCTGGACCAGGAGACCGGCGTACGCGGCTTCGCGCTCACCGGCGACACCACCTTCCTGGAGCCCTACGAGGCGGGCAGGCGGGCCGAGCGGGAGCGGCAGGAACGGGTGCGCACGCTCATCGGGACCGACCGGCCGTACGCGGAGGACCTGGACCGGATCGAGGCGGCCGCCCAGCAGTGGCGCACCCTGCGGGCGGAGCCGTTGATCGCCGCTGTCCGGGCGAGCGGGCCCACCGGTGCGTCCTCGGCTCCCATCCTGCGGAGCAAGGCGGACTTCGATGCCCTGCGCGCGCTGTACGCCGAGCAGCAGAGTCACCTGGACGACGCGCGTGACCGGGCCCGCGCCGAGCTCGACGACGCGCGCACCACCCGCGACCGGGTGCTCATCGCCCTGGTGATCGGCTTCGTGCTGGCCGTCGTGTCGATCGGTCTTCTGCTGCACCGTGTGGTGGGACGGCCGCTGGCCGAGCTGACCGCCGCGTCCGACAGGGTGCGGTCGGGCGCCTTCGGCAGTCGCATCGAGGTCCGCGGCCCCTCCGACGTCACAGCGGTGGCCGCGGCGGCCGAGGACATGCGCCGACGCCTCGTCGCGGAGCTCGCCGACTCCCAGGAGCGGGAGACACTGCTGGCCGAGCAGACCGTGGAACTGCGCCGGTCCAACTCCGAACTGGAGCAGTTCGCCTACGTCGCCTCGCACGACCTCCAGGAACCGCTGCGGAAGGTGGCCTCCTTCTGCCAGCTGCTGGAGAAGCGGTACAGCAAGGAACTGGACGATCGCGGCCGGCAGTACATCGACTTCGCGGTCGACGGCGCCAAGCGGATGCAGGTCCTCATCAACGACCTGCTGACCTTCTCCCGAGTGGGCCGGGTGCAGCAGAGCTGGAAGCCGGTCGACCTCGAGAGCTCCCTGGACCGTGCCCTGTCCAACCTCACGCTGGCCGTCGAGGAGTCCGGAGCCACCGTCGTGCGCGAGGACGCGCTCCCTGAGCTCCTCGGCGACTCGACGTCACTGACCATGGTCTGGCAGAACCTCATCGGGAACGCGATCAAGTTCCGCCGCACCGATGTGCCGTGCCGGATCACCGTGGGGTGCGTCCAGGAGGGCGAGGACTGGCACCTCACCGTCGCCGACAACGGCATCGGGATCGCGCCGGAGTTCGCCGACAAGGTGTTCGTCATCTTCCAGCGTCTGCACGCCCGCGACGAGTACGAGGGAACGGGGATCGGGCTCTCGCTCTGCCGCAAGATCGTCGAGTTCCACGGTGGCCGGATCTGGCTGGACCCGGAACCGGCCGAGGGCACGCTGTTCCACTTCACCCTGCCCGTCCTCCCTGAGGCACCCACCCACACCACGGCGGAGCTGCTCGCCCCCGCCCCGCTCACCCCCCGGTCGGGAGACACCCCGTGAACGACGCCGTCAAGCCCATCGAGGTCCTGCTCGTCGAGGACGACCCCGGCGACGAGCTGATGACCCGTGAGGCGTTCGAGGACAACAAGATCCGCAACACGCTCCATGTGGTGCGGGACGGGCAGGAGGCGCTGGACTTCCTCTACCGCCAGGGCGAGTACGCCGACGCCCCGCGCCCGGATCTGGTGCTCCTCGACCTGAACCTGCCGAGGTACGACGGACGGCAGGTACTGGAGCGGATCAAGACCGACCCGGAACTGGCACTGATCCCGGTCGTGGTCCTCACCACCTCCTCGGCCGAGGAGGACATCCTGCGCAGCTACAAACTGCACGCCAACGCCTACGTCACCAAGCCGGTCGACCTGGAACAGTTCATCGGGGCGGTGCGCCAGATCGACGACTTCTTCGTGAGCGTGGTCCGGCTGCCCCGGCGTGCGTAAGATCTGGAGGGATCTCCCGGAGTGGGATCTCTCGACGCGGGTAGACGAACGGCGAGAAGAGGTCCATGACCTCCCCTGCGGCGCCCTGGCTGGAGCACATGAACGAACAGGCCACCTCACGGCCGGACGACCCCTTCTGCGGGTCACCGTCCTCGGAGGTTCTGCTCGTCGCTGAGGTGTTCGACGGCGAGCCCGGATGCATCGCGCTGGCCCGCGCGTTGGCCGACCGCTTCCTGGCGCGGCTCTCGGCGGAGTGGCTCGCGGTGCTCGGGGAGCACACCCGGAGCGACCTGATGCTGGCGGTCAGCGAGCTCGTCACCAATGCGGACCGCTACAGCCACGGCCCCTATCTGCTGGAGCTCGAGGGCGACGCCCGGCGCATAAGCGTGACGGTGTACGACAGCAGCACGGCTCTCCCCGTGCTCTACTCCCCCGACCCGGCCCGCCTCGGCGGTCACGGCATGGAGATCGTGGTCGCGCTCTGCGACCGGCTGACCGCCGAGCGGGTTCCCGTCGGCAAGCGCATTCGCGCGGAGTTCATGCTCAGCACCTGAGCGATCCCACGGCCCTGCCCCGAGAGACCGGTCCGGCACGGTTTCGGACACCTGGCGCTACCGGACGACGGCACGGCGTGACCTTCCCGGCGAACTTCTGAGCCCTCGGGCGAGGAGGACTACCGTCGAGAGGAGGACCCGGGGTTGATGTACGTACTACTGGAGCAGTACGCCGAATCGCCGCCTCAAGGACGACGACGTGGCGGCTCCGACGGGACATCGTGGTGTTCATGAGTTCCCTCGCGCTTTCCGTGCTGCTGTCGCTGGTCTCCGCCGTCGCCTACGCGGCCGGCGCGATCGTCCAGGAGCGCGTGGCCGCGGCCGGTGACAGCCGCCCGTACGCGCCGCTGCGCAACGGCGTCTGGTGGGTCGCCGTGGGTCTCAACGGCGTGGGAGCGGTGCTGCACGTCGTGGCGCTCGCGTACGGTCCGCTGAGCCTCGTCCAGCCGCTCGGAGCACTGACGATCGTCTTCGCGCTTCCCATGGCCGCGCTCTTCGTCCACCGCAGGGCGGGACGGACGGCCTGGCGGGGAGCGCTCATGGCCACGGTCGGCCTGGCCGGGCTTCTGGCGCTGACGGGGAGCGCGGGATCCCACTCCCTGGCCGGACCGGAGCAGTTGATGCTGGCGGTGGGGACGGCCGGCGCCGTGGTGGCCCTGCTGGTCCTCGCCAAGGGGCTGCACCGGCCGATGCTGCACAGCGTGGTGCTGGCCACGGGCGCCGGGATCGCCTTCGGGATGGCCTCGGTGTTCACGAAGACCGTGGCGGTGGAGTGGACGTCGGGCTCGGTGACGTCCGGGCTGCCGACGCTGCTGGTGATCGCCGGTCTCGCTGCCGCGGGTCTGCTGCTGTCCCAGGCCGCGTACCGGGGAGCCGGCCTGACCGCCCCGCTGGCGACGGTCACCGTGGTCAACCCGGTCGTGGCGGCGGCCGTGGGCATCACCATGTTCGGGGAGCAGTTCCGGTACGGGGTGACGGGCACCCTGCTCGCGGTCGGCTGCGGTGCGCTGGCCGCGGCCGGACTGGTGCTGCTGACCATGGAGCGGGTGGGGGCGGAAGAGCGTGACCAGGAGCGGGAGGCGTCCGAAGGGCGTACGCCGGAGGAACACGCCGGGAGCCCGGCCGAGGGCAGGGGCGCCCGTCACACCGTGGTGCTGCCCGAGCCGGCGAGGCCCGCGCTTCCCCAGGGTGCGGCGGTGCTGCCTGACCCTTTTCCGGCTCCCACGGCCCTCTCGCTGCCGCTGACCCTGCCGCTGGACCACGGCGGCGGGCGCGTGGAGTTCGGCGGCAGCAGGCCTGCACCGGGTCCGGCACGCCGGGGTGACTTAGCGGATCGGGCAGGGCTGCCCGTTCAGACGCTGACGCCCCCGGCCCTGAGGTAGGCCAGCGGGTCGATGTCGGATCCGTAGCCGGGGCCGGTGCGGATCTCGAAGTGCAGGTGCGGGCCGGTGCTGTTGCCGGTCGACCCCGAGCGCGCGATCCGCTGGCCGGCGGCGATCTGCTGGCCCTCGCGCACGTGGAGCGAGGAGAGGTGCGCGTACTGGCTGTACCTGCCGTCGCCGTGCCGGATGACGACCTCGTAGCCGTACGCTCCGGCCCAGCCGGCCGAGACGACCTTCCCGGACGACACGGCCTTCACGGAGGTGCCGGTGGGAACCGGGAAGTCGACGCCCGTGTGGTAGCCGCTGGACCAGGAACCGGCCTGGTGGTACGGCGTTCCCGTGCGGGCCGACACGGGGGCGGTGAGGCCGGACCTGGGCTTGGACGCCTTCTTCTCGGCGGGCTTCGCGGCCTGCTCCCGGGCCGGTTCCGCCGCCCGCTCGGGAGCGGCGGCCTTGGGCGCGGCCCTCTCCGCGGCCTTCGGGGCGACGGCCCTGGGTGCCGGCTTCTCCGTGGCCTTCGGGGCTGACGCCCTCTGCTTCGGAGCCGTGGCCGGCTTCGGGTCGGCGAGGGGCGTCCCGGCGACGTCGAGGGTCAGCCGCTGCCCCGGCAGGATCAGGTCGGGGTCGGTGCCCACGACGACACGGTTGGCCGCGTACAGCCGCTGCCAGCCGCCCTGGACCCGCTCGGCGGACGCGATGCCGGAGAGGGAGTCGCCACGTGCGACGGTGTACCCCTCCCGCTTGCCGGGCACTGCCGTCGGTGACACGTTCGACGGCGCGGCATTCCGGGCCGTCGGCTTCGCCGGGCGGGACTCCGGCGCCGTGCCCTGCGCGGTCTTCGTGGCGGTGGCCGGGCGCTTCGTCTGCGGGGCGATGTCCGGCGCGTCGCCGCCCTGTTCCAGGCCTGCCCGGACGGAACACGTCGGCCAGGCCCCGGGGCCCTGCCCGTCGAGCACCTTCTCGGCCACGGCTATCTGCTGGTCCTTGGTCGCCAGGTCGGCCCGTGCCGCATGGGCCGTGCCGCCGTAGGCGGACCAGGTCGACCGGGTGAACTGCAGGCCGCCGTAGTAGCCGTTACCCGTGTTGATGTGCCAGTCGCCGGTCGACTCGCAGGCGGCGACCTTCTCCCACACATCGGTCGAGGCCGCCCCGGCAGAGGCGGCGGTGAGGAGCGGGAGCGCGATGCCCGCGCCGCCCGCCGTCACCGTGAGCGAAGCACGGTTGATCCGGCTGGGCTGGTATCTGCGGTGCCGTCCGTTCGCGGCCATGATCAGGCTCCCCCACTGGCTTTAGGACACGTCGCAAGCCGACAACGTAGAGGCAGACAGCGGGTGATGACAAGTGAACAGTCGGCGACCACCGGCCCGGCGCACCGGCGCACCACCCCCGCCACCGGAGCCCGCACCGGCCGCCGGACCAGTCGCGTCGACTCGGGAGAGCGCTCTATCTCCCCCCGTTCCTGATGCTATAAATGCCCCCATGACGGATGCTCTGCGGCCGACCGGTGCGACACCCACCCTGGAGGACGTGGCGCGGGCGGCCGGTGTCTCACGCGCCACGGTCTCGCGGGTCGTCAACGGGGTGCGCAATGTGGACCCGTCGATCCAGGAGGCCGTGCGGCAGGCGATCTCGGTCACGGGTTACACGCCCAACCGCGCGGCCCGCTCCCTGGTCACCCGGCGCACGGACGCCATCGCGCTGGTGGTGTCGGGGACGGGGGTCGGCCCGGACGGGGAGGGCCCCGCCGAAGAGGGTTCCTTCACCGCCCAGGTCTTCGCCGATCCCTTCTTCGGCCGGGTGGTGACCGGGGTCGTCAACTACCTGCGCCCGCGCGGAATGCACCCGGTGCTGATGTTCGCCGAGACGTCGAAGGCACGGGACGAGGTCGTGGCCTATCTGCGTCAGGGCAGCGCGGACGGCGCCCTGATCGTGTCGACCCACGCGGAGGATCCTCTGCCGGGCATGGTCGTGGACGCCGGGCTGCCCGCCGTGCTGTACGCACGCCCCGTCCTGCCGGTCCGGATCAGCTACGTCGATCTGGCCCACCGGGACGGAGCCCGGCTGGCCGCCGAGCACCTGCTGGCGCGCGGCTGCCGCCGGATCGTCACCATCAGCGGCCCCCTGGACATACCGGCGGGGCAGGAGAGGCTCGCGGGCTTCCGGGACGTCATGACGCGGAGCGGGCACAGCGACGTACCGGTCGCCGAGGGGCAGTTCACGCAGGAGAGCGGCGAAGCCGCGATGGAGCGACTGCTGGCCGAACACCCCGACCTGGACGGGGTGTTCGCCGGGAACGACCTGATGGCGACGGGCGCCTGCCATGTGCTGCGGGACCACGGCAGGCGGGTGCCGGAGGACGTGGCCGTGATCGGCTTCGACGACAGCAGCGCCGCCTCCGCCTGCCGGCCGCCCCTGACGACTGTGCGGCAGCCGGTGGAGGACATGGCCGCGGAAATGACCGGACTGCTGCTGGACCGGCTGGCCGCACCGGACAGGCCGGCGACATCGGTGGTCTTCGAACCGGTGCTGGTCGTCAGGGACTCGGCCTAGTACGGCGACGGACTCGGCCCGGCGCGCGGGCAGTTCCGGATGGAGTACGCCCGTGACACCCCTGGCGGCCGAGACGGGCTCACATCAGGATGCGCTGCGCCCTGGCGTACTGGTGGATCAGTTCGCCACCGATCTCCGAGGCCAGCGCGGCCGTGATCCCGGACCGGTCCTGGGGCGGCGACACCCCCGTCACCTCGAACCCGACCGGGCACAGGTCCCCGACGCAGCGCAGCAACCCGAGAACCTCCCGTGAGGTGAGCCCTCCCGGCACCCGGATGCCGGCACCGGGAGCGAAGGCCGGATCGGCGACGTCGACCGCCACCGAGACGTAGACGGGCCGGCGGCCGATCCGGTGCCGGACGAATCCGGCGGCACCCCGGACGCCGAGTCGGCCGAACCGGCCGACGTCGAGCATCACCCCGCCCTGGTCACGGCCGGAGTCACCGGCGCCGCGCAGTCCGATCCGGACCACTGCGGACGGGTCGACGAGGTGTTCGTCGACCGCCTGGTGCAAGCAGTCACCCTCGGGGGGCGAGCCCGCGGTGTCCGCGGCCAGGCGGAGAAGGGCGACAGGACCGTGTATCTCGGCCACCGCGCGCAGCGCCGCCAGGGTCAGCGACCGGCTGCCGCCGAGCAGCAGCACGGCGGCGTTGCCCGCGAGGAGGTGGGAGAGACGCTTGTACAGGACCTCGGGGACGGCACCGGAGATCCAGGGCGTCAGATCGAAGTCCCCTCCGTCCACACAGTCGACGAGGTCGAAGGTGCCCGGGCCACGGTCCGCACCGGGAGAGTGCGCGAGGGCGGACGCGTCCCGGACGGCACCCGGCCCCAGGCGAGTCCCGGGGCACCGGCCCGACTCGTCGTACGGCACCCCGAGAACCACGAGGTCACGGGCCGTCGGGTCGAGGTCGAGCGGCAGCCGCATGAATGTGGGGGGGCGCGCGCGAGAGCGCGCCGACGGGTCGATGCGCTCCACGTGAGACGCTCCCTCCAGGCTCGGCGCGGGCGGACCGGCCGCCTGGGGACGGTCGGGCGGCCTCGGGCCACTCTGCCCTGGACACCTCTCCCCGCTCTCCCCGCGTACCCGCATCGGCACGGACGGCCGCCTGCCGGCGGGCAGGCGGCAGGCGGCAGGCGGCAGGCGGCAAGGACTCGTCCCTCCCCCGCCCTTCCCTCGTGCGACACGTGTGCCGTACAGGCCCGGGTGTCCGCATCCCGCTCGTCCGCGGCCCTCGTCTCGCCCGCCCCGACGGCGCCGGTGCGCACCGCTCTCCCGTCCGCATGACGTTCCGGGCGGGCCGGTCGGGGACACCGGTTCCCGCAGAACCTCCCCGGCCGGGCCCGGTGTTCCCTACGCTTGTCGTCCGTGGCTGACGACCGGAAGGACGCACCCGGCGACGACGTGCCGTCCTGGCTGACCGACCTGGTTCGCGGGACGTACGGTGACCTCCCGGCGGAGCTGGAGCGGTACGCGGGCCCGGTGCCCGCACGTGCGCGCGGCTCCGCCGTCCTGGTGCTCTTCGGCACCGGCGCACGGGGCGCGGACCTGCTCTTCCTGCGGCGTTCCGGCGCCCTGCGGAACTACCCCGGCCAGGTGTGCTTCCCCGGTGGCTCCTGCGCTCCAGGTGACGGCGGTCCCGTGCACACCGCGCTGCGCGAGACGTGCGAGGAGACGGGGCTGGACCCTTCGGAGGTCCGGATCGCGGGCGCGCTCGCCCCGCTGAACCTCGCCCACAGCGGCTTCTCGGTCGTTCCCGTACTCGGCTGGTGGGGGGCGGGCGGCCGGATCGCAGGGGACGGCGAGGAGATCGTGTCCGTCCACCGGGCGCCTCTCGCGGACCTCTCCGACCCGGGGGCGCGGCTGCTCGTCCGGTTGCCGGACGGCCATCTCAGCCCCGGGTTCCAGGCCCGGGACGTGTTCGTGTGGGGGTTCACCGCCGCCCTCACCGCGTGGCTGCTGCGGCTCGGCGGCTGGGAACGCCCCTGGGACACCGACCGGATCGAGGATCTGGCCGACACCCGGCGCCGCTACGGAGGTGGCCCGCTCCCCTGAGCCGGAATCGCGGCGGCGCCGCTCTCGCCGCCGGCGGCCCCCCCGGCCCGCCGGAGTGCCCGCTCCCGCTGCCCCGTACGGAACCCGTCTACCGGCCCCGAGGACGAGTGCAGCAGCGTCAGGTACGCGGACGTCTCCACCGCCACGGCCTCCTCGACGGTCCGGCCGAGGCCGCCCATCACCGCCGACTTCAGATGCCGCAGGCAGTCGCCCGGGACATCGGCCAGGGTGCGGGCGAACGAGGCGGTCTCCTCACGGAGCCGGTCACGCGGCACCGCGCGCAGCGCCAGTCCCGTGTCGACGGCCTCGGCGGCCGACAGCCAACGGCCGGTCATCAGCAGCTCCATCGCGGGCTGCAGCCCCATCTTCCGGACCGTGCGGTGGGTGGCACCGGCACCCGGCATGTGACCGTACGGCGTGTGCACGTCGCCGATCCGGGCCTCCTCGGCGATCAGCACGAAGTCGCAGGCCACCACCATCTCGAAGCCGCTCGCGCGAGCCTTGGCCTGCACCATGGCGATCGTGGGCACCGGCATGCGCTCCAGCGCGAAGACGACCCGGTTCAGCCGCTCCAGGTAGGCGGCGAACAGGTCGGAATCGGTCTCCTCGCCGTCCAGGACCTCGGTGAGGAAGCCGAGGTCGCTGCCGATGCAGAAGGCCCGGTCGCCGGCGCCGGTGAGGACGAGCACCCGGGTGGAACCGTCGTCGGCGACGCGGTCGAAGGCGTCCAGCAGTTCGTGGTGCATCTGCTCGGTGGTGGCGTTGAGCCTCTCGGGGCGGTTGAGCGTGACCCAGGCGATCCCGTCGGCGCGTTCCAGCAGAATCGTCCCGTACGCAGGGTCCTTCGCATCCGCCGTCACCGGGCGAGCTCCGCCGCGAGCGGGAACCCGGTCATCGCCTCACCGCGCGCGGACACGTCGGCCCGGACGAAGACGAGGGCGTAGGCGCGGCGGGGGCCGTCGGTGAGGTTCGGCCCGGAACCGTGCAGGGTGTTGGCGTGGTGGACCAGCGCGCTGCCCGCGGGCACCGGGTACTCCACGGGTTCCTGCTCGCTGCACGCCTCGACCAGGACGGCTCCCTCCTCCGGCCGGGTGTGTTCCACCCGGCCCCACCGGTGGCTCCCGAGGACGTACTGGACGCAGCCGTTCTCCGGCGTGGCGTCGTCCAGCGCCATCCACACCGTGACCGCCTCGGGCGGGGTGAGGTGCCAGTAGCGGTTGTCCTGGTGCAGGACGAGACGGCTGCGTTCGCCCTTGCCCGCCGGCTTGTAGAAGGAGTGGTCGCGGAACAGGCGCACGGGTCCGCCGAGCAGTCCCTCCACCCGCCGGTACAGGTCGGGGCGGCGGACCTGGGCCTCGCAGGCCGGATCGGACTGCCACAGGTTCACCTTCTGCAGCAGTGCCAGGTCCAGCGGTCTGCCCCTGCGCTCCGACAGGTCGCGCACGCCTTCGGCCGGCCGGCCGTCGTCGAAGAAGGCCCGCTCCACGCTCCCCCGGAGTTCCACGACCTGCCCGGGGGTCAGCACGTGGTCCCAGCGGACCACTCCGTCGCGGCGGAAGACCTCGCGCTCACCGGCTGCCGGATCCGTCGTGGTCGTCGGCTCCACCGCGCCGGAGGGCAAGTGGGAAGCAGTCATGACACTCCTCGGGCAGGGAGGGGCCCGGACAGTCGCGGTGCGTCGGGTGGGCCGGCCTGGCCGGCCCGGGGCCCTTCCGTCGGACACCGCACGATGCTGCCACAGGGCCGGCCCAGGTCCCATAAGCCGAGGCGCCATCGAGGTGATGCGCCCACGGCATGACTCCCGGGGGCCGGACCGACTCATGCCCCCGGCGGCTTCCGGTGACCCGCGATTGGCATTGGACGCCGCTCCGACGTGCGGTGTCCCCTGTACTGCGGCTTGCAGATCCCCATGTGACCCCCGTCCGTGCGAGCCGTTCCGGAACCGCTCCCGCCTCCTCACAGGCGGCAGGCAAGGCATCACCATGTTCGCCACCCCACGGAGCCGGGTGCACAGGCTGTGCGGGGAGTCGGTCGGTGCCCCGGGACTGTCCACGCGCAGGAGGCCAGACACGCATGCAGGTTCTACTCGTGAACGCTCGCCGGTCGTCGTACTCCGGGGAGTCGATCTCCGCACCACAACTGGGGCTGCTCTCCTTGGCCGCGACCCTCCGGGAGGGCACCTTCCACGAAACCAAGGGGACCGACGTCCGGTTCGTCGACGACCAGTTGTTCGTCCTGCAGCGGCCGTTGGCCACACCCAACGAGTTCCTTCGCGGCCATCAGCCGGACATCGTGGGCATCCAGGTCCTCACCTCCAGTCTGAAGAACGGCATCAAGCTCGGTGCGGAGAGCCGCCGCCACCATCCGAACGCGCTCGTCGTCTACGGCGGTGTCGGCGCCACCCCGCTGGCACGCAAGCTCGTCGAGGACGGCTCGGCGGACGTGGTGGTCAAGGGCGAAGGAGAGGTCACCTTCTCCCACCTGGTCCACGAGTACGGCAACAACGGCCGCAAGAACCTGCGCAAGGTCCGCGGCATCGTCTTCCGCGACGACGACGGCACCGTGGTCGAGACACCCGCCGCGCCGCAGGTGATGCGCCTCGACAAACTGCCCAAGCCTGCCCGGGACCTGGCGGACATGCAGCTGTACAACCAGATCTCCCGGGGCCGGTCGGGCAACCTCGTCACCAGTCGCGGCTGTTCGTACGCCTGCGCCTACTGCTACTCCAAGCACCAGTGGGGGGTCGGCCAGCGCCGGCACAGTGCGGACCGGGTGATCGAGGAGATCCGCGAGCTGGTCGAGGTCCACGGATTCGACCGGATCCGCATCGAGGACGACGACTTCGTCGAGGACGTCCCACGTATGCAGGAGCTGTGCCGGAGCATCGAGAAGTCCGGTCTGCAGGGCAAGTTCGAGTGGGAGGCCAAGGCTCGTCCGGACCTCATCGACGACGACATGGCGCGCATGCTGCGCGACTCCGGCTGCTTCCGGCTCCTGGTCGGTGTCGAGACCCTCGACTGGTCGCTGCTCAAGCGGCTCGGCCGGCCGGTCAAGGTCGACGTGACCGAGCGCGCGCTGAGCTCGCTGAGCAAGGCGGGGATCGGTGTGCAGGCCACCCTGATCCTCGGTATCCCGGGCGAGACCGACGAGGCGATGCGCTCGACCATCACCTGGCTGCAGGCGCGGCTCGGTGACAACCGGCACGACATCGTCTCGCCCTGCTTCTTCGTGCCCTTCCACCACGAGGTGGAGAAGGACATGGCCAAGAGGGTCGACTTCACCCTGGAGACCGACGACAGCGACTGCTTCACCGGCCACATCCCGGTGACCTCCAGCGATGCCGCGTCCATCGACGAGCTGTGGAAGCTGTACGACGACATGACCCCGACGCGTCGCGACGGCAAGTACAAGCGCATCGCGTACCTGGCCGACCTGAGCACCGTCCAGACCAGGCTCGGTCTGCTCGACGGTGGCGCACCGCAGACGAAGGAGCCGGCGGCGCTGGTTCCGGAGGTCCAGTGAGTGCGCCGACGGCGGCTCCGGGCACGGAGGTCCTGGACGTCCCGGCCTACGACGGCGCGCGGGCGGTCATGTCGCACCGCCCGGACGTCGTCCACGACGGTGAGGGCAGGCCGTTGGCCCGGCTCGGCTCCGCCGGACGTCTCACGCAGTTCCGGATGGCCGAGGAGGCCGGCCGGGCCGCCCGCCGGATGCGCTCCATCGACGACGCGGACTGGTTCGGGCTGCTGAGCCGCGCCGCCGGCCGCGTCACCTCCCGGCTGGACTCCGGGGAGCTCGACGTGTGGCTGCGCGCCCTGTCCGCGGTGAGCGGCCTGCCCCGCCGGCGGGCCGCCCGCGGGCTGCGCACGGCCGCCCAGGATCTCGCCCGCATGGAGGAGATCCTGGCCGCGCAGTCCCCCGACGGGACGGTGGCGGCGTACCGGACCGGCGGCAGCGGCCTGGGCTGGAGCTGGCGGCCTGCGGGCCGGTCGGTGCTGGTGCGTCAGCCCGGCAACTTCCCGACCATCAACATCGAGTGGCTCCAGGCCCTGGCCACGCGTCGTCCGGTGCTGCTGAGCACCGCGGCCGCGGACCCCTTCACACCGGTCCTCCTCACCGAGGAGCTGTACGCGGCCGGACTGCCGGAGCACGGTGTGTCCGTGGTGCACGGGGACGCCCCCGCGCTGCGCAGGCTGGCCGACCAGGTGCTGTGGCCGGGCGAGGACGTGCCTGCCGACCTGCCTCCCGGGAAGGTGAAGACGTACCACTTCGGCCGCAGTCGGGCGGTGATCGGTGACCGGCTGCCGGAGGACGCCTGGCAGCGGCTGGCCCGGGAGGCGTTCGCGGGCTGTGGCAGGCTCTGCGTCAACATGAGCTCGCTCGTCGTGCTGGGCGATCCGAAGGCGGCCGCAGAGGCGCTGGCGCACGAGTTCGCGGCGCGTCCGGTGCTGCCGCTGGACGACCCGCGGGCGGCAGTGCCCGCGTTTCCGGACCGGGCGGCGCGGGATTCTCTCGCGCTGCGGATCGAGAGGGAGGTCGCCGCCGGCGCGGTGGACGTCACCGCGGCCGCGACCGGTGTGCCCCTGCGGGTGGAGCTCGACGGCCAGGCGTTCCTGAGGCCCACGGTGCTGCTGGTGGATCCCGGATCGCCGCTGTTCGGAACGGAACTTCCCTTCCCTTTCACGGCGGTGGCGCACGTGCCCCGGTCGAAGGCCGTGGCCGCGTGCGCCGGGTCCCTGATCGTGTCGGTGGTCGGCGAGGCCGACGGGCTGGTGCCGGCGCTCGCCGAGGAACCGGGTGTCGACAAGGTCTTCGCCGGTGACCTGTTCGACCGCGGTTACCACCCGTGCGACCCGCACGAAGGCCATCTCGCCGACTTCCTGTTCAAGAAGAAGGCCGTACTCCCGGGCGCCCGCGCGTGACCGGCCCGGACGGCAACGAAGGAGAGGGACCCGTCATGCGATGTCCGAGCGAGTCGAGGCTCCGCCCGATCACCGACGAGGACGTACGCCGCCTCGTCCGCCTGCACTTCGATCCGCGGCACGGCACGCCGTACTGGCTGGAGCGGGACAGGCGGCAGGGCACCGACGCGCTCGGGAAGGTGCAGTGTCTGGCGGACGCCGCCGCCCTGATCGGGCTGCGTGACGGGTCGGACCAGATGCACTTCGAGGAGGCCGCGCGCCGGACCCCGCTGGAGAACTTCGTGCCGCGCTCGGTGCTCGCCGAGGGCGGCACGCTGTGGGCGGCGCAGACCGGCGGCACAACGGGACCGGCCAAGCACGGCACCTGGGGCAGCCGCTACTGGGACGACATCCTCGCCTTCTCGGACGAGTTCCTGGACCTGCACGGCGTCCCGCGCGGGAAGAACTGGCTGTTCGTCGGGCCGATGGGCCCGCACACGACAGGCCGGCTGGTGGTCGCCTTCGCGGAGCGCCGCGGCGGGATGTGCTTCTCCATCGACCTCGACCCGCGGATCGTGAAGATCTTCGGCGAGGAGGGCATGACCGCCGCCTACGACCGCTATGTGGATCACATCTGGGCCCAGATCGCGGAAGTCGCCCGGTCCCAGGACATCGGCGTCCTGTTCTGCACCTCCCGGCTGCTGGAGATGCTGCCGGAACGGCTCGGCACCGAGGCGCTGGCCGGGGTGGAGGCCATCGTGCACGCCGGCACCACCCTGGAACCGGAGACCCACCGGCAGCTGCGGGAGGACTTCTTCCCCGGCGTCCCGGTGGTCGGCATGTACGGCACGTCGACCACCGGCATCAGCTGGCAGAAGCCCTTCGAGGCGGAGGACGAGCACCGTGTGGTGTACGTGCCGTGCCAGCCGCACGTCGCCCTGGACGTCGTCGACGGGCAGGGCGAGGACGTGCCCTTCGGGGAGGAGGGCCGGGTGCGGGTCTGGCGGCTGACGGACGACGCCCTGCTGCCCGGCTTCTGGGAGCGGGACCGGGCCCGGAGGGTCCGCCCCTACGGGGTCGCGGCCGAACGCTATCCGTGGCCGTGGGTGGGAGATCCGTACAGCCCCGAGTTCACCGAGGGACGCCGCGTCGAGGGGGTCTACTGACATGGCAGGATTCATACTGTCCAGCCGTCCGGACGGCGGCATCGAGGTCGAACTCCTCGGCGAGGGCCGGGCCATGGACGTCATGGTGCGGCGCGACGGCACGGACGTCCTCGTCGTACAGGGTGACAGGCTGACCGGGGAGGACCCGCCTCAGCGGGCGTCGCTCGCCGACCTGGCCGCCTGGACCGAGCGTGCGCACAGCCGCTACTGCGCCGCCCTGGTCCGCGAGGGCCGGGCCACCCTGTGGAGCGACGTCGGCGCGACCTGCCCGCTGCACTGGGCGCGTGCGGGCAGGGCGCTCCTCGTCGGTACGTCGGCCGGTGCGCTGCTCCCGCGTCTGGGCCGCCCCGCGGTCCTGGGTGACGCGGAACGGTCGCTGCTGCCCGGTGGCCGGTTCGCCGGAGTCACGCCGGTTCCCGCCGACAGCGCGGTGACCCTGGTGGTGGACGCGTACGGCGAGGATCCCGTGTCGGTGCACCGGCTGCTCGCCCCTCTCCCGGACCGCCCCTCGGTGACGGACGCGGAGCAGGCGGTGCGCACCGTACGGACGGTGCTGGGCGCGTCCGTCGCGCGGCTGGCCGCGGGTGCGGACGAGATCGCCGTCTCGCTCAGCGGTGGTGTGGACTCCTCCACCGTCGCGGCGCTGGCGGTGCTGGAGGCCGGCTCGTCGGGGGTGCGCACGTACACCGTGGGCACGCCGTTCGGCGACGAGTTCGCCCAGGCGGCCTGGCTGGCGGACCGGCTGGGCACCAAGCACGAGGAGGTGAACTTTGGTCCGGAACAGCTCGCCGGGATGCTGCCCGGCATGATCCGCGCGCTGGAGACCTGGGACCTGCTCACCCTGCAGATCGCCGCACCCGCGTGCTTCCTTCAGGGCCACATCGCCACCGACCGCCGCCAGGTGCTGCTGTCGGGATACGGCGCGGACCTGCTCTTCGCGGGGCTCGGCGGCACCGGAGGCGAGGACGCCGTGGAGGGCGCCGTCGTCGCACAGACCCGGGCGACCGCGCGGAGCAACGAGTTCCACCCCGCGTTCGCCGACGCCCGCCACACCGCCGTGCGCCACCCGTACTGGTCACGGGAGGTGATGGCTGCCGCCCTGGACATCCGCGGACGGCTCAAGGTCCGGGAGGGCGAGGCGAAGTGGGTGCTGCGCAGCGCCGCCGCCGAGGTCCTGCCGGCCGAGGTGGCCTGGCGTCCCAAGCGCGGCATCCACGAGGGCACCGCGATGAGCCAGATGTTCGCCGCCGCGCTGGGCAGCGACGACCCCGCCGTCCAGGCCGGGCGGCTGTACGAGATCGCCACCGAGGTCTTCCGGAGCGGCGGGCCCGGGACCGGGCCGGGCGAGGCGGACCAGGACCGACGTCTGGGAGGCAAGGCATGAGGGTTCTGCTGGTGTGGCCCCGCAACGAACGGGCCCTGCTCAGCGACCGGCTGAGCTGTTGTGAACCGCTGCCGCTCGAATACCTCGGCGGTGCGCTGCGCGGCCATCACGACGTGACGATCCACGACCTGCGGCTGGACGCGCCGCTGGCGGACTACGCGGCGACGCACGAACCGCCGGACCTGGTGGGCGTGGCCATCCCCTACACCACCAGCGTCCGGGTGTCCCGCCAGGTGAGCCATGAGGTCCGCCGGCTGTGGCCGGACGTGCCGATCGTGCTCGGCGGACACCATCCGACGGTCTCGGCCGAGTGGCTCGACGGTTTCGCCGCCGACTGGGTGATCGCGGGCGAGGGCGGCGCGCCGCTGAACCGGCTGGCCGCCGACCTGGAGGCGGGCCGCACCCCGCAGGCGGGGGTGGGGCTCGCGCCGTACGACTCCCGCACCGGGCTGGAGCGGGACCGGCGGCCACGCCCCGCGGCACTCAACGACCTGCCGATGCCGGACCGTTCGCTGCTCTCGCACCACCGGCAGGACTACTTCCACTCGATCTACCGGCCGGTGTCCCTGATCCGGTTCACCGCGGGCTGTCCGTACACCTGCAAGTTCTGTTCGCTGTGGCGGATGACGGACCGGCGCTATCTGGTCAAGGACATCGACCGGGTCCTCGCCGAGATCGCCGACATCGACGGCGACAATCTCTACGTCGTGGACGACGAGGCGTTCATCCAGCCCGCGCGCATGCTCGAACTGGCCGACGCCATCGACAAGGCCGGCTTCCGCAAGCGGTTCCACATGTACATCCGCACCGACACCGCGCTGCGCCGTCCCGACGTCATCGCCCGCTGGGCGGAGATCGGCCTGGACTCGGTACTGGTCGGGGCCGAGTCGATGACCGACGACGAACTGTCCGGCTACCGCAAGGGCACCGACGCCGACCAGACCCGGCGGGCCCTCGATCTCTTCCACACCAACCAGGTGAAGGTACGGGCCAATTTCATCGTCCAGCCCAGCTGGGTCGGCGAGGACTTCGCGCGGCTGGGCAGGACCATCGAGGAGTTGCAGGTGGACATGCCGAGCTTCTCCGTGCTGACCCCGCTGCCCGGCACGGACCTGTACGACGAGAGCCGGGACCAGCACATCAGCGACGATCCCGAACTCTTCGACTGCTACCACTCGCTCTTCCCCACGAAGCTGCCGCTGGAGGACTTCTACCACCGGCTGGCCGACCTGCTGGCGGGAGCGAGCGCCCGCCCCGCCCCGGGTGTCGCCGCGGGGCAGGACCCGTCCGTCTTCTACTACTCCGACGACAGCGCCTTCGACGAGATGCTCAGGGGCATCCGCCTCTCCGGCGTGCCGGGCCGGGCCCTGGAGCCGGAGCGTGTCCCGAGCACCGGATGACACCGGCCTCCTCCCCCGCCCGCCCCCGGCACGCCGGTGCCGTACCGCAGCCGAGCAGACCCGACCACGAGGAGCCGTGACCCGAGCATGTCCGCCGAATCCTCCCGCCGCCGCAAGGTGTACTTCATCGGCCTCAACGCGGTGCCCTTCCTCCCCCTGGTCGCCGGCCTGCTGCGCACGTACGCGGAACAGGACGACCGCGTCGCGGCGTCCTACGACTTCCAGGAGCCGCTGTTCCTCGTCGCCCCGGTGCAGGAGATGGCGGACGGCATCACCGAACCGGACGTCCTCGCCCTGTCCTGCTACGTGTGGAACTTCCGCCGGCAGATGAAGGTGGCGAAGATCCTCAAGGAGCGCTATCCGGACATGCTCGTGGTGGCCGGCGGCCCGCACGTGCCGGACCGGGTGGGCGACTTCTTCACCCAGCACCCCTACGTCGACGTCCTGGCCCACGGCGAGGGTGAGGTGGCCTTCCGGGAACTGCTGTCCGCACGGCTCCGGGACCGCCCCGACTACACCGGCGTGCCCGGCGTGACGGTGAACCGGGGCGACGTCCCGGTCGCCGGCCCGCCCGCCAAGCGTCTGCCACGGCGCATCGAGACCCCGAGTCCCTACCTGAACGGGGTGATGGACGGGGCCGTGGAAACCTGCCGGGAGCGCGGGCTGCGCTTCTACGCGTTGTGGGAGACCAACCGCGGCTGCCCGTACTCCTGCGCCTTCTGCGACTGGGGATCGGCGACGATGAGCGCCCTGCGGATGTTCGAGGAGGACCGCCTCCAGCACGAGATCGAGTGGTTCGCCCGCAACGACGTGGAGGACCTGTTCATCTGCGACGCCAACTTCGGCATCATGCCGCGCGACCTGGAGATCGCGCACGCGCTGGCGGAGGCCCGTACGGAGGCGGGGTCACCCAAGCAGATCCGGGTCAACTTCGCCAAGAACTCCAACGACCGGGTCTTCGACATCAGCAAGGCCTGGCACGACGCGGACCTGCTGATGGGCACCACCCTGTCCATGCAGAGCACCGACATGGACGTCCTGGAGGCGATCGACCGCAAGAACATCGGCCTCGACAACTACCGCAAACTGCAGCAGCGGTACGCCGTCGAGAACATCCATACCTACACCGAGCTGATCCTGGGGCTGCCGCTGGAGACCGCGCGCACCTTCCGCGAGGGCATCGGCTCGCTGCTGGAGGCCGGCAACCACGAGGACCTCCGGGTCTACGAGTTCGGCATCCTGCCCAACGCGCCGATCAACACCCCGGAGAAGTTGGCCGGTTACGGCCTGCGCACGGTCCCCAAACGCCTCTACGTCGAGCGGCCCGGTACCCCCGACGACGAGGCCGAGACGATGGACATGGTCATGGAGACCAGCGCCATGCCCCGCGACGAATGGGTCGAGTCCTTCGCCTTCGTGCAGGCGGTGCAGTTCCTGCACAACGGCTGCTACACCCGCTACCTGTCGGTCTACCTCCGACAGGAACACGGGATCGGCTACACCGCGTTCTACGAGGGGCTGCAGAACCACTTCACCGGGGAGCCCGACAGCTTCATCGGCTCCCTCTACCTGCGGATGCGCAGCCTGTACCAGGACTACATCGACATCCCGACACTGCCGTTGGCCAACCTGGTCGCCAGCCAGCCCGACCTGGCCACCCATCTCGCCCCGTACGGCAGACGACGGGGCTGGACGATCGACAACTGGGGCTGGCTGCGGGTGGCCACCGAGTTCGACCGTTTCCACGCCGAACTGGGCGACTACCTGCGCACCCTGGGGCTCGACCCCGACCAGGACACGCGGCTGCGCGACGTACTGCGCTTCCAGCGTGATGTCATGCTGCGCCCGGACTACGATCCGGAGCACGGCAAGACCGCCGAGTACGACCACGACTGGCCCGGCTACTTCAGCGGCGGCCCGCTGCGCCCGCAGCGGGTGCGGGTGGACTACGTCGATCAGCGGTTCGGGGCGAACGGCCGCTTCCGCCCGGCGCCGGGCGACCTGAAGGCGTTCGCCCTCGCGGCGATCGGCCCGAGTTATCCGGTCTCGCGGATCGGCCACTACCGGCACCGTGTCGAGTCCGCCGAGGTGACGCCCCTGGCGGAGCCCGCGTTCAGCGAGCAGCTGTGACCGTCTGCCCCGACTCCCCGGCCCCCGACGCCGCGCACCACCGCGCGGCACTGGCCGTGCTCGCGGGCGCCTGCGGCCTGTTCGCACTGCTCCAGCTCGGGGTGGCGACCCTGCTTCCCCAGATCCAGGAAGCGTTCGGCGTGTCCGGCGCGGAGGCCTCGTGGGTGGTCTCGGGACACCTGCTCGTCGGCTGTGTCGCCACCCCCGTCGTGAGCCGGCTCGGCGACCTGTACGGCAGGCGCGCGGTGATGCTCTGCGTCCTGGTCGTGGTGGCGGTGGCGTCCGTGGCGTCGGCACTCACCGGGTCGTTCACCGTGCTGCTCGTCGCGCGCCTGGTGCAGGGTGTGGCCGGCGGTCTCTTCCCGCTGTGCGTCGGCCTGCTGCGGGAGGGGTTCCCCCAGAGGTCGCTGTCCGGCCCGTCAGGTCTGCTCTCCGCCTCGTTCGGAACCGGTGGCGGGGTCGGCATCGTGCTGGCGGGCCTGTTCGGCGGCGGCCTCCCGGCCGTGCGCTGGCTGTTCGCGGCGGCCGCCCTCCTCGCCGTGGTGCTGCTGGTGGCAGGTGCCTCGGTGCTGCCCGAGACGCCGCGCCGGCCCGCCACCCGCATCGACGTCCCCGGGCTGGTGCTCCTCGGCACCGTCAGCACCTGCCTGCTGCTGGCACTGACCCGTTACGGTCAGGAGGGCCTCGGCTCGGTGACCGGCGCGGTGCTGCTGGCTGCCGCGGCGGCGGGCTGCGCCCTCCTGCTCCGGGTGGAACGCAGTTCCCCGGAGCCGGTGCTGGACATGCGGCTCATGTCCCGCCGGCCACTTCTCTGCCTGAATCTGGTCAGCCTGCTGACCGGGCTGGTGATGTTCCAGGTCGGCGTGCTCGCCCCCGCGCTGGTGGCGGCTCCCCGCGACACGGGGTACGGCCTGGGCGCGGGAGGTGCCGTCCTGACCCTGGTCATGCTGCCCATGCAGGTGGGGGCGCTGTCCGGCGGACTGCTGTCCGGCTGGCTACGGGAGTCGGGGAGGCTGACCGCCCGCGCGGTGATGGGTGCGAGCACGGCCCTCTTCGCCGCCGGTGCCGTCGTGTTCGCCGTACTTCCCTCCGGCGCCGGTGGGCTGGCTCTCGGCACGGCCCTGAACGGTCTGGCGACCGGCCTGCTGGGCGGGGCCATGGCGGAGCTGCTGGTGCAGGCGTCGCCGAGCGGGGCGACCGCGGTGACGGTCGGCCTCAACGGAGTGCTGCGCAACCTCGGTGGGGCGTTCGGGGTGCAGGTCAGCTCGATGGTGCTGGCGGTCGCGGGCGGGTCCTCCTCGCGTCCTCCGGCCGTCGCGTACCACGCGCTGTTCACCGGTTCGGCCGTTCTGGCCCTCGTCGCGGTGGGTGCGGCCGTTCTCTTCCCCCGTTCACCGGCGCCCCGGCAGGATGTTCCGGTGCTGCCGGGCCAGACCGCCCGTACGATTCGGCCAACCACCTGAAGGCCGGGTTCCGCGGGGTGCCGCCGATCTACCGTGGGCAGGTTCCACGTGGAATCGATGGGCACGCCCCCGTCACGGTGCGCGGGCCCCGGCCGTGGCAGTAAGGAGAGCCGGATGTTCGACCTTCGCCGTTCGGACGTGGTGCTGCTGCAGGCGGTGGCGGACCACGGCAGTCTGCACGCGGTCGAGCGGGACGGCTGGATGACCCAGTCGTCCGCCAGCCGTCGCCTCGTCAAACTCGAACGCCGGCTGCGCACCCCGCTGGTGAGCCGCGGTGCCACGGGTACCGAACCCACCGAGGCCGGGCACGCCCTGCTGCACGTCGGGCGGCGGCTGCTGGCCTCGATCGACTTCGCGATAGCCACCACCCACCACGGTGCCGACGCGGCGAGCCGGCTGCCCGTGGTGGAGTTCGCCGTGGGGACGGAGTGGGCGTACGGCCTCGACGAGCATCTGGCGGGACGGTTCCCGGACATGGTGTTCGACATCGTGCCGGACGACAGCCACCGGATCTGGCAGCGATTCGAACGGTACGCCGCCGACGCGGCGCTCGGCTGGGAGACGGCGCGCCGGCCGATGGCACGGCGCGGCGGCGTGCTCATCCGGACCGTCGTCGAGGAGCCCCAGCAGATCGCTCTGCCTTCCGGACATCCCCTCGCCGAGCGGGGAATCCTGGATCTGCGCGACCTCACCCGCACGGACTGGGTGGCCGTGGTCGGCGGCGACTCCGGTGACGACCAGGGGTGGGCACTCTCCCGGCTCACGCCGGTCCCGTCGGTCAGCTTCACCGTGCGCTCCCAAGGGGCGGCCCTCGACCTGGTGCGCCGTGGGTACGGGATCGCGCTGGTGTCCCCCTCGTCGCTCGGCGGGAGCACCGGGCCGGGGGTGGTGCTTCGCCCGCTGCGGCAGAAGCTCGTCCGAAGGCTGCGGCTCGCCGTCGACCCGCTGGCGATACCGGAGCCTCTCGCCGGGGACCTGTGCGCCTCGCTGCGCCGGAGATACATGCAGCGGACCACGGCACAGGGCGCCGTGCCGGCAGGCTCCCAGCGGGACCCGGATCAGGACAGGGGGGACCAAGCCGCTCCGGCCACCGGCGGGTGCGTGGTGCCCCCGGAACCGGCCACCGGCGGGTGCGTGGTACCCCCGCCGGTCCTGCTGTCCGAGTTGCACTGGTCCTCGCAGGACCGCTGCGGTGGCTTCGAACCCGAGCACCTGCACCTGCTCCGGGTGATCGGCCGGACGGGCAGCCTGAACCGGGCGGCCTCGGCCCTGCTGGTGACCCAGCCCGCGCTGACCCGCCGTATCCACCGGCTCGAAGCGAGCTGCGGCCTGCCGCTGGTGCACAGCACGGCCCGCGGGACCGCGCTGTCGGCCACCGCGCACCGGCTGCTGGCCTGCACGGGCCCGGCCGAGCACCGACTCGACACCCTGGTGAGCCACCTGAGGGACAGCGGTCCCACCGCCGGCCGGCCCCTCGCCGAGACCACCGCCGGGGCGGCCCCCTCTCCGGTCAGTGCCCGGACGGCGCCGCGCTGAGATGCTCCAGGGCGGCCCGGCGTCCGGCCGGAGGCAGCAGGGACGCCAGGGCGAGAGCCGTCTCCCGTGCTGTCCGGTGGTGGACACCGGCCATCCCGAGTGCCTGGGCGGCACGGACGTTGCTTCCGAGGTCGTCCACCATGACGCACTGCTCGGGCCGGCGGTGCAGCAGTCGGGCGGTGTGCCGGAAGATCTCCGGTTCCGGCTTGCGCAGACCCACCTCGCACGAGATCACGACGGTGTCGAACAGTCCGTCCCAGTCCCGCCGGTCGTAGGTGTGTCCCCAGGAGTTGGACAGCAGGGCGATCTTCAGACCCGCGTCGCGCAGGGCACGCAGCAGCCCGACCACGGCCGGATCGTCCGTGAAGGGCGCGAACATCCGTTCCACCAGGCCCTCCGTGGCGGGGTGCGAGCCGTCGGCCCGGCGGACCAGCGCGGCGAGCGTCCCCTCGAACTCGGCCACCGGCAGCTCGCCACGCTCCACCAGGTGGAACTGCCGGGCCGCGGGGCCGGGTTCGGCCGCCGGCCCGAGAAGGCGCCCCAGAGCGGCGCGGAACTCCACGGCGTCCACCCCCTCCTCTGCCGCCCACAGGGCGATCCCCTCGGCGAAGGGCCGGGTGATGACACCGCCCCAGTCGACGACGATTCCCGACACCTCTGCCACGGTCTCCTCCTCGCCTGCGAGCGACGGGCCGGCGGCCCCCTGCTGGTTCCGCTCCAGGGTGCCCGCCCCGCCGGGCGCACGCAGCCCGCTCGGCCCCATCAGTCCTATGCCTTTTGAGGCGTGCGTCGATCCGTCTCCACGGATGCGTTGCCGCCGTCCGAGCGAGCGGCACATAGTCGAGGCAGCAGGCTTACGCGTACCGGAGGGTGACACGGATGCAGCTCGGTCGGCCGGTGGAAGAAATCGTCCGCGAACTGGACGAGCGTGGGTTCGCCCCACTCGACGATCTCGTTCCCGAATCGGTCCTGGAGGTCATGCGCCGTGGCTGTGACGACCTGATCGGGCGGACCCGTCAGATGCGCCACAGCAGCCAGGGCTGGCAGTTGGAGGCCGAGGGTGAGGGCGGTGGCTGGGCGGCCCGCGCCACCGGCCGGGAAGGAATCCCGGGCAAGGTGCGCGTGGTGGGGTACGCCCACGAGCACTCCCCGGAGCTCGCCGAGGTCCCCGAGCTGCTCGGTCTCAACGAGAACGTGGTGGAGCCGCTGCACGGTCTGCCCGGCGACTTCTACAACACCTATCTGTGGGCCAAGCCCTCGGAGGTCGGTTCGGAGAAGCCCTGGCACCAGGACGCGCTCTTCCTCAAGGAGGAGTTCTACGAGACCTACGAGGACGTCTTCACCATCTGGATCGCCGTGGACGACGCCCGCGAGGACAACGGCTGCCTCCGCTTCCTGCCGGGCTCGCACCGGGGCAACGTCCTCCAGGAGCCGAGCGGCATCGACCGTGGGGACCTGTTCGCCTCACCGCGTGAGCCCTCGCTGGACATCGACCGGCTGTGGCCCGACCTGACGCCCGTCACCCTTCCCAGGCGCCCCGGCTCGGCTGTCATCTTCAGGGCTTTCACCGCGCACACCTCCTCCGCCAACACCACCGCCGACCAGCGTCGCGCCGTCAGCTACGTCTACTCGCTGCCGCGCCTCTCCGGAGCCCCGGGAGGCCGGCGGTGACGGCTGCGGTTCCGGGAGAGTCCCTCGGTACGGCCCCGCGGGACGGCCGGACGCTCGATCTCCGCCTGCTCGACCCCGCAGTCCACACGGACACCGTCTGGGAGCTCGCCCGCGCCCGGGACCTGGCGGCCCTGGGGCGGGAGGAGACGACACGGGAATGGATCGCGGGGCGGCTCAGAGCTCCCGGTGCGGACCCCATGCGTGACGCCCGGCTGTGCCTGGGGCCCGGCGGTGCCGTGGTCGGTGCCGCGTGGGTGAGCCGCACCTCGGGTGTGGCCGGCTGGGTGGTCGAGCTGGTGCTGGGACCGCGGGCCACCGAGGCGGACGGGAGAGGGCTGCTCGACTTCGCCGTCACCCGTTGCCTCGAAGGGCTCGGCGGGCCGGACGGTGCGGAGCCGGCGACGCTGTCCTGCTTCACCTCGGAGGGCGAACACACCACCCGTGCGGCGCTGCGGGACCACGGCTTCGGCTCGCCCCGGGGTTACGACCGGATGTCGGTCACACTGGACGGCACCCCCACGCCCGTGCCGGCCGTTCCCGGCGCGGTGGTGCGGCCGCTGCGCGAGGAGGCGGACCTGCGCGCCTTCCACCGTGCGAAGAACCAGGCGTACGCCGCCGAGGAGGCAGGCAAGGAGGAGGACTCCTACGAGGCCTGGTCACGCTGGTACCGGTCCGACCCGGGGGTCGACCCGGAACAGTGCGCGCTGCTCGAACTCGACGGCCGTGTCGCGGGGTTCGTGAACATCACCGACCGGATGCTGGACAGCCGCGGCGTGGCCTACGTGCGGCAGCTCGGCATCGACCCGTCGGTGCGCGGCAGGGGGCTGGGCGCGGTGCTGCTGGGCTGGGCGCTGGGCGAGGCGCGGCGCCGGGGCAGGACGGGAATGGTCCTCACCGTGGATCAGGAGAACGTCCGGGCTCGTGCCCTGTACCGGCGGCTCGGCTGGCGGGTGGAGTCCCGCTGGGACGACGTCCGGCGCATCGTCGTCGCGCCGCGCGGCGGCCATGGCTGAGGAGGCCGCCGGCCGGGTCCCGACCCGTTCACTCCTTGCCGATGATGCGCCGCATACGTGCCTGGGCCTCGCCCGCGCCGAACGCCCTGCGGTGCGACTCCTTGGCCTCGGTCCGTACGCGTTCCAGTCCCTCCACGAAGGGCGCGTTCACCCGGGGACGGGTCCCCTGCACTGCGGCCGGGGTGTACCCGGCGATGGTGCGGGCCAGTTCCACGGCACGGTCCAGGACGCCCTCGGAGGGGCGCACCTCGTGGAGCAGGCCGTCCTTGAGCGCCCGGTCGGCCGGCCAGTCCTCGCAGGTGTAGAGCATCCTCTGCATGACGGAGGTGCCGACGGTGTAGCGCAGCATGAATCCGCCGAAGTTGCAGGCGATGCCGACCCGGAGCTCCGGCATCACCAGGCGGGCGGTGTCGGCGGCCACGCGGTAGTCGCAGCAGAGGGCGATCTGCAGACCGATGCCGATGGCGTAGCCGTCGATGGCGGCCACCACCGGCTTGGAGATGCCCGCGATCGCCGTGTAGAGGTCGGTGATGTCGTCGATCCAGTCGTTCACCTCGTCCCCGCCGGTGAACGCGGAGACCTCGTTGAAGTCACCGCCCACGCCGAAGGAACGGCCGGGACCGCCGTGGAGCACCACGGAGCGGACGGATGCGTCCTGGTCGAGGTCTTGCATCAGCGCGGTCAGTTCCTGCATCCGGGCACGGCTGAACGGATTCTGCTCGTGCGCCCCGGAAAACTCCACAAGAACGACACCGTCTCCGACGTGCGAGCATCCGACGGATTTGTGATTCTTCTGAGAGGACTGGGGCGGAACCGACATCGGCGACCTCTTTCTCGCTCTTTCGGATTACCTTCGGAACCCGATCGCCGACGCACACTAGGTGTCTCGCGCGGGCCGGGTCAATGGCTGTTCCGACCCATGGTCACAGCACTCGGACATTCCTGACGGAAACACCTTGCGGACTCCTCCGTCGGGGAATCGCGAGAGCCGATGGAGAGCAACGGGAGAGGATTCTGAGGAATGGTCGAAAAAGATCGACATGTGCCGCTGACCATTGTGCTGGGCACGGGACGCTGCGGATCTACGATGCTGTCCGACCTGGTGAACGAGGCCCCTGGGGCTCTCAGCCTGAGCGAGTTCTTCGCCTGCCTCGACCCGGGCGTATTCCCCGGCGGCGTGCTGGAGGGACCGGCCTTCTGGGAACTCCTCGGCACCCCGCGCCTCAAGCCGAACGTACTCATGACCCGCGGTGTCACGGTGCCGGAATACCGCTATCCGATCGGCTCGGGTCGATATGCGGCCGGCGCGGTTCCCGCGATCAGTCTGATGACCCTGCCACCACTCACCGCGGACCCTGACGGGCTGTACGACCGAATACGGGCCGAAGTGACCGGCTGGCCTCCGGCACCGGTTTCCCGTCAGTACGCGCGACTCTTCTCCTGGTGGGCATTGTCGTCAGGCCGGAATGTCGTCGTCGAGCGTTCGGGAGCGTCACTGCGTTTTCTTCCTGAGCTGCTCACGCATTTCCCTGCCGCACGGTTCGTCCACATGTACAGGGACGGCCCGGACGCCGCGATGTCGATGAGTCGCCATCCGCTGTTCCGGCTGGGGGTGCTGATCGGCGACATGCGCGCGGTGCTGGGTGTGGACCCGTACCGGAGCCCGGACCCCCGGCACACGGAGCTGCTCCCGGAGCGGCTCCGCCCGTTCGCCCCCGACAGCCTGGACGCCGCGGCACTCGCGGGCACCGACATCCCCCTGGTCCGGTTCGGGGACATGTGGTCGCGAGCCACGGGAGCGCTCCGGCACCTCGCCGGGCTGCCGGCGGAGCGGTTGCTGCATCTCTCCTACGACGACGTCGTGAACGATCCGGAGCCTCAGCTGGCCGCGTTCGGGCACTTCGTGGGCCTCGCGGAGCCGAAGGAGTGGGCGGCGCGGGTCGCGGGGAAGGTCGACGGGAAGCGGGCGGGTGCCGCGGCCCGGCTCTCCGCCCGGCAGGCGGAGGAACTCCGTCTGGCCTGCGCCCCCGGCACCCGCCGTCTCGCCGAACTCGTCGGCGGGACGGCGGGTGCCGCTCCCTGACGGCACTGCGCACGCTCCGGCGGATCGCCCTGGTCAGCCGGAGCTGACGCGCTCGTCGTCGCCCAGCAGTCCGAGGGCCAGAACGGCAGCGTACTGATCCGGATCGAGCCCCTGGCAGTGGCCCAGCGCGTGCTCGATGTCCCGCCGGTGGAGCCGGCGCTGCGCCTCCGCCCACCCGTTCAGCGAACTCCGGGCGGAGCCGGAGGTGACGCCCAGCGCGGTGGCCACCTCGTTCCAGGTGGCGCCCAGTTCGATCGCCTCGCGTATCCGGCCGCCACGCTCCCGTTCGACGTGCCGGTGGACGGACTCGCGGAGAGCGATGGCCGCGAGGGCGTCGCCGCGGCCGGCTTCGTACGGCGGCGAGCCGACGGGCCCCTCGTTGTTCGTCAGACGGTTGTCGTGTTCGTCCAGCTTCTCGATGTGCCAGGCGAGCGGAGTGGTCACGGGGACATCGTCGGGGCGTCGGACCGCCAGGGACTTCCACCGCTCGTACAGGGATGTGCTCATGGTTCCCCTCGCATCGGCCGGGCCTGTCACGGCGGCGGCGGTCACGTAGTGGATCAGGGCTGGTCGGACCACGGCCCGGAGATCGCACGACCGGCCTTACGGCCTTCGTTCCGGGCGCGCGGCACGGGCAGTCCCCCACGCGCATTATCTTCGGATCACGCCGGCCGGACAATGCCACCCGGACGAGCGATCCCCCCCTCGCCTGCGGGCACTTCGGGCCTGCCCGGCGCCGCCGTGACGCACGCTCCCGGCCGGGGAGTCACGTCGTGCGTCCGCCGTGGACAGCGCCGACGGCCGGGCCCCGGCTCGCCGCCCTCCGCCCGGCACCAGCCCCGGGTGCGACTCCCCGGGGCCACAGCGTTCAGCCGGCCAGGGTGCGGCCCCGGCCCCCCGCCGCGCGGTCCGTGGCCGGGGTGGCGCCGGCGTGCGGCCTGGGCGCGGGCCGGGTGCCACCGCGCGCCAGGAAGTCGGACAGGGGCAGTGTGGCGGCACCCACCGTGACCGCGTCCGGGCCCAGGTGCCCCAGGCCGATCGTGGTGCGGGCGACCGCGTGCTCCAGGGCGTACTCCTGGGCGTAGCGGCGGATCTCGGGAAGCAGGTGGGGTCCGATGAGCAGGCCCGCCCAGCCGCCGAGCAGGATGCGTTCGGGCAGGAAGAGGTTGACGAGGTCGGCCAGGGCCGCGCCCAGGCACTCGGCCGTCTCGTCCAGGATCGAGACCGCCACCGGGTCGGGGGCCACGCTGCCGGGCCCCGGGTAGGCGGCTGCGAGCAGCGCGGCGAGCGCGGTCTCGTCGTCGGCGTCCGGGGGCAGCGGGCCGCCCGCCTCCTGCCAGCGCTCCCGCATGGCCTCCGCACCGGCGTACGCCTCCAGGCACCCTATCGAGCCGCAGCGGCACCGGCGGCCCCGGAGCTGCACCGTGGTGTGGCCCCACTCGAGAGCCGCGTTCGAGAGGTCCTCGTCGAGGATGTCCCCCCGGTTCACGCTCGCGCCCACCCCCGAGCCGATCAGGGCGACCGCCGCCGCCCCGGCGCCCCGGCCGCCGCCGAACCACATCTCGGCCTGCCCCAGCGTCTTGGCGCCGTTGTCGATGAAGAACGGCACCTCGGGCGGCACGTCCACGACTTCGCGGAGCAGCCGCTCGAAGGGGACGGCTCCCCAGCCGATGGTCTGACCGTGTACGACGGCGCCCGGGCCTCCCGAGGCCTCTGGGGCGTCGCGTTCGATGATGCCGGGCACACCGATACCGATGCCGAGCAGCATGCCCGGATCGGCACCCGCGTCGCGCAGCACGTCGGCGACCCCCGTACGGACATGGCCCACGATGCGCTCGACGTCGTATCCGTGCTGGGCCAGCAGGCGGTCGGTGCGGGCCAGTTCCGCCAGCGAGAGATCGAACAGCTCGACGCGGACCCTGGTCTCACCGATGTCGATGCCCACGAACAGCCCTCCGGCCGGGGCGATCCGGAGCAGGGTGCGAGGACGGCCGCCGTCGGAGTCGACGACGCCCGCCTCCTCCAGCAGGCCTTCCGAGGCCAGTTCGGCGACCACATTGCTGATGGACCCCGAACTCAGGCCGGTCGCGGGCCCCAGCTCCTGACGGCTCAGCGGGCCGTCGAAATACAACCGTTGCAATACCCGCGCCCGATTGCCCCTTCGCAGGTCACGCACGGTCCGTCTGCTGCGCTCAGCCATGTTGCTCCCTTCGTCCCGGCAACATACCCCGGTCGCGGCACTTGACGCGCACTTTCTTCACCTCTTAAATCACATCTTAAATTAAGAGCGGGAGGGACGTTCGGATCCCGAACGCCGCCCTCCCCGGAAAGGGGCCACCTTTCATGCGTCACCTCAGAGCCGCAGCAGCAGTCACCCTCGCCATATCCGTCGCCGCCGGAGTCACCGGCTGCGGGGGCGGGACCTCGACGGACGGCGGCAGCAACGAAGCGCCGAAGACCCTCACGTACTGGGCGTCCAACCAGGGCCCGAGCATCGAGGCCGACAAGAAGATCCTCACTCCCGAGCTGAAGAAGTTCGAGAAGGAGACCGGGATCAAGGTGAAGCTGGAGGTCGTCCCCTGGGCCGACCTGCTGAACCGGATCCTCGCCGCCACCTCGTCGGGTCAGGGCCCGGACGTGCTGAACATCGGCAACACCTGGTCGGCCTCGCTCCAGGCCACCGGCGCGCTGCTCCCGTGGGACGACAAGAACTTCGAGGCGATCGGCGGCCGTGACCGCTTCATCGACTCGGCGGTCGCCTCGGCGGGCAAGGAGGGCGAGCCCCCGGCCGCGGTGCCGCTCTACTCGCTGTCGTACGCGCTGTACTACAACAAGAAGATGTTCGCCGACGCGGGCATCACCACCCCGCCGGCCACCTGGGACCAGCTCGTCAAGGACGGCAAGAAGCTGTCCAAGGACGGCAAGTGGGCCCTCGGCGCGGAGGGGTCCAACCTCTCCAACAACATCCACCAGACCTTCGTCCTGGGCCAGCAGCACAGCGCGGACTTCTTCGACGAGCAGGGCAAGGCCGACTTCACCTCGGACGGCGCCGTCGCCGCGGTGAAGCAGTACATCGACTTCATGGCCAAGGACAAGATCATCGCTCCTGGCAACGCGGAGTACGCGCAGAACCAGTCGCTGACGGACTTCGCCAAGGGCAGGACGGCCATGGTCCTGTGGCAGGCCGCCGCCACCACCTTCGCCGCCCAGGGCATGAAGCCGGAGGACTGGGGCGTGGCTCCCGTCCCCGTCCCTGCCGGTGCGCCGGGCCAGGGCAAGCAGACCAACTCCATGGTGGCGGGCATCAACATGGCGGTCTTCAAGAACACCAAGAACATCGACGGCGCCAAGAAGTTCGTCAAGTTCATGACGAGCGACGCCGAGCAGAAGATCCTCTGCAAGACCTACGGCTCCATCCCGCCGGTCAAGGCCGCCCAGTCGGACCCCGCCTTCGCCGCACCGGACCTGAAGGTCCTGCGCGACACCCTCGCCACCAGCGCGGCTCCGCTGCCCCAGGTGCCGAACGAGTCGCAGTTCGAGACGGCCGTGGGCACCGCGGTCAAGGAGCTGTTCGCGGATGCCGCGGCCGGCAAGCCCGTGACCACCGAATCAGTCAAGGCGCGCCTCGAAAAGGCCCAGCAGACGATGCAGCAGTGAGGCTCTCTTCATGACCGCCACCGTGACCACGGACCCCGGAGTCGACAAGTCGACCAGGGGTACGAGCCGGGGCAGCGGGGATGCGCGGCGGAGACTGCCGCGCATCCCCGACCGGATCCGCCGCGGCGGACTGCCCTATCTCCTGCTCCTCCCGGCCGTCCTGCTCGAACTCCTCATCCACCTGATTCCGATGATCGTCGGCATCGTGATGAGCTTCCGCCAGCTCACCCAGTTCTTCATCAGCAACTGGGGAGCGGCGCCCTGGACCGGCCTGGACAACTACCGGATCGCCGTCGACGTCGACGCCCCGATCGGTGAGGCCCTGCTCCATTCCTTCTTCGTCACCTGCGTCTTCACGTTCTTCGCCGTGGGCCTCTCCTGGCTGCTCGGGGTCGCCGCGGCGATCATGCTCCAGGAGAACTTCCGGGGCCGGGGCATCCTGCGGGCCGTCTTCCTCGTCCCGTACGCCCTGCCCGTCTACGCGGCGGTCATCACCTGGGCGTTCATGTTCCAGCGGGACAACGGGCTGATCAACCACGTCCTGCACGACCAGCTGGGCCTGACCGACCAGCCGTCCTTCTGGCTGATCGGCGACAACAGCATCTACGCGCTGATCATCGTCTCGGTCTGGAAGGGCTGGCCCTTCGCCTTCCTGATGCTGATGGCCGCGCTCCAGAACATCCCCCGCGAGCTGTACGAAGCCGCCTCGATCGACGGTGCCGGCATCTGGCAGCAGATCCGCAAGATCACGATGCCCTCGCTGCGGCCCGTCAACCAGGTCCTGGTGCTCGTGCTGTTCCTGTGGACGTTCAACGACTTCAACACGCCGTACGTCCTGTTCGGGAAGTCCGCACCCGAGAACGCGGACCTCATCTCGATCCACATCTACCAGTCGTCCTTCGTGACCTGGAACTTCGGCACCGGCTCCGCGATGTCCGTGCTGCTGCTGCTCTTCCTCCTGGTCGTGACGGCCGTCTACCTGTTCTTCACCTCCCGCGGAAGGAAGGGTGCCCGTGCCTAGCAGCGCCCGCTCACGTGCCGCCCGGTCACCCATGGCCGCGCCGCAGTCCTTCCTCTGGACCCGCCGCATCGTCCTGACCCTGCTCGCGGGCTTCGTCCTGCTGCCGGTCTACGTCATGGTCAGCAGTTCCCTGAAGCCGCTCCAGGACGTGTCGGGCAAGTTCCAGTGGATCCCGGACGAGCTGACGATCCAGCCGTACTTCGACATCTGGGAGACGGTCCCGCTCGCCAAGTACTTCGTGAACTCGCTGATCGTGGCGGGTGCGGCGACGGTGTTCTCGGTGATCATCGCGGTGTTCTCGGCCTATGCCGTGAGCCGCTACAACTTCCGCGGCAAGCGGGTCTTCACCGTCACGGTCCTCTCCACGCAGATGTTCCCGGGGATCCTCTTCCTCCTGCCGCTGTTCCTGATCTTCGTCAACATCGGCAACAGCACCGGACTGGCCCTGTACGGCTCGCGGGGCGGACTGATCCTCACCTACCTGACGTTCTCGCTGCCCTTCTCCATCTGGATGCTGATCGGCTACTTCGACTCCATCCCGAGGGATCTCGACGAGGCCGCCATGGTGGACGGCTGCGGTCCGGTGCGTGCCCTGTTCCGCGTCGTCGTGCCGGCCGCGGTCCCCGGGATCGTCGCCGTCTCCGTGTACGCGTTCATGACGGCCTGGGGCGAGGTGATGTTCGCCTCCGTCATGACGAACGACGCCACCCGCACCCTGGCGGTCGGTCTGCAGGGCTACGCCACCCAGAACGACGTGTACTGGAACCAGGTCATGGCCGCCTCGCTCGTCGTCAGCGTGCCGGTCGTCGCGGGATTCCTGCTCCTGCAGCGCTATCTCGTCGCCGGCCTGACCGCGGGAGCCGTCAAGTGACCCACAGGAAAAGGAAGTCAGTGAACGACCTCACCGGCCTCCCGGCCGACTTCACCTGGGGTGTCGCCACGGCCGCGTACCAGATCGAGGGAGCGGTGGCGGAGGACGGCCGCGCCCCCTCGATCTGGGACACCTTCTCCCGCACCCCGGGCGCCGTCGACAACGGTGACACCGGTGACGTGGCCTGCGACCACTACCACCGGGTCCCCGAGGACATCGGCCTGATGAAGCAGCTCGGGGTCGACGCCTACCGCTTCTCGGTCGCCTGGCCCCGCGTCGTGCCCGGCGGCGACGGCCCGGTGAACAAGGCCGGTCTCGACTTCTACGACCGGCTGGTCGACGGCCTCCTGGAGGCCGGCGTCACCCCGTTCGCCACCCTGTACCACTGGGATCTGCCCCAGGCCCTCCAGGAGCGGGGCGGCTGGACCGTCCGTGAGACGGCCGAGCACTTCGCGGCGTACGCCTCCGTCGTCGTCGAGCGTCTCGGCGACCGGGTGAAGGACTGGGCGACGCTCAACGAGCCGCTCTGCTCGGCCTGGATCGGCCATCTGGAGGGAAAGATGGCGCCGGGTCTGACCGACCTCACGGCTGCCGTCCGCGCCTCGTACCACCTGCACCTCGGCCACGGTCTCGCCGTGCAGGCGATCCGGGCCCAGTCCCCGGACGCCCGTGTCGGCATCGTCAACAACCTCAGCCCGATCGAGCCCGCGAGCGGGAGCGAGGCCGACCTCGCCGCCGCCGTACGCGCCGACGGCCACATCAACCGCTGGTGGCTGGACCCCATCCACGGCCGCGGCTACCCGCAGGACATGCTCGACCTGTACGGCGTCGAACTGCCCGTGCGGCCGGGCGACCTGGAGACCATCGCGGCACCGCTGGACTGGCTCGGTCTGAACTACTACTTCCGCCAGATCGTCACGGCGGACGGTCGCGGGCCGGTCCCCCACGCCCGGCAGATCCACCTGCCCGGCGCCCGGCACACCCACATGGACTGGGAGGTCCACTCCGAGGGCCTGGAACAGCTGCTGATGCGCCTCACCGAGGAGTACGGCGCCCAGCGGATCTACGTCACCGAGAACGGCTCGGCCTACCAGGACGTGGTCCTGGCCGACGGCTCGGTGCACGACCCCGAGCGCACCCGCTACCTGGAGGAGCACCTGGCCGCCTGTGCCCGCGCCGTCCGCAGGGGTGCGCCGCTGGCCGGCTACTTCGCCTGGTCGCTCCTGGACAACTTCGAGTGGGCGTACGGCTACGACAAGCGCTTCGGTCTGGTCCACGTCGACTACGCGACCCAGCGCCGCACCGTGAAGAGCAGCGGGCGGCGCTACGCGGAGCTGATCCGCGAACTCTCGGCCGGCAGGCCGCTCGAGACGGCCTGAGCCCCTCCCCTGCCGAACGGCACAGCCCCCGGCCCCGCAGCCCACCTGCCGGGTGTCCGGGGGCTCTGCCGGTTCGGCACACGACCGGTGGGCGATCAGACGCGGGAGGTCCGGCGCTTATGCTCGCCGTATGGAGCAGAGCGAAGTCCTCAAGCGAGTGATCGGCATCCTCACGGAGGCGGGCGAGATGCAGCGCCACGCCGAGGAGGACGACGGCGGAGGCGACCCGGACGCCGGCGGGAACATGGTGACGACACTGCTCAACGAGACGATGCCGCACATCGCCATCCCCTCCGACGCCACCGTCGAGGAGATGGCCGCCCTCGTGGGGCGCGAGGTCGGCGGAGCTGTCGAACAGCTGGTCGGTGCGTTCACTCTGGCCTTCATCGCGCTCGCCCAGATCCACGACTCCGGGCAGGAGGACGTGACCTCTGCCGATGTGCTGCAGGATCTGGCCCTGCGGGCCGAGGAGTTGAGCTCGGGCGACGAGGGCCCTGAGGGATCGGAGGGGCCGGAGGGGTCGGAGGGGCCCCTCTAGCACGGGCGAGGGAGCAGGGTCCGGCTCGCGGCCGGGAACCGCCGGGTGGGACGTGCGCTCGGAGGGCTGTGGGCCGGGTCGTCCGGTGCGGGAAACTGTGGGCGGTGCGCGTCGGCGACGAGACCGATGTGACCGTCACACGATTGGCTCGTTTGCCGGAGTGACGGTTCTCTGCCCACGGCTCGGAAGGCACCACCCCCATGCCGCTCCATCCCTCGCCGCTTCGCATCCTCGGTCACGGCGCACGCCCTGACGTGAAGGAGGCCGAGGCCGCCCTCGTCGAGCACTACCCGCGCCTCGTCCGCCTGGCCTACCTCACTCTGCCGCCGTCCCTCGGCCGGCACCGGCGGGTGCTCGCCGCGCACGCCGCGGTGCAGCGGGCCCTGCACGGCGACGCACACCCGGCACCCGGAACGGGCACGGAAACCGTTCCCGCCCAGCGGTCCGGCGACTCCACGCCTGCGAGCGACGGTCCGCACACGCCCGCGTACGCCGGGGTGCGCCTGCGGGTCGTCCGCATCGCGCTGGCCTACGAGCGGAAGCCCCGGTGGTGGCCGGGGCGGGCGCCCTCCCCGGCCGCGCTGCGCCCGTCGGTACCGGTCGTACGCGGTCTCCGGCTCTTCCCCCGCGCGGGCGGGATGGACGAATTCGCCCTGGACCGCGCCCTGGCGGACGTTCCGGCTCCCGTGCGTGCGGCCCTGGGCCTGCGCCTGCTGGAGTCGCTGTCCGACGACGCCACCCGGGCCCTGCTGACCGGGGCGGGCGTGACCGACCCTGCCGAGTCCCTGCGCGCCGCCGCACACGTCGCCGGGAGCGACCACGACCGGGTCCGGCGCATGCTGGGGTCGGACGAGTTCGATCCGTGCACCGTACAGACTCGCCCCAGCGACCTGCTGCGACGCCGTCACAGGGTGCGGGCGGGCGCGGCCGCCCTGGTGCTCCTCACGGTGGCGGGCGGCGGCCTCGCCCTCTCGGCCGACGCCGGCACCGGCACCGGCGACGCCCTGCCTCCGGTCCCGGTCCTGCGCGGGACCGTCCCGGACGGTGCCCTCGATCCCGCGGCCCTGCTGCGGACCCGGCCGGGACAGTGGGCGGACACGTCGCGCGTGGACTTCAGCGCCTGGCCGCCACGGGGCGGCCGGACCGACGACCGGGAGCTGCTGGAGCGGGCGCTCGGCAGCTGGGCCGGGCCCCCGGCGGACGCCGCCGTCACGACCACCCCCGGCACCGCTGTCGTACCCCCGACCCAGCCCCCGCGGCTGCTGTTCGCGGGCGAACTGGGCGGCGAGGCAGTGGTGCTGTTCCACGACGGAGGGGTACGTGTCGTCCGGTACGCCGAGCCTCTGTCCGGGAAGGGCTCTCCCGCCCTGGACTTCGCCCGGGTCGACGACGCCGACGTCACCACGGCAGCCGCGCTCGTCGTCAGCCGTACCACCGCGTCGGCCCGGTATCTCCTGGCACCCTGGGTGGCGGAGTCGACGACGCGCGACCTGCTCGCCCCCGACACCCCGGCACGCGCCCTGGGCGTGGACGGGGACGGGGTCACGGCTGAGGTGCCCCGCCCGGCGGAGGGAGGCGGATGCCTGTCCTGGCCGGTGATGCAGTTGCGGTCGTCGGAGAAGATCGTGGAGAAGCACTCGTTCCTCGTCACGGACCTCGGTGACCTCGCCCCGGTGCACCTCACGCACACACCCAAGCCCGGAGCCGGTGCTCCGGCCAGGCAGCCGCGCGAGGCGACGGGGCCCGAGGCCCTGACCGGCTGGGCGCGCACTGCCTGTTCGCTGGAGGGCATGCGTCACTCCGGGGTCAGAGCGGTCAACAACTGGCAGTTCGCGGAGCAGCCGCTGCCCGGCACCCGTTCGCGTGCGGACTGGGTGTGCACCAGGGCGGACACGTGGAGCGGGCCCGGCCGGGTCCTCGTCCAGTTCGTCCAGCCGGCCGTGTCCCCCACCGCGCGGGCAGAGGTGGTGTCCGACCGCAGGAACACGGCCCTGTGCAGCCGTTTCGGCCAGCACGTGGTCGCCGGCACCCACTGGAGGTCGCCGGCCGGAGCCTGGTACGTGCTCGCCGCCGGGAGCCGTGCCGTGGAGCGGATCGAGGTGGAGGGCTCCGTAAGCGGAGCGGCCGAGGGCCCGACGCTGGCGGTCCGCGCACCGCGGAGCACACCGTTCCGGGTGAACGCGGAACTGCGGGGCGGCGGGACGATGTCCTCGGCCGGGTGACACGGCCTCACCGGCACGACCGCCTGCCCGCGAGGCCCTGCTTGCTGTGCGCGCACGCACAGGAGGTCCTGTCTCCTGTGCGTGCGCGCACGAGTCCGCGGCGGTCCACGGGGGTCCGTGGTCCGCCGCGGACCTTCCTGTCGCACCGACGGCGGGGAGTGGGACGGTGCGGCGGGTTCTGCGAGCGGTCAGCTCCGGTAGATGCCGAACTCGTGGAGCGAGTAGCCCCAGGGTGTGCCGCGTACGGAGGTGTTCACCCGCACGTAGCGCGCCTCACCCGTGACGTCGATGTCGTCGATGCCGCCGTTGCCCTCGGTGACGGTGTGGACGGTAGTCCAGTCCTGGCCGTCGTCCGAGGTCTGCACGGTGTATCCCTTGGCGTACGCGGTCTCCCAGGCGAGCTGCACATGGTGGAACGCGGTCTTCGCTCCGAGGTCCACCTGGAGCCACTGCTGGTCGGCCCAGTCGCTGGCCCAGCGGGTGTCGAACGACCCGTCGACGGCGTTGCCCGCCAGGCAGGGGCAGCCGGTGCCGTCCGGCTGGTAGGTCGACGCGGTGGCCGGCTTGCCCGCCGCCACGTTCGTGCCGCCGACCTCGGGCGGGACGACCTGGAAGGACTTCGTCTCGATGCCGACGTTGCCCTTGCCGTCCGAGCTCTTCAGGTACACCTTCCACACACCGAGGCGGTCGGGCGCGGTCACCTCGAAGGTGCCGTTGCCCTTGTCCGTGAACCGCGCGTCGTTGAGCTGCCCGCTGTCGTCCACGTACTTGCTGCCGAACAGCACCTGGTGCGTGAGCGGGTCACCGTCGGGGTCGGAGACCGACGCTTTCAGGGTGAACGGCTTGCCCGCCTGGACGGCCGGGGCATTGTCCACGCTCATTCCGGTGATCACCGGCGGTGTGTTGTCGCCCGAGGTGCTCGCCCCGTACGCCTTCTTCACCGCGTAGTACGAGAGTCGCTTCTGACCCGCCGGGAGCAGGTTGAACCAGACGCCGCCGAAGTCGTACTCCGTGCCGTAGTGGAACAGCGTCGCACCCAGCGCCACGCCGGTGTGCCCGGTGACGCACTGCCACGCCCTGCTGTAGCCGTCGGCCTTGGCGACGTCCGTGGGCTCGTCAGGTACCCCGTTGGCGTCGTCGGGTACCTCCCACTCGCCCGCCGGGCCGCCCTCGGTCACGATGTAGGGCTTGTCGAAATCCCCGTCCTCCCAGGTCTTGCGGATGTCGCAGACGGCGCCGTAGGAGTTCACCGCGTAGAGGTCGAGATCGGGTGCGTTCTTCTTGTAATAGGGCCAGGCTCCGGTCCACGCGTCGGTCGAGGTGACCGGGTGGTTGGCGTCGACGGCGTGGATCTTCTTGGTGATGTCGTTCACGAGGGTCGTGTACGCGTTGCGCTGCTGCTCCAGTGCGTCACCGCTGTAGCAGTTCTGCAGTCCGAGCACGGACTCGTTGCCCACGTTCCACATCAGGACACCGGGGTGGTCCTTGTAGGTCTCCACCCACTTGGGGAATTCGGCGAGCATGTCGTTCTTGTATGCGGTGTCCGTCAGGTAGTCGACACACCCGCCGCTCCCGGGGCCACCGCCGGGCTGGAGCCAGAAGCCGGCGACGACCTTGATGCCGTGCTCGGCCGCACTGTCCAGCAGGGGTTTCGTGGTGGCGTCGGTGCCCCAGGTCCGGATCGTGTTGACACCCATCGACTTGACGTCCGGCATGTACTTCCCGGCATCGGCGACCGACGGGCCCCAGGTCAGTCCCTTCACCGTGTAGGGCGAACCGTCGACGGTCAGCTTCCAGGCGCCCTGGGAGCCCTCGACCTTCACCACGCTCCCGGCAGCCTGAGCGGCGGGGACGGGCAGGGCGGCGGCTCCGGCCACGACGAGCGCGGCAACGGCGAGGCGTGCTGTCGTCCGTGTGCGACCGCGGACCGAGTGGGTGGGACGTAGCAGTTTCATGGGGGGATGCAGCTCCTCGTGGGGGAGGTATGGGAGAGCGCTCTCCCACGCGGGCGCGAGACGCCCACGAGGGAGAGACACGGAGGGTCAGGGAAGTTCGTAGTTCTCGTCGAGGGCGGCACCCTCGCCGGGGTTGTTCTGGTCGTAGCCCCGGGCGTCGCACTGAAGACCGCCCACGATGCAGTGGCCGACCATGGCGTTCAGCGTGGGGGCGTCCCAGGCGTTGAAGAAGTCGTAGTGGAAGGAGTGGCCCGTACCGCTGGCCAGCCTCACCTGCGACATGTCGCCGTTGACCGGCCAGGCCATCTTGAACTCGATCATCGGCAGCGCGACGGGATGACTGGCCGGGCAGACGTCCTGGTTGGCCCCCGTCACGACGGGATACGCCATGTGGGCCTTGTGGTCCGGAGTGTCGAGATTCTTTCCGTCCCAGCAACTGGGCGCCTGCATGCGGAGGTTCAGCTGCGTGTCCTGACTGGTCGGGCAGCTCGCCGGGAACTCGTAGTTGTGGTAGCTCTCACCGCACTCGTAACCCTCGACCATGCCCGGGTGGTCACGGAACTCCTCGGCCGTCTGCGTCGGGCTGCCGACGACGAAGCGCAGCCCCTCGGGGAAGGGCCGCACGGTGCGGTAGTCGGTGACACCCGCCTTGTAGTAGATGGTCTGCGGGCCGACCGGGCGGATCTCCCGGTCTCCGTCGTAGAGCGTCGGCATCCAGTACGCGGACAGGTCGCCGGGGGCCTTGCAGGCGGTGCCGCCCGCACCGAGCGAGGCGGTGGTGCTGCTCTCGTTCGTGGTGTCGTTCCCCATGAACGTGTGGTTGTGGGACTTGCCGGTCTGACCGGGGTAGACGATCGGGTCGACCGAGCCGGTGTGGTTGACCGAGCAGTTCGCCTGGAACTCGTGGAAGTACCGGTGGGGCGGGATCTCGGTGGACGGCGTCACCCCGGTGACCGGCGGGTCCGCCGGGATGTAGCCGTCACCGTCGGGGTCGTCACCCGAAGGGACGGGGTCGGCCGCCGCCATGGCGTGGCCCTGCATCTGCTGCTGCGTTCCCTGCATGACGTGTGAGGCCGCGGCCGGCTCACCGGCCGCCGTCGGAGCCGCGCCGGCCGTCGGGGCACCGGCGCGGGTGATCGCGGTGAACCCCATCACGACCAGGGCCAGGGCGGTGGCGACGACAAGCGCGGACACCAGGGAAGTTCTGCTGAATCTTTCGGCCATGAGGGCCTCCATGCCGCTCTGCGTCCGCGCACCTCGGGTGCGCGGTGGGGGGAGAGTGAAGCCGGGCGGTGCGTCGTACGAGTCTGGGAGAGCGCTCTCCCAAACGGTGCCAGTGTTACGCCGCTGCTGAGAACATGTCAATAGTTGATGAACGACGCGCCGCGCGAGGCCAGTTGGGGAGCTGCCTACGGAGACGGGGCCGACACCCGGTCACGTCGCGTTCGGCGATCCGCTGGATGAGCGCCCGGTCCGGGAAGACGCCGCCCGAGGACGGAGGCCCCGGCGACCACGGGAAGGGGCGTGACCGGTGGGCAGGGGCCGCAGGCAGGCAGCCGCCCGGCCCGGGACAGGCGTGCAAGCGTGCCCCGCAGCAAGGGTGGAGGCGGAGGAAGGCGCTCTCCCGCTCGGCGTCTCAGCACACCGGGCTCTCGATGCCACCGAGGACGACATGCCCGCGGGGCGCACAGGGACGTGGTCGATGCCGGCTCCCCCGCGGATCGCCCCAATGCTCCGTGCGTAAGGCCATCAGCGCCCCGAACTCGTGGAGACGCCCATCCGGTCGGCGCGCATCGCCGCGGATCCCAGGTCACTCTCAGAGCGTCGCGCACCGGTCCGACAGGCCCTCCGCCTCGACGCGTCCGTGCACCCGCGCACCTGTGCACCCGGCACCCGGCACCCGGCACCCGGCACCCTCAGAATGGGCTTCGGCCGGGTGAGCGGGCATCACCTCGTGCCGCATCGCGGCGTGCGGAGTGCCACCGACAGCTCGGACAGGTGGCCGTCGGCTGCCCGCTGGGGCGACCCGTCGAATCTCCGTGTGTCGATGGCCTCCGGCGGGCAGCGGCCGACGCCGGGGGGCTGCGCTCCTGCGGGCGGGGACCTCGGGCGGCCGTGCGGGCGCGATCGCGGCCCGCCCGCACGACCGGCCGGAGCGGCCGAGGTCTGCTGCGGCAGGGGGCCACCCTGCTGCCGCAGCAGACCGGTCGCAATTCCGCCGGATCACACGGACACGGCGGGGTCGTCGGTCAGGCCGTGTGGAGGGTCAGCCCGTAGCGGTTGAGGATCTCGTTGATGGGCTGGTGCCACGTCTCGCCGCCGCTGCTGCAGTTGCCCCAGCCGCCGGACGTGACGCCCTGTGCCTGGTCGCCGCTGATGAACGAGCCGCCGGAGTCACCCGGTTCGGCGCACACGCTGGTCTTGGTCATCTGGCGGACGGCGCCCTGGCTGTAGTTCACGGTCTCGTTCTTGGCGAGCACGTTGCCGCAGTGCCAGTGGCTGGTGGAGCCGGAGCGGCAGATCGAGGCGCCGATCGGCGCCTCGTTGGAGCCGCGGACCAGCTGGTCGGAGACGGTGCCCCAGCCCAGGACCACCGGGACGGTCCACCAGCCGCTGCCCACATTCACCCAGGCGTAGTCGTTCTCGGGGAAGGACGAGCCCTGGAACGAGCCGATGGCCGAGCCGTCCCAACCCCTGACCGCTCCGCCGGCCTGGCCGCAGTGGCCGGCCGTGACGAAGCCGCCGTGCACCGAGAAGCCTATGGAACAGCGCACGTTGCCGGTGTAGTACGGGTCGCCGCCGACCGTCCCCGCCGCGAAGGTCTGCGGGACCTCGGCTGTCTGCTCCACCGTCACGGGGCCCGCCTCGCGCGCCTTGGCGACGAAAGCGCGGACATCGTTGTCACCTTGCTCGGAGGCGACGACGTTCACGACAACGCTGTTCGCCCTGGGGTCGACGTGCCAGCTGCTGACGCCGCTGGGCGCGGAGAGTGCGTCCAGCCGCTTCTTGGTGGCGTCGAGCTCCCGCTCGGTGTGGTCGACCACCTGGACCCGCGCGCCGGCCGCGCGGACGTCGCCGGCCTTGGCGCCGTCCGTGACGGCGACCGTGAGCCGGCCGCTCTCCGCGTCGAACCAGGAACCGGCGAACGAGGATCCGGCAGCGCTACGCGCCTTTCCCTGAAGGGACGTTGCCGCCTTCTCCGCGGTGAGCCGTGTCTCGGCCTGGCTCTTCGTCAGTCCGAGGTCCCGCTGCATGGCCGTGATGATGCCTGCGGAAGCCTGGGGTCCGGCGGAGGAGGGGGAGTCCGCCGCGGAGGCCTGGATCGGACCGACGGCCGCCCAGGTGCCCATGATGAGCAGTGCGGAGAGACCCGTCCGCACCATAGTCGTGTGTCTCAAGGGAGTGCCCCTTCTGTTGTTCCAGCATCGTGGGGGTGGAACAGGAAGCATCCGAGAGCCGTCTGAGAGCGCTCTCAGAAGTGCCGCTCCGGACTGTAGTCCAGTTCGACAGGCAGGTCCATGCCAATGACACCCCAGGCAGGTTCACGGGCCGCGCCGCGGGATCAGGGTGCGAGAAGCGGGAGACCGGCAGCCCGCCAGGGCGCCCGGAAGGCGTCCCACCGGCTGCCGCCTCCCTCGGGCGAGGTGTCCCAGATCCGTACGGCCCCACCGGATGAGGCCTGCGGCCAGCCAGGGTCACCGGTCGCGGCGAATTCCGCCCAGGCGTGCGTCATCCGCCCTGCGAGGTCGCGGTCGGCGGCGCTCGGAGGCCCTCCCATGAGGAAGTGGACGTTCTCGTCGTCCACGTTGCCGAAGGCGAACGGGATGTCCGCGCAGTGCCACGCCCTGACCCGCTCCCCACGGCCGTCGCGCTGCCGGACGAAGCGGGAGAGGTAGGTCCTGCCGCCTGCCCGCGCGTGGGACTCCGCCAGCCTGCTGCTGTACTCGCCGAACAGCATGTCCCCGTACAGAGCAAGGTAGAGCTCGTTCACGGAGGCCCCGGGCATCAGGGCCCGGTAGGCGGCCGGGAGGGATCCCGGGAGCCGGTGGTCGGAGGCGAACACGGCGAGCTGCTCCTCGGTCGTGACCTTCGCGCAGCTGCCCACCGCATCGAGCAGCCAGTACTCCTCCGCGGTGTGGCAGACCATCAGGTCCACCTCTCGACCGGCACCCGCTCCGCACGCCGTGAGGGGGTCCAGGGGCAGGCCGGACACGCCGGCCACGGGTCCGTAGATCGCCGGATCGTAGTGGCGCCGCCCCGATCCGGGGTCGCTCCGGTAGTTCTCGGCCACCTGGTCCGAGGCGTCGACGAGCTCTTTGGGGGAGGCGGACACCAATCCGTCGTGCGTGGCGGGAACCCCGGCCGCCGCGGCTACCTCCGCTGTGGTGAGGGCCGCCGATTCCGGGATGGCGCAGGCGTTCACGGCACTGTGCAGGACGGCACGGCGGAACAGGCCGCGCGCGGCCTCCATCGCCATCAGACAGGCCACCGAGGTCGCTCCGGAGGACTGCCCCGCCACGGTGACACGGCCGGGGTCGCCCCCGAAGGCGGCGATCTCGTCCCGCACCCACCGGAGCGCGGCGATCTGGTCGAGCAGCCCCCGGTTGTCCGGACAGGGCTCCGCGCCACCGGTGGACGGAACATGGCCGAATCCCTCGAAGCCCAGGCGGTAGTTGAGCGTGACGACCACGAGGCCCCGGCCGGCCAGGGCAGTGCCGTCGAAGTCCGGCTGGGCCGAGGAGCCGAAGACGAAGGCGCCCCCATGGATCCAGACCAGCACGGGGAGCGCGTCCCCGCTCCCGCCCGGCGTCCAGATGTTGAGGCTGAGGATGTCCTCGTCCGCCGGGGACCAGACCGGCGATCCGGGCAGCTCGGCCGCCTGCGGGGCGACGGGCCCGAACTCGTCGCAGTCCCGGACTCCGTCCCAGGAGGCGGCGGGGCGGGGAGCCCGGAACCTGCCCGCACCGAACGGCGCTGCCGCATAGGGGATTCCGCGGAGCACCACGACTCCCGGGTCCCGCGGCGCCGGCCGCCCCGCGACCGCTCCGGTCCGCGTCGTGAACACTCTCATTCCCACTCCCCCGGTTCCGCCCCCTGCCGGGGCGCCGGTGCCAGCCTCACACCGGCGGGGCGGTCCCGGCCAACACCTGAAGGGCATCGACTCACGCGTCCTCGATGTGAATCAGTCGGGGGATCCACGGCCTGTCGGCCCCGGCCTCCGCCCCGGAGCACGGATGCTTGAGGCACCCTTCCCGACCAGTCGCACAGGAAGCTCGGTGACACGATGACAACCGGTCCGTCCCAGGCGTCCGGCGTACATGTGCCGGACACGAGCCTCGCGGTCGAGGCGACCGAGCTCGTCCGCGACACCACCGACGATCTCGTCTACCACCACTCGCACCGGGTCTATCTCTTCGGCGCCCTTCAGGGCCGCCGACGTGATCTCTCCTTCGATCCGGAGCTCCTGTACATCGGCGCCATGTTCCACGACCTGGGGCTCGGGAAGCGCTTCCGCACGAGTGGCCGGCGCTTCGAGGTGGACAGTGCGGACGAGGCCCGCCGCTTCCTGCAGTCCCGCGGGGTGCCCGAGGACAGCGTGCGGCGGGTGTGGACGGCCATCGCCCTGCACACCACACCGGGCATCCCCGCCTTCATGGAGCCCGAGGTGGCGCTGGTGTCCGCGGGTGTGGAGTACGACGTCCTCGGCATCGGCTACGAGGACTTCTCCGAAGCCGACCGGGCCGCGATCGTGGCGCTCCATCCGCGCCCGGACTTCAAGCGGCGGATCCTCGCGGCGTTCACCGACGGCATCCGCCCGAAGCCGGAAACGGCGTTCGGCAACGTCAAGGCCGATGTGCTCCAGCACTACGTGCCCGGCTTCGAACGCCAGGACTTCGTGCGCAGCGTCCTCGATTCGCCGTGGCCGGAGTGACTGCCGGACGGCCGCGGGCGGTACCCGTAGGAGACACGAGGACGCACTGCGTCGGAGCGGAGTGATCGTCATGACCGTGGGCAGAGCAGAGGTGCTGGCGCGCCTCGATGTGTTCGTCGGTGAGTGGACCCTGGAGCCCAGGTTCCCCGACGGCCGATCGCCTGTGCCCGGCCCCGAGGGGGACGGGGCCGGGGCGCGCACCTGGTTCGAATGGGCCCTGGACGGCCAGGTTCTGGTGCAGCGCACCGAGATCCCCGTGCCCGAGGCGCCGGACGGCCTGATGGTCGTCCGAGCCGACCCGGGGAACGCCACGTACACGCAGCACTACTTCGACTCCCGTGGCGTGGCCCGCCTGTACGCCATGACCTTCGACGGCAGGGTGTGGACGCTCACCCGGGAGTCACCCGACTTCACCCCTCTGGACTTCCGCCAGCGGTTCACCGGCACGTTCAGCGAGGACGGGAACACCATCGCCGGTACCTGGGAGGTCCGTTTCGACGGCGGCGAGTGGGAGCACGACTTCGCCCTGACCTACCGCAGAGCGGGCTGAGTCCGCGCGGCTCGGGTATCGCCGAGTTCCCGTACGGTGGCAACGTCGCTGAAGGGCAGCAGCGCGTCACCGACGATCTGGTAGGGCTCGCTTCCCTTTCCGGCGATCAGGACGATGTCGTCCGGCCCGGCTGCAGACAGGGCGAACTCGATGGCCCTGCGGCGGTCGGTGAGGCGTTCGTACGGGGTGCCGGTCGCCTCGATGCCCGGGACGACCTGGTCCAGGATCGCCTCGGGATCCTCGTTGCGCGGGTTGTCCGAGGTGAGGACGCACAGGTCGGAGTGGGTCCCGGCGATCGTCCCCATCTCGGCCCGCTTGGTGGTGTCCCTGTCGCCACCGCAGCCGAAGACGGTGATGACCTTGGAACGGGCGAAGCCGCGGATCGTGCCGAGCACCTTGTTCAGCGAGTCCGGGGAGTGCGCGTAGTCCACGATCACCGAGGTTCCGCCGGCGGTCGTGACGCGTTCGAACCTGCCCGGGATCTGCGGCATCCGTTCGAGCGCGGCGACCAGCCCCGCGAGGTCGTGCCCGAGGGTGTGGCAGGCCGCGACCGTGGCCAGGGCGTTGGACACGGAGAACCTGCCGGGAGCGGGGATCGCGGCGGGGTACTTGCGGCCGTCGTGGTGCAGGGTGAACCGTGTGCCCGAGGCGTCCACGACCAGGTCGGTGGCCCGGTAGTCGGCCTCGGTGTCGAGGGCGTAGGTGGTCACCGCGCCGGGCATCATCGCCCCGATGCGGGCGCCCACCGGATCGTCGGCGTTGACCACGGCCTGCCGGCACAGCCCCTGGAAGAGCCGGAGTTTGGCGTCCCGGTAGTTGTCCATCGTGCCGTGGTCGTCCAGGTGGTCCTGGCTCAGGTTGGTGAAGACCCCCACGTCGATGAAGGTGCTGTCGACCCGGTGCGTGAGCAGCCCCATGGACGTCGCCTCCAGCACCACGGTGCCCACCCCGCGGTCGCGCATGCACCCCAGCAGGTACTGCAGGTCGGGGGATTCCGGGGTGGTCAGCACCGATCGGGGCATGGGGATCAGCTCGTCGCCGATGCGGCTTCCTGCGGTGCCGATGACCCCGGCACGCGCCCCCTCGGAGATCCTGAGCACGGACTCGACCATGTACGAGACGGAGGTCTTCCCGTTGGTGCCGGTGATCGCCACCATGTCCATCCGCCGCCCCGGCTCGCCGTAGTAGCGGGAGGCGGCGACCGCGGCCATGCTCCGCGTGTCGGGGACCTGCACGACACAGACGTCCCCCGCCGCCGCGGGCAGCACGCAGCCGGCCTCCACGACGACCGCCGCCGCGCCCCGCGCGAGCGCGGGGGCGACCGCGCCGGGCCCGCCCTCCAGGTGGCCGGGCACCGCGATGAAGAGCGATCCCGGCACCACCCGGTCCGCGTCGAAGGCCGTACCGGCAGTGATGAGCGCCCTCTCCGGGTCGCCCTGGAGGATGTGGTGGTTCTGTCCGGCCAGCAGCTCGCTCAGCTTCAAGGTGGGTCCCTTCGAGGGGTGGCTCGAGCCGGGGTGCGGCCGTCGCCGGAACGCCGCGACGGCGGTGCGCCGATGCAGCGGTGGTGAAGTCGGGCGTGTGCGGTGTGGAGCGGTGCGCGCCGTGCTCGCGTGACGTGCGGAAGAGCGGCGGAAAGACGGGACGGGCGCCGCCCCGAGTGGGGACGCCCGCGCTGAAGGCCGCTAGCCGTGTCCGTGAAGGGCGACGCGGCGGCTCGTGGGCGCACAGGGGGCGGCCTGGCGCACGCACTTCCCTGTGACGCCGGTATCACCCATGGGGCGAGTGTACGTCCGTACGGGTGGTCGGGATTCCGCTTCAGGGACGTGCGGCGGTCCTCCCCCTCTGTGAGGCATCGAGCAGGGAGACGGTGAACGGGTGCCGCGGAGTGGTCAGGACCTGTTCCGCGAGGCCCTCCTCGACCACTTCCCCGCCGTCCAGCACGACCACGCGGGTCGCCGGCGCCGCGGTGTCGAGGTCGTGCGTGATCAGCACGACGGCGGGACCGTCCTCGCGGCGGACGAGTGCGGCGAGCAGGTCCAGCAGGGAGCGGCGCGTCACGGGGTCGAGCCCCGAGGTGATCTCGTCGCAGACCAGCACCCGGGGCCGCGCGAGGAGCGCTCTGGCGAGGGCCGCGCGCTGGAGTTCTCCGCCGGAGAGGCGGCCGGGGAGCCCGCGGACGAGGCGGTCGCCGAGTCCGAGGTCCGTCAGCACCCGCCGGGCCTCGGTCGTCGCCTCGCGGTGCCCGGTGCCGTGCAGGCGTACCGCTGTGCGCGCCACCTGGTCGAGGACCGGCCGGTGCTCGTCGAAGGCGGCCCGTGCGTCCTGGAAGACGTACTGCACGGCGGCGAGCTGCTCACGGCTGCGGTTCCGCAGGCTGCGGGGCAGGGCCGTGCCGTCGAGGAGCACCTGCCCCGTGTGGTCCCGGTGGAGGCCGGCGAGACAGCGGCCGAGGGTGGTCTTGCCACTGCCCGAGCGCCCGACGACGGCGAGGCACTCGCCGCGGCGGAGGTCGAGACGGCCCACGTTCAGCACGGGGCCGCGGGTCCCGCCGGTCCGGTGCCGGGCCGTGAGCCCGCGGACCGTCAGCACCTCCGCGCCGATGCGCGCGGCGTCGGCGTACGGCAGGGCCCTCGGTCCGGTGAGGAGCTCCCTGGTCCACGGGTGCGCGGGGGCGTCCAGGATCCGGTGGGCCGTTCCTCGCTCCACCACACGGCCGCCGCGCATCACCAGCACCTCGTCGGCCAGTTCGCGTACGACGTCGAGGTCGTGGCTGAGCAGCAGCACGGCGATGCCGCGCCTCGCGACCGCTGCCAGCTGGTCGACGACACGACGCTTCGTCAGGGCGTCCTGCCCGGTGGTGGGTTCGTCGGCGACGATGACGCGGGCACCGAGGAGCAGCGCCTGCGCCAGCACGACACGCTGCTGCTGGCCGCCGGACAGCTGGTGCGGATAGCGCTCCAGCAGGTGGTCCGCAGCGTCGAGCTGGGCATCGGCGAGGGCGTCGGCGACGCGTCGGCGTGCCGCGGCACGCCGTTCGCCCCGGGGCAGCTCCCGCACCTGTGCCTTCGCCATGTCGCGCAGGAGGGCCCCGGTGCGGCGGGCGGGGTTGAGGACGGCAGCAGGGTGCTGGGGGACGTAGCCGATCCGGGTGCCGTGTGCGGTCACCTCGCCCGTCACCCGGGCTCCTGCGGGGAATTCACCGAGCAGCGCGAGTCCGGTGGTGGTCTTGCCGCTCCCCGACGCGCCCACCAGGGCCGTGACGACGCCGGGGCGGATCCGGAACGAGACCCGGTCGACGAGGGTCCGCCCGTCGACCTCGACGGTCAGTTCCTTGACGCAGGCGAGCACAGGGTTCTCCTTCATCGGGGGCGGCCCTTCCGGTGCGGGCCACGGCTCGCCATGGCGGCGTCGACGAGCAGATTGCTGCCCATGGTCAGTGCCACGATGAGCAGGGCCGGCACGACGACCGCCCAGGGCTGGATCAGCAGTCCGGTGCGGTTGCGGTCCACCATCACGGCCCAGTCGGAGGCGTCCGGGGCGACCCCGATGCCCAGGAAGGCCGCGGTGGCCACCAGGTAGAGCACCCCGGTCAGACGGATCCCCGCATCGGCGGCCAGAGTCCGCAGGATGGACCGCCCGACGTAGCCGACGGCGATGCGCCACCAGCTCTCCCCCTGCATCCGCAGCGCCTCGACGGCGGGCCGGGAGGCCGCTTCCGCCGCTGCGGCGCGCACAATGCGGGCGGCGTCCGGGACGGAGACGAAGGCCACCAGCAGCGCGAGTCCGGCCGGACCGGGCGGAAAGGCGGCGGCGACCAGCAGGATCATGAGCAGCGAGGGAACGGCCAGCAGAACGTCCGGCGGACGCATCAGCACTTCCTCCAGCCATCTCCGGTGGGTGAGCGCGCTGATCAGTCCGAGCGGCAGTGCGACGAGGTACGCGAGAGCCGTGGCCGCCAACGCGACGACCACCACGGGCCGTCCGCCGAGCAGCACCTGTTGTACGACGTCGCGGCCCACGAAGTCGGTGCCGAGCGGGTGTCCGGCGCCGAGGGTGAAGGACGCGGAGCGGGCCGTTGGCTCCCCCGCGAGGAACGGCCCGGCCAGGGCGAGGCCGAGCGGAAGCGTGGCGAGGGCCGCCCCGGGTCCGTACCTGCGGAGCCGCTTCACGCCGCCACCGCCGAGCGCGGCGCGAGCCGGTGGGTGACGAGGTCGGATCCGAGGTTGAGCAGGACGGTGGCGAGACCGAAGACGACCGCCAGCCCCTGCACGACGGGGATGTCGCGGTCGGCCACCGCGTTCATCAGGACGGTGCCGAGTCCGGGGATCACGTAGAGGGCCTCCACGACGATGACGCCGCACAGCAGCCAGTCGACGGTGCGGGCGAGCTGCTGGGTGGCGGGTGCGAGGGCGTTGGGCAGGGCGTGCCCGTAGCGGACGCGTGCGCCCGGGATTCCGTACCGCTCGGCGTGGGCGGTGTAGGGCGCGGCAAGGGCCTCGATCATGCCGGCCCTGACCAGCCGGGCCAGCGAGCAGACGGGCCGGGCGAGCAGGACCAGGACCGGCAGGACGAGCACGGCGGGATGGGCGAGGAGTCCGGTGCCGTAGCCGACGGCGGTCGGCGGGAGCCAGCCGAGCCGCAGGGCGAAGACGCTCACCAGCAGTACACCGAGGGCGAATTCGGGTACGGCGTAGACGCCGAGGGTCGCGGAGCTGATCAGCCGGTCGGTGAGCCGCCCTTCGTGGCGGGCGGCGAGGACTCCCAGCCCCACTCCCGCGGGGACGAGGAGCAGCACGGTGACCGCGGCGAGGAGCAGGGTCGGGCCGAAGCCGTCCGCCAGATATCCGGCCACGGGCCGGCCGGAGGTGAGCGAAGCGCCGAAGTCGCCGTGGAGCAGTCCCCCGGCCCACTCGGCCAGCCGTTCGTGGGCGGGCCGGTCGAGACCCATGGCCTCCCGGACGGCCGCGATGCGCCGCGGGTCGGGCTGGTCACCGGCGAAGGCGACCGCCGCGTCACCCGGAAGCGCCTCGGTGAGCGCGAAGACCAGCAGTACGACGGCCGCCGTCTGCAGGACACCGAGGAGCAGCCGCCGGGCGATCCAGGAACGCAGTCCGTTCACGCCAGCCAGACCTTGTCGAAGCGCGCCCAGTCCAGGGTGTTGGCCGGCGCCTCGCGGGCCACACCCCGCAGGGCTCGCGCAGTGCCGAGGATCCAGTCGCCGAACCCCCAGACGAGGAAGCCGCCTTCGGCGTGCAACCGCCGCTGCATCCGCCCGTAGAGGGCGGCCCGTGCCGTCCGGTCCTTGGTGGACTGGGCCTGCCGGTAGAGCGCGTCGAAGCTCCTGTCCCGCCATCGGGTGGCGTTGGTGGTGGAGTCGGTGAGCAGCCGCTGGGAGATGTGGGACTCGATGGGCATGGCGCCGGACCGGTAGCAGCACAGGGTTCCGGAGTCGAGGATGTCCTTCCAGTAGGAGTCCTTGCTGCCCATCCGTACGTCGACGGTGACTCCGGCACGTGCCGCCTGGTCCCGGAAGATCCCGGCGGCCTCGGTGAAACCGGCGGCGACCGCGGAGGTGTCGAGGGTGACCTTCAGGCCTTCCGCGCCCGCCTGCCGGAGAAGGCGGCGTGCACGGCCGATGTCCTGGGACCGCTGGGGGAGTTCGTCCGCGTAGTACTCGTACCCCTTCCCGAAGAGGTCGTTGCCCGTCTCGCCGGCGCCGGACAGGGCGCCGTCCACCAGCTCCTGGCGGTCGGCGATGAGGAAGAAGGCCTCGCGAACCCGGGGGTCGTCGAAGGGCGGGCGGTCGGTCTTCATGGCGAAGGCCTGCATGGCGCTGTTGCGCAGCCGGACGATCTCGATGGCACCGGTCTTCTCGTGGGCGCGTCCGGTGGCGGGGTTGAGCTCGTGCGCGTACTCGATCTGACCGCCGAGGAGGGCGTTGATCCGGGCGGACTCCTCGTTGGCGACGACGAACTCGAGCTCGTCCAGGTGGGGGGCGCCGTCCCAGTAGGTGTCGTTGCGCCACAGGACGGTGGAGCGCCCGGGAGTGAAGGAGACGAGCCGGAAGGGGCCGGAGCCGACGGGCTCGCGGTCGAAGGCGGTGGCGCCGTCCTGGACGATGCAGGTGCCGAATGCCGCCATCACATTGGGGAATTCGGCCGTCGGCCGCCTGAGCACGAATTCGACGGTCCTCTCCCCCGTGGCGCGGCTCGCCTTTAGGTCGATGGGTTCCAGGGATGCCCGCGCGCGGTGGGCCTTGCCGGGGTCGGCGATGCGGCGGTAGCTGTACAGGACGTCGGCGGCGGTCACCGGCTTCCCGTCGTGGAACTCCGCCTGCCTCAGGGTGACCGTCCAGCGGTCGAGGCCGGCGTTCGGCTCCCACGCCTCGGCGAGACGTGGCACCGCCGCCAGATCGGCGCCGTAGTCGGCGAGTTTGTCGAAGAGCGCTTTGCTCCGGGCGGCGTCCGCGAAGAGGTTCCCCAGGTGGGGATCGAGGGTCTCGCTCGCGCCCCCTCCGGCGAAGGCGGCGCGCAGCCGTCCGCCACGCCGGGGCGCGCCGTCCCCCTTGGAGTCGGCAGATTTGGTGGAGGTGGACGCGGAGCATCCGGCGAGGGCGAGGGCGCCGAGGCCGGCCGCTCCCCCGGCCGCGGCGAGGAATCCGCGCCTGCGCAGGCCGGGGAAGCGTTCGTCTCTGTCTGCTGATGCGGTCATGACTGGTCTCCTGTTGCTCGGGGTGCTGGGTGGCCGGCGGCGGTCACCGCCGGTTCGGTGGAGGGCTTCCCCGGGGTCACGGCAGCCGTTTCGGTGGAGGGCTTCCCGGCGGTCACGGCCGGTTTCGTGCCGGACTTCCTGGCGATCAGGTGCAGCCGGTCGCCGTCCGCGGCCGAGCCGGGCTCGGCGCCCGGATGCCAGGCGGGTTCGGTGCGCGGCCCGGGTCCGTCGTACAGGGCGAGGACGTCGAAGCCGTGGACGGTGAGGAAGTGGCGCAACTCCTGGGGCAGGAGCAGCCGCCACGCCGAGTGCTCCTCGACGGGAGGGCTGCTGTCGTCGGCGGTCCATACGCGTGTACGCCGGAGGAGCTGGGCGGCGCGGTCGAGGCGCAGGACCGTGGTCGAGCGGTACGTGGTGCCGTGCCGGGTGAAGCGGGAGACGGCAGGCGCGGCGGGAGGCTCGTCCCGGCCGAGGAAGTACGCGCCGTTGCGCATCTCCGCGACCAGCAGGCCGCCGGGCGCCAGGGCGCGGCGGCAGGATCTCAGGAATCCGTCGAGCTGCTCGTTCGTGTGGCAGTACAGCAGCGAACTGTCCAGGCAGACCACGGCGTCGAAGACACAGTGACCGAGATCGAACCGGCTGAGATCGGCCTGTACGTACGTCGGTCCCGGGTGGTGCTCACGGGCGTGGGCGAGCATGGTGCCGGACAGATCGGCGGCCGTGACACGTCGTCCGGCGGCCTGGAGACGGGCGGCGTCGCGCCCGGTGCCGCAGCCGAGGTCCAGGACCTCCGGTCCCGCGCCGTACCGCCGCAGGAGGTCTTCCGCCCAACGACCGGCCAGGCGCAGGGGATCGGGAAACCTGGCCTCGTACAGCTCCGGGCGGTCGGTGAGCAGGTTTCCCGTCCGGTGCGTCATGCCGCCACCGTCACGGAGGCGGGGCGGGTCCGGGGAAGGGTGCCGTTGCGGTGCAGCCAGGTCACGCCGGCCGCCGAGGTGAGTCCGGCGGCCAGGCAGCAGGCCCACGGCAGCAGGGCGGCCGGGCTGCCGCCCCCGCCCTGCCGGGCGGCGTCCATGGCCCAGCCGACAGCCACGTTGCCGACGGCAGCCGCGATGCCGGATGCCGCGTAGAAGATCCCGAAGTACGTGCCGGTCAGCGCCGGCCTCCCGAAGCCGGGGACCAGCTCCATGACGAAGGGCTGCGCCGTCATCACTCCCAGGTGGAGCAGGAGGGCACCGGCCAGTACGGGCAGGGCGCGCAGAGTTGCGTCCAGGGCGCCGTCCGGGGGTGCGTCTGTGCCCGCGACGAGCATCGGCGGCGCGAAGGCCAGCCCCATCAGCGCCAGTCCGGCCGCGATCCAGCGCCCCCTGCTTCCCCGCCTCTTCAGCGCGCGCGTGATGCGCAGCTGGAAGGCGATGCCCACGACAGTCCCCAGGAGGAGGACGAGTCCTGCGGCGCCGTCCCAGCCGGTGGCCTGCCGGGCGCCCGCGGGCAGCAGCAGATAGAGCTGGTTCTCCAGGGTGAACATGCCGGTCATGGCCAGGGCGAAGGCGAGGAAGGCGCGGTTGCCGACGGCTTCGCGCCAGTCGGTGGTCACACTGCCCGTGGCCGGCGGCGCTTCCCGGACGGGGAGCGCCAGGGCCTGGGCGACGGTGAGGAGCGCGAAGATCGCGGCGGCGGTGAGCGCGGAGGCCCGGAAGTCGACGAGCAGCAGGGCACTGCCCAGGAGGGGCCCGATGAGGGCGCCCGTGGTCGCGAAGACGTTGAAGAGGGCGAACGCCTCGGCTCTGCGCTCCCCGGCCTCCTGGGCGAGATAGGTGCGGACGGCGGGATTGAACAGGGCGCCGGCCACTCCGCTGAGGACGGAGGCAGCGAGGAGCACGGGCAGTCCGTCGCCGAGGGCGAAGAGGGCGAAGCCGACGGTGCGTATCGCGCAGCCGGTGATGATGACGCCTCGGGGGCCGAGTCGGTCGGCGGCGGATCCGCCGATGAGGAAGAGGCCCTGCTGGCTCAGGTTGCGTACGCCGAGGACGATACCGACGACAGCTGCCGACATTCCCAGGTCGTCACCGAGGTGGGTGGCGAGGTAGGGGATGAGCAGGTAGAACCCGGTGTTGACGCCGAGCTGATTGACCAGCAGCAGGCGTATGGAGAACGGAAGCCGACGGATCTCCTGCCAGGTGGTCATGAGGCCGCGCCCCGGACGTCGGCTTGGGATTCCGCTGCGGCACCGGCACCGGCTGCCGCCTCGGCTCCGGATCGGGGCCGTACGCCGAGCCCCGGTCGCCCGGAGGCCTCGACGAATCCGTCGTCGCCCCCGATGCCGGTCCAGGGGTCCTGCGCGAGCAGCAGATGCCCGTCGAGGTCGGTCCAGCGGGCGCGGTCGGCGATGTGCACCGCGGGAGCGATGCCGAGGGTGCTGGCGGTCAGGCAGCCGAGCATCAGGTCCGTGCCACTGCCCTCGATCAGGGCGGCGATGCGAAGAGCGGCGTGGACACCGCCGCATTTGGCGAGTTTGACGTTGATCCCGTGGACGCGGCCGGCGAGCCGCCGGGCGTCCTCGTAGGTGACGGCGTCCTCGTCCGCGATGACGGGCAGCGGTGAGCGTGCGGCGAGCCTCGCGAGGGCCTCCGGGTCCCCGGGGGCGAGGGGCTGCTCCACGGCCTCGACGCCGAGTTCGGCGAACAGGGGCAGGAGAGCCCGTGCCTGTCCTGCGGACCAGGCGCCGTTGGGATCGAGGAGGAGTCGGGCGGCCGGGGCCGCGGCGCGGACGGCGCGGACCCGGTCCAGGTCGGTGTCCTGGTCACGGTCTCCCACCTTGACCTTGATGACGGAGAACCCGGCCTCGGCCAGCCCGCGGGCCTGCGCGGCTGCCCGGCCCGGGGAGGTGAGGGAGATGGTGCGGGCGGTGGCAGCCCTCGGCGCCACGGGCGATCCGAGGAACCGATGGACGGCGGTGGCGGTGCGCTTGCCGACCAGGTCGAGAAGAGCGGCCTCCACGGCGGCGGTCACGGCGGCCGGGGTGCCGGGCTCGGTGAGTTCGCCGACGCGCAGGGCGTACAGCGCGGTCTCCGGCGCGGCGAAGCGGGCCAGCCCCTCGCCCGCCCGGACGGCGAGGCGTTCGAGGGTGTGGGTGTCGAGCCCGTAGAAGACGCTGGTGACGGCCTCCCCATGGCCGGCGAGCCCTTCGTGTTCGACAGTGAGGCGCACGGCGTCGCGGGCGGTCATGGTCGATCGCGAGATGCGCAGCGGCTCGGCGAGGACGAGCCGCACGGTGTGGTGGGTGAGTCTCACAGCTGCCCCTCCAGGCTCTCCGCCAGTGGATCGGTGACGGTGGTGCACCTGGCCCATCCCCCGGTGTGCGCGGCGCGCGGGTGCGGGACGTCGACGGGGTGCCCGGCCGCGAGACAGGGGTCCACGTGGTGGGCGGTCATGAAGTCGTCGTCGTAGAGGGTGCCGAGATAGCGGTGGGGCCCGTCGGGGAAGACCGTGGCGACGGCGGCCCCGGGGTGGGCGCCGGCGGCCCAGGCGGCGACCCGCGCGACGGCGCCGGTGCTCCAGCCGCCGCTGACGAAGTTGCCGCGGGCGAGGCGCCGGCAGGCGTCTGCGGCCTCGGCCGGGCCGATCCAGTGGACCTCGTCGAAGGCGTCGTAGGCCACGTTGCGCGGATGGATGCTGCTGCCGAGACCGCGCATCAGCCGGGGTGCGGCGGGCTGTCCGAAGATCGTGGACCCGGTGGCGTCGACGGCGATGAGACGCAGTCGGGGCCAGTGCCTGCGCAGCGGTCCGGCGATCCCCGCGCTGTGTCCCCCGGTGCCGACGCTGCAGACGAGGATGTCGAGGTGGTCGAGCTGGGTGGCCAGTTCGGCGGCGAGTGAGGCGTAACCCGTCGTGTTGTCGGGGTTGTTGTACTGGTCGGGCCAGTACGCGCCGGGGGTCCGGGCGAGCAGGTCGTGCAGCCGCTCCAACCGGGCGCCCTGCCACCCGCCTCGGGCGGCGGGGCGGTCCACGAGCTCGAGGCGCGCGCCGTGCGAGCGGAGCAACTGCCGCATGGAGGGTTCGAGTTCGCTGTCGCCGACCAGCACGACGGGGTGTCCGAGGGCCTGTCCGGCGAAGGCCAGTCCTATGCCGAGGGTGCCGGAGGTCGACTCCACCACCGGTGCGCCGGGGAGCAGTTCGCCTCGCTCCTCGGCGCCCAGGAGCATGGAGACGGCCGCCCGCGCCTTCATTCCGCCGACGGCGTGGCCTTCGAGCTTGGCCCAGAAGCCGGGGTGGGGCTGGGGAAGTCCGGTGGTGATCCTGGCCAGCGGGGTGCGGCCCAGGAGGGCGAGGAGCTCTCGGTTGGGGGCGAGAACGGGCAGCGATGCCGTGGTCATGAGGTACCTCCGTGGGCTGCGCGGTATCGGTGGACGGTGCCGGGGCCGCCGTCGAGCCAGAAGAACGGGTACGGTTCCGCGCACACCGCGGCCACTCCGGCGCCCAGGAAGCGGGGCAGGACCGCGCTGCCGGTCTGGGCGAACATGACCAGCGGTTTCCCGTGGTCCAGGGCGCTCCGGCGCAGCGGATCGAAGGTTCCGTTGCCGAGCGTCATTCCGGAGGCCAGCACCGCGTCGCAACGGCCGATCGACCCGAGGGCGTCCGTACCGATGGGCTCTCCCCACTCGGTGGTACCCCCCTTGAAGTCGCAGGGGATTCCGATGAAGGAGCGCGAACGCAGTTCGGCAAGGAGGGAGTTGACGACTCCGACGACCAGGACGCTGCTGCCCGGTGGCACGTCCAGCAGGTCGACGACCGCGGCGGCCCGCGCCTGCGACCGCTCCAGCGAGCTTCCGGCGGGGATTCCCACCGGTTGCGCCCCGTGGGACGGGGAGTGCGGGGTTACGTCCATCAAGTAGGCGTCCAGGGCGGCGACCCGCACCGGCAGCAGCGGGTGGGTGAGCAGTACGGCCACTTCCGCTCCGGCACAGTCCTCGACGGCGCCGGCGGGGAGCGCGCCCGGTTCGACCGCACACGAGCCGACGGCACTGCCGAGGCGGAGGCTGAGGACCTCGTTGCGGTATCCGCCCTGCCGCCCGTCATGCCGTACGGCCTGGGTCGTCGTGAAGGCTACGGCGATACGGCGGGCCCCGGGATCCGGGCCGAGCTCGCCGTGCAGGGCCTGCTCCAGAAGGGCGTCGAGGGAAGCGCGGTCGCACGAGGCCGTCGTCATGAGCGCACCAGCAGCGGTCGCACTCCCGCGAGCAGTGATTCGACACGGTTCCTGGCGCCGAGCCCGGCCGCGTCGCCCACCATGACGTGCCCGAGATAGGCGTTGTTGCTGTCGGCCGCCTCGACCGTGCGGCCCGCTTCGGCGAGCTGGACCTCCAGGACCCCTTCGGCACCCCGCAGACCGTCGGCGCCCTCCACGGACGCGAGCGTGCCCGATGCCCCGGGGACGAGGAATCCGATGGCCGCGCTGCGCAGTCCCGTGTCGCGCCGCCGGAGGTCGGGCTCACGCCCCAGCGCCACGTCGACGCAGGCGGCGGCGAGGTCGATGCCGGTGACATGACGGACCAGTTCGGTGATGCGATTGCCGGCGGGGCGGGGATTGACCTCGACGACGCGGGGACCGTCGGCCGTCAGCTTGATCTCGGTGTGCGCCACGACGTCGTCGAGCCCCAGCGCCGCCCCCGCCCGCAGCGCGGTGCCGGTCGCGGCGTCGAGGTCGTCCGGGGCCAGGGCGGCTGGGAACATGTGGCCGGTCTCGACGAAGGCAGGGGCCCCGCCGATGCTCTTGTCCGTCACCCCGACGATGTGCGCGACGCCTCGGCAGGTCACGGTCTCCACGCTCACCTCGGGGCCGTGCAGGAACTCCTCGAGCAGGATGTGGGCCGTGCGCCGCTGGCCCCTGGCGTTGCGCGGGAAGTCCGCCAGGGCCCTGCAGGCCACAGCCAGCTGTTCCGCGTCGTCGACCCGGCGCACGAGCATGCCCGCGCAGAGGTCCACCGGCTTGACCACCAGGGGATAGCCGATGTCACGGGCGGCCGCCTCGGCCTCCGCCACGTCCGCACACACCGCGAAGCGCGGACCGGGGACGCCCGCGGCGGCGAGGACGCGGCGGGTGGCGTCCTTGCGGCAGGCGTTCTCCATGGCTTCGGCCGAGGGGCCCGGCAGGCCCAGGCGGCCGGCGATTCGGGCGGCGGTCGGCAGGTAGTAGTCACAGGAGGTGACCACGCCGTCGAAGCGCAGCGCGTGGTGCAGCCGCTCGACCTGCGCAAGCAGCTCCTCCACCTCGTTGGTGGGCGCGGTGACGACATTACGGGCGGTGAGCAGCGGGTGCCCCGCACCCTCCGGGGCGGACCGCAGGTAGTGGTGCAGGTCGCGGGTGAGGAAGGTGAAGTGGTGCCCTCCCTCCCCCAGGGCCCTCGGTAGCAGTCTGCTCATCGATCCGACCCAGCTCTCTACCACCAACAGGTGAGCCACGAGCTCCCCCTTCTCACAGTGCCGTTGGGATTGCGGGCAGGCAGAGGCCTCCCCGGTACGGGGGGCCTCCGGGCCCGACCGCTCACACGTTATCGACAATCGTTTTCATTGTCATCTAAAACAGTGTCACCACTGAAGGGAGGCGGCTTCCGTTGCGCCGCTCGCCGGACCGGAGTGGAATTGCAGACAGGGGACCCGGAGGAAGGGGCACGCCATGACCGACAGCGACAGCGACCGGGGGGACGACGTCTACCAGCCGCAGGAGCCGGAGGCCTCCGACCCCGACGACCTGCTGGACCTGGAGGACACCCTGGACACGTCCGGGATCGCCGATGTCCTGGACGAGGGCTACTCCCCGCCGGACCGGCCCTGGGCGGTCGACGACGAGGGCACCACCGCCGCGGAGCAGCACACGGGCGAATCCCTCGACACCCGTCTGACCAGGGAGATTCCCGAGGAAGCGATCCCGGCCGGCGACGGAACGGGCGATCTGGCGGACGGTGACGGGGAGCCCTACGACACGGAGGTCGGGACCGACCGGGCGGGCAGGCTCACACAGGAGGGCGACGGACATGTGCCCTCCACCCTCACCGCCCAGGACGTCGGCATCGACGGTGCGGCGGCGTCCGCCGAGGAGGCGGCGATGCACCTCATTCCGGAGGAGGAGGATCTGTTCGGGGAAGAGCCTGCGCGCTGAAGGCCCGTCCCCGGAACCCCGTCCCCCATCAGCCGCTTCCGGACGCATTCACCCCTCTGTGTATGCGTACGAGCGCATACACGCGTATCATCCCCCCTTCCACGGAAGGGCCCGCGCGTGCCGAGGTCCCCACTGGGGCAGGGCGCACGGCCCGATCGCCCGGGGCCGTGATCGGCGCATGTGGCGTGCCTTTCACAATGCCGTGACGGCGTGGCCCGCACCTACGTCGACCATCACTGCGAGCACGCCTGAACAGGTTCGATGCCCCGCCGGCCCAGGCCCGGACGCCCCAGCGCCGGACGGACCCAACCGCTGCGGCACCCACGCCCGAGGCACCCTCGGCGCCGCAACCGTGGCGGCCGCGGGGGCCGGCCGACATGGCTCACGGTCAAGTACCGGGCTGCCGAGGACATCACGCCCACGCCGGTGAACACATGTGCGCCCGTGGTGCGGAGGAGCCGGGACGGACCGGCCGAAACGCGCCGTCGTGCTGCCCCGTGCCCCCGAAAACGCTTGGACGCCGACCACCCGGTCGCGGAAGACTCGTCTGCCCCGGGCCCCTTGCCGCGGACGCGCGGCGAGCGCCTCCACAGGGGACGGTGCTGCGCCCTTCCGGGCGGGGCCCTCCCACCGCGGCGAGGTCCGGAGCAACTGCCCGCGCAACGACATGAGGTCGGCATGGGATCGCAGCAGTCTCACGACGCCGGGCCCGACAGGGGCCCGGTCAAGCTCGCACTCCGTCACTACCTGCGGGAGCTGTCCCGCCAGCGCGGACTGTCCGTCCCCGCGCTCCTGCTCCCCGCGCTGGGAAACATCGGGATCACGTACATCGCCCCCCTGGTCGTCGCCAAGCTCGTCGGCCGGATCGCCGAGGACGGGGCCCTGACCATCCGCGAGGCCCTCCCGTACGTCGGTGTGTTCGCCGGAGTGCTGCTCCTGGCGGAGACCATGTGGCGTCTGGGACTGCACTGCCTCAACCGCGTCGACGCCCGGGGCATCGAGCACCTTTACGTCACCGGCATGGACGAACTGTTCGCCAAGGACGCCGCGTTCTTCCAGGACAACTTCGCAGGTTCACTGACCAAGCGGGTGCTGAGCTTCGCATCGCGCTTCGAGGAGTTCGTCGACACGCTCACGTTCAACATCGTCGGCAGCCTCGCCCCGCTGCTGTTCGGCACGGTGATCCTCTGGAGCTACGATCCGCTGCTGGTCGCCGGGCTCCTGACGATGATCACGGTGACCGCGTTCTGCGCCGCGCCGCTCATCCGGCGCCGGCAGAAACTGGTCAACCGGCGTGAGGAGGCGATCGCCAGGGTGTCGGGCCACGTCTCGGACGCGCTGATGAACATGGACACCGTCCGTGCGTTCGCCGCCGAGGAGCAAGAGGCCGCCGAGCACCGGTCACGGGTCGCGGAGTCCAGGCGGCTGACACTGCGCTCGTGGGACTACGGCAATCTGCGCATCGACACCCTCGTCGCGCCCCTGTCCGTGCTGACGAACGTGCTCGGCCTGCTCCTCGCCGTTGGGATCGGCGCGGGCGGTGGAAGCGTGGAGGCGATCGTGGTCGCGTTCACGTACTACACCGGCTCGACCCGCATCATGTTCGAGTTCAACCAGATCTACCGCCGCCTGGAGAGCTCGATGACGGAGGCGGCCCAGTTCACCGAGCTGCTCCTCGCCCCGCCCACCGTGCTCGACCCCGTGGCACCGGAGCCGCTCGGCCCTCGGGCCGCGGATGTGCGCTTCGAGCAGGTCACCTTCGCTCACGACGGCGGTGATCCGATCTTCCGGGGGCTCGAACTGGACGTGCCGAGCGGATCGAGGATCGGCCTCGTCGGCCGTTCCGGGGGCGGCAAGACCACCCTCACCCGGCTGCTGCTGCGGATGGCCGACGTCCAGTCCGGCCGCATCCTGATCGGCGGCCAGGACATCAGTCGGCTGCGGCAGTCCGACCTGCGGAGCCTGATCGCCTACGTCCCGCAGGAACCCGCCATGTTCCACCGCACGCTGCGCGAGAACATCCAGTTCGCCCGACCGGACGCCACCGAGGGCGAGATCCGCGCGGCGGCCGACGCGGCACACGTCACGGAGTTCGCCGACCAACTCCCCGCGGGATTCGACACGATGGTCGGGGAGCGTGGCGTCAAGCTCTCCGGAGGGCAACGCCAGCGGGTCGCCCTCGCGCGGGCCATCCTGCGAGACGCGCCGATCCTCCTGCTGGACGAGGCGACCAGCGCGCTGGACTCGGAGAGCGAGACCCTCGTCCAGCAGGCACTGTGGCAGTTGATGGAGGGCCGGACCGCGCTCGTCGTCGCGCACCGCCTGAGTACCGTCGCGGCGATGGACCACCTGATCGTGCTCGACCACGGCCGCATCGTCGAACAGGGCACGCACCACGAACTACTGCTCACCGACGGCTCCTACGCAAAGCTCTGGCACCACCAGTCCGGTGGCTTCCTCGTGGACACGGCCACCGGCCGGCCCGCAGCCGCGGCCGAACCGACGCGATGACCGTGCGGGCCCCCGACGCTCAGCGCCTCGGGGGCCCGCGCCTTTCCGGCGGCAACGGCGCGTCCTCCGCCGAGGTCTCATTGACAATCCGGACGACCGCACCGAGAATCGAGCACATGCACGAGGTCCAGCCCCTTCCCAGCGAGCGCTGTCCCCGCCTCGTCCGCGCGTCACGCGCCGGGTGTTGATCTTCACCCCCCCCTCTCGCCGCTCCCCCGCATCTGATCCGACGTCACCGGCGTCTGCACCATGCCCTGATCCGTCCCGGTCCTGTCCGACCGCCACGACGCGGCCGGTACGCCCCGCCCGCACCGCGACCGAAGCGGTGTCGGCACGCCCCCTCCTCACCACCGGCCCCGGCCTGCCGCGCTCCGGCGCGGGCCGAACTGTGATCGGACAACATGATGAGCTCCAAATTCCTCTGGTACATCCCCAACACCGTCGAGCCGGGTCACCGGGGCGACGACACCCAGGCGGGCTGGGGGTCGGTCGAGTTCTCGACCGACCTCGCCCGGACGGCGGAGGCCCACGGCTGGAGCGGCGCCCTGCTCGGCACCGGCTGGGGACGCCCTGACACCTTCACCGTGGCCACGGCACTGGCCGCCAGGACCACGACGTTCGAGCCCTTGATCGCCGTACGGCCGGGCTACTGGCAGCCGGCCCACCTCGCGAGCGCCGCGGCCACGCTCGACCAGCTGAGTCGCGGACGTGTCCTCTTCAACATCGTCAGCGGACTGGACCACCTGGCCGCATACGGCGACACCCAGGCCGATCCGGCCCAACGGTATGCCCGTACCCAGGAGTTCCTGCACCTCCTGCGGCGCCTGTGGACCGAGGAGAACGTCACCTTCAGGGGCGAGCACTTCCAGGTGACCGATTCCACGGTCTCACCCCGCCCGTACACATCCGGCACGAGGACCCATCCCACGCTCTACTTCGGCGGTGCCTCGCAGGCCGCTGAACGCGTGTCGGCGGCGGAAGCGGACGTCCAGCTCTTCTGGGGCGAGCCGCTCGACGGGATCGCCGAACGCATCGGCCGACTGGAGAAGTTGAGCGAGCAGGTGGACCGCCGGCACGCACCCCTGGAGTTCGGGCTGCGGATCACCACTCTGGTGCGCGACACCACCGAGGAGGCGTGGCAGGCCGCGGAGGAGAAGGTGGCCGCCATGGCCGCCGCCGAAGGAGCCGCCTGGACGGGCAACCGCCGGACGGCCGTCGGGCAACAGCGGCTCCTCGACCTCGCCGCGCGGGGAGAGGTGCTCGACACCTGCCTCTACACGGCACCCGGCAGGTTCGGGGGCGGCGGCGCCGCCACGACCTGGCTGGTCGGCTCCCCCGACGACGTCGCCACGGCGCTGGAGCGCTACCGCTCACTCGGCATCACTCATTTCGTGCTCTCCGACACTCCCTACAAACAGGAGACCAGCCGCATCGGCGATCAGGTGCTCCCCCTGCTCCGCGCACGGTCCGTCTGACGGGCACGGCCCCGCGTCCCGTGACAACCGGCCCCGGTGACCCGTGACGGGTCACACGGCCGGCCGAAGAAGGCCGAGGAAGGCCGAGGAAGGCCGAAGAAGAACGGCATGTTGCATGAGGGCGCACGCCCTGGACGCCGATATGTGCATCTGCCAGGCTTTCCGCCGTGACTGACATGCCGCGCATCCTTCGCGGGGCCCGCACGGCTACCACCGGATCGTCCGCGCGTCCCCGGCGCAGGAGCGGCTCGGGCCGGGCCGCGGTCGCCGATCGGCCGGTGGCTGAGCCGCCGGCCTCTCCGTCCCGACGGTCCGCGCAGCCGCGCCGTCTCCGTACGGACGCCCGCTCAGGCGTGCTGTCCGCGTCCCCGCCCCGGAAAGGGAGCACCCTCGACATGACGACCTACCGGTCCCTCGGCCGCACGGGCGTACAGGTCAGCCCGCTGACGCTCGGCGCCATGAATTTCGGTGCCTGGGCCAACGGCGACCACGACGACGCCGTCAAGATCATCCACCAGGCCCTGGACGCGGGTGTGAACGTCATCGACACCGCGGACGTCTACTCGCGGGGCGAGAACGAGGAGATCGTGGGCAAGGCGCTCGCGGGCCGCCGCGACGACGTGTTCCTCGCGACCAAGTTCCACGGCCGGGTGGACGACAACCCCCAGCACCAGGGCAACTCCCGCCGCTGGATCTTCCAGGCCGTCGAGGGCAGCCTCCGTCGCCTGGGCACCGACCACATCGATCTGTACCAGGCCCACCGCCCCGATCCGTCCACGGACATCGAGGAGACCCTCGGCGCCCTCGACGACCTCGTACGCCAGGGAAAGATCCGCTACTTCGGCACCACCACCTTCGAGCCCCACCAGATCGTCGAGGCGCAGTGGGCCGCGGAGCGCCTCCGTCTGCAACGCCCCGTCACCGAGCAGCCCCCGTACTCCCTCCTGGCCCGGGCTGCCGAGCGCGCCGTACTGCCCGTGGCCGAGCGGCACGGCCTGGGCGTCCTGCCCTGGAGCCCCCTGGCCGGCGGCTGGCTGTCCGGCCGCTACCGCAAGGGGGATCCGGCGCACGCCGAGTCCAGCCGCCTGCGACGCCAGCCCCACCGTCACGATCCCGCCCTCGAGGCGAACCGGCGCAAGCGTGAGGCGGCGGAACAACTGGGAGAGCTGGCCGCGGAGGCGGGCCTGTCCCTGATCCACCTGGCGCTGGCCTTCGTCCTGGAGCATCCGGCCGTGTCCACCGTGATCATCGGACCTCGTACCCAGGAGCACCTGGCGAGCCAACTCGGCGCCGCGGACGTGCGCCTGACGAAGGACGTGCTGGACCGGATCGACGAGATCGTGGCGCCGGGGGTCACGATCAGCCCGGCCGACGAGGGCTACCGGCCCCCGTCCCTGACCGACGCGTCCACCCGTCGCCGCGGGGCGTCCCCCCGCTGACGCGGCCACGGCCCCGGCCTTCAGGGACCGCCAGGACAGAACGGCGGCACCACGGAAGGCCTACACCCGTCCGGAGAACACGGACGACACCCTGACAGGCTCCCGGGCAGCGACCGGCTGCTCACCGTAAGCTCGGAAGCCCGTTCCAGCACGGCGGTCGGTCGAACTGCCGCACACGACGAAACCGGAAGCAGGCAGGGTCACAATGAGCAGCACAGCGCAGATCGGTGTCACAGGGCTCGCCGTCATGGGGCGCAACCTGGCCCGGAACTTCGCACGCAACGGGTACACCGTCGCTCTGCACAACCGGACCGCCGCTCGCACCCACGAGCTCGTCGAACAGTTCGGCGACGAGGGTGATTTCATCGCCACCGAGCGCGCCGAGGATTTCGTGGCATCCCTGGAGAGGCCACGGCGCCTGGTCGTCATGGTCAAGGCCGGGGAGGCGACGGACGCGGTGATCGCGGAGTTCGCGCCCCTCCTGGAGGCCGGCGACATGATCATCGACGGCGGCAACGCGCACTTCGCGGACACGCGCCGCCGTGAGCACGAGCTGCGCGAGCAGGGCATCCACTTCGTCGGCGCCGGCATCTCCGGGGGCGAGGAAGGAGCGCTCAACGGGCCGAGCATCATGCCGGGCGGCAGCACGGAGTCCTACGACTCGCTCGGGCCGATGCTGGAGAAGATCTCGGCGAAGGCCAAGGACGGCGCTCCGTGCGTCACGCACATCGGCCCGGACGGTGCCGGGCACTTCGTGAAAATGGCCCATAACGGCATCGAGTACGCGGACATGCAGCTCATCGGCGAGGCGTACCAGCTGCTCCGCGACGTGGGCGGGTACTCCCCCGCGCAGATCGCGGACATCTTCCGCACGTGGAACACCGGACGTCTGGACTCGTACCTCATCGAGATCACCGCGGAGGTCCTCTCGCAGGTCGACGCCGCGACCGGCAAACCCTTCGTGGACGTGGTGCTCGACCAGGCGGAGCAGAAGGGTACCGGGCGCTGGACGGTGCAGATCGCCCTCGATCTGGGCGTCCCCGTCTCCGGTATCGCCGAGGCGGTCTTCGCCCGCTCCGTCTCCGGTCACACCGCTCTCCGAGAGGCCTCACGCCACCTCGCCGGGCCGTCGGCCCGCAAGCTCGGCAAGGACGAGGCCGCGGTCTTCGCCGACCAGGTCGAACAGGCCCTGTACGCCTCGAAGATCGTCTCCTACACCCAGGGCTTCCACGAACTCGCGGCCGGCAGCGACGAGTACGACTGGGACATCGACCTCGGCAAGGTCGCCGCGATCTGGCGCGGCGGATGCATCATCCGGGCCGCGTTCCTCGACAGGATCACCAGCGCCTACGAGGCGCAGCCCCATCTGCCCAGCCTCCTCGCCGACAAGAGCTTCGCCGAAGAGATCGCCGCCGCACAGGACGACTGGCGCACCGTGATCGCCACCGCCGTCACCCAGGGCGTACCCACCCCGGCCTTCGCCGCCACCCTCGCCTACTACGACTCCCTGCGCGCCGAACGCCTCCCTGCCGCGCTGACCCAGGGTCAGCGCGACTACTTCGGCGCACACACCTACCGCCGCACCGACCGCGACGGCGTCTTCCACACGCTCTGGGGCGGCGACAAGACCGAGGTGGAAAGCTGACCGACGCCCGACGAGCACCGATGCCGGAAGGAATCGCCTCCGAGGCGATCGGAGGCTGAAGAGATCAGAGGAGATGGATGGGGCCACGCTCCCCTCCATCTCACCGCAGCGCACAAGGACGCAAGCGAGAGGAAGACCCCGACCACGACCGCCGCAACTGCTGCCCGCTTGCACGCGGAGTACAGGGAGCCGCTGTACGCGGCTCCCCCGCTGCTCCAGCGCACGGTCGACGCGGGCCGGCTCGGCCGCAAGACGGGCTCGGGCCTCTACCCGTACGACTGACCGCCCGCCCGGCGCGCCCCGTGCTCACGCCGCCGGGTACGTCACCCGCGGTCAGACCCATGTGCGGCCCGCAGCGCGCCTCGTCTCCTGCTGCCGGTCCGGTGCCGCGTCGGAGCGGTGCACAGCAGTGGCGTGGGTGGTCGTGGCCGAGATCTTGAACCTTTCAGCGCTGTCGCAGCCTTGCGTGCTCGCACCGCGGAAAGTCCCTCGGATATCCCTCCGCCAGAGCTGAAAAGTCTCTGGCAACTAAGCCCCGAACCTCGGAAGTCGTTGCTCCATCGATCATGGTATGCATCGGTTCGAGTGCGACTACCCCACAGGGTGATCTTTGGTCTGGCGCGCATGATCGATGCGATCCGGTACCTATGACCTGGTTCTGAGCGTGGACGCTCAGAACCAGACACCCGAAGCCACCCTCGCCATTGCGGTCGACGTCCTTTTCGCAGCCGCCCGTGACCGGCACGGCGATCAGGCCGTGCTACATGCGCTCGCCAGGCGTGAACGCGACGCCGACCAGTCTTTGCGCGTGCTGTAGGCAGAGGTCCACGAACGCACCGGCGTCCTCGACCGGTTGCACGCAGTCCTTCGCGATCTTCCTGCCCGGCGGAGCAGCCACCGGCCTGTCGGCCGACAATGGCGCCGCCGTGATGAAGGGCGTCCGACCGGTCACTGCCGCCGGGACATACCCCGTGACTTGCTGCAAGTCCCGGCGGCCGGGCAGAACAGCAGCAGGACAGCCCGGCAGCGCGTCGCTCAGACCCTGAGCCACGACCACCGGAACCCGCTACGGGTATATCACCTCAGACACGCTCGAACGGCTCCGCGTAGGTGAAGACGCCTCGCAGCGCGGGACTATGGGCAGTCAGGGTGCGGACCTGGAAGTACTCGCCCCATGAGGGGTCCGGTGCGGTGATGCCGTGGTCCGTGCTTGTGCGGAATCCGAAGCGGCCGTAGTACGCAGGGCTGCCGAGGAGAGCGACAAGGGGCTCGCCCAGGGCGTCCGCCGCGCCGAGCAGGGCGTGGACGAGGGCAAGGCCGACACCGCGGCTCTGGTGGTCGGGGTGCACGCTGAGCGGGCCGAGGCCCAGGACAGGGACGGTTCCGACATGGCCATGAGTGCAGACCACGTGGCCTACGACCTCATCCTTTTCACTGACTGCCACGAGAGACAGTTCCGGTAGCCAGCCCGCGCAGGTGCGCAGCTGGTCGAGGAGGGTCACCTCCACCGGAACCGGAGTCTCCGGCTTGGCGAAGGCCAACGCGGTGACGGCGGTCACGGCGAGGGTGTCATCGGGTGTTTCGCGTCGGATCAGCACCGGAGCAGTCTGAGTCCCGAGCTCGCGCGCCGCAAAGCATTTCTCGGGAACGACCGCCTGGCCGACGCGATCACCCGGTGCCCGGCTGATCTCTCTCGTGAGTGAGCGCGTTGGCGGCATGGACGAGTGCCGACGGGACAAGGTGCTGGGTGCCTGGTCCTGGGGTTGGTTGCGCGCAGGTGGGCCTGCCCCTGAGTGGCTGTCGTGTTCCGATCTTGAGGGGTGTGCGTCGAACGGGAGCCTCGTTCGGGTGATCGCGGTGGGTTCCGGGCGTGAGAACAGGGCCTCTTGTTGGCTGGGGAGGTGTCTACGCCAACGAGAGATCCGGGACGCCCTGTTGTCGCAGTTCTACGCCCACCGACTTGACCAACGCGCGCGGTGATCTCCACGGCGGGCAATGTGCTGCTCGCGTACCGAGGCGCTCGTCATCGCAAGAGGTCGGGCCGTAGACGGAGTCAGCCGTCGGAGACGCAGGTGGCCGGGTCGGGTCTCGCTTTGCCCTTGGGCGCGCACCTCGACGGAGTGCCGGAGTCCGCAGTGATCGATGTCAGCCTGGTCTCGACAGGGGTGCATTGAGCCTGGCTACGCACGTGGCCGACTTCAGCAGCAACGTGCCCGAAGGCCTGTCGAGCTCAGAAGGGATGCGCGCTGCCGCCCGGGGCCCCGGGGACGTCTTCGGCGGGTGGGGCGGTATCGCCGCGGCAAGTACCCTAGCCGCGGTGCTGGGCCGCTCCGTGGGGGCGGATGGTCTCCTACGGTAATCGCTGCTGTGACCGCGCCTGCCGCGGGTGCCATCCTGGCGATGATCGCCGACACCAGATCACGGAGGCGTTCGAGAACGCGCAACGTCAGCGGCTTTCTCGCTTATTCAGCCTCTCCCACCTGTAAGGATGGACGGAGAGGCCTACGGCGGCGTCTGCTGCGTCACCGGAACTAAGCCATGACTCGAATGCATGAGGGCCAGCGTCCTTTTACGCTCTTTCGCCGGCGCAGGTCAGCTCGATCTGAAGTAAGCCGGTGGCTGGGGCGCGCCCGTGGGGCTCACTCCGAAGGGGTCCTTCCTCGGATTTCAAATATTCGGCGTAGCGCAGCGCCTTCGTCGTCGATGAGGCCGCCTTCAGCCCGGGGGAACACCGAACTGCAGCGTGCGCACAGCTTCGCTGCTCCTGCGGGTGTACCACATGCTCTGCAGAACCATTGCTTACCGTCAGCTTCTGTTACGTCAGTCATCGTCTTCCTTCGGTGATTGTGTTCGTCTCGTACCCATATAAGGAGCGACAATTCAAGGCGGGATACTGGCGGGGGTATACGGGTCACCCAAGGTGTCGACTCACAAAGCCTCGTGCCCGAAAGCTGTGGCCAGTCGGACCTCGAGTTCGGTGAGCCGGGTGCGAGTGGGAGCCAGGGCCGTGTACCGCCAGTTCCGGCCGTCGAGGGGGCGGTCGGCATAGAGGAGGACGCCCTCGGAGTCGCCGGGCTGGAAGTCCAGGCCTGCTTCGGTCAGATGTCCGACCGCCTCGTCGAAGGACAGGGGCGCGGTGGCTGCGGCCGTGCCGGTCGACCAGACGGATGCGCCGGCCAGGCGGCGCACCATCGCGTGGGCTGTGGTGGTCGCGGTGCGTCGCACGTTGCACTCCAGTGCGTACAGCGTGCCGTCGTGTGTGCACACCAGGTCGAGGCTGTACGGCCCGCGGTAGCCTTCGGCGGCCAGCTGACCGCCCAGTGCCCGGGTCCAGTTGGTCAGCTCCCGGCGCGCTCTCGCGGACAGGTCGTTCAGGGGGGAGCAGTATCCGGCGAAGGACCCGCTGACCATGCGCATCTCGCCGTCGTACGCCACCTCCACCGTGGTGGCCGTGGCGTGTCCCTGGGCGCTTACGGCCCGGGTGTGTTCCACGTATTCCTCCACCACCCAACGGCTGTCAGGAGGCGGCGGCTTTGGCGGCTGGTCTCCGCGGCTGACGAAGTGCAGGCCGTGGCCGCCGGCGGACCTATCTGGCTTGACGACCACTCGAGGGTGCGAGGCCAGTAACGCGGTGGTCACGTGGCCGAGCTCCGCGCCGGTACAGGTCCGGCCGTGTGGCATCCGCAGCCCGAGGGTCCGGGCGGCCGCGCGGAACCCCGACTTCGTGTTCATGTCGGCAACCGCCCGTAGAGTGCCGGGATTCGGGACGCCCGTTTCGTAGGGGACGATGGGAATACGGAGGTGTGCGGCCAGTTCGGCGGCGGCTTCGTCCAGCGCGGTCGGGAGCAGTCGCGCGGTCGGCCGCTCGGCGATGAGTGTGCGCAGAGGTTCCAGCAGACCGTGCTCGGCCAGCGCGTGAGCCATCGGCAGGTGCGGGGTGTCGGGCACGGTGATGACCTGCACCGAGTTCTCCGGTACGCCGAGGCGGTGGAAGGCATAGCGTCGGAAGGGTGCGCTGAGAGGGAGCGGGGTGATCAGCACGTCACCGGGCCGGGTGAGCCACAGCTTGCGGGGCGCCTGCTCCGCCCATCGGCGCAGGACCGATTCCTCAGCGAGGTCGACTGCCAGCGGGGACACGAAGTTCGCGAGGATGACGAGGGTGCCCGGGCCTTCGTGCTCGCTGATCATGGTGTATCACCTTCCGTGTCGTGGTCCATGGCTGCGTTCCCTTTCGGCCCCTGCAGGGGCCGAAAGGGAACGGGATCAGACAGCTGGGGTGAAACGGTCCCAGGCTCGGTGGTGGGCCAGCATCCCGGTCAGTCCCTCCAGGACTGCGCTCGAATCGTCGGCGGTCACCACGCCGGGAGCGTCGGTGGCGATGCCGGCGGTCTCCAAGGCGTCGCGGCCATCGGCCCAGGCGCCGATGGCCTTGCCGTGGCGGAATGCTTCGGTGATCAGCAACAGGACCCGTGGGTCGATCCCGGCGGTCACGGCCGCGTCGTCGTCGACTTTGGCGTCGCGGGCGCCGCGCGCATCGGGGCCGGGTGCCGGTGCACCGGCGAGCACGAGGGCGTCGAACTCGACGGACCGTGCGGTGGTGAAGGTGCGCTGCACGGTGACGGGCTCACCGTCCTGGTCGAGCTGCCCCCCGGTAGGAGCGATGACCAGCGGGACCATGCCGGCGTCAAGCACCGCTTGGCGGGTCGCCCGGACGCCGGAAAGCTCTTGGTCGCCCGCGGTCACGATGCCGATGATCCGGCCGTCCCCCGGCCACCTGCCACCCAGCTGTGACAGTGCGGGGCTGGGCTGCGGCTCGGCCTGGGGCACGCTTGCCTGCGGTGCGGGCAGTCCGAGCCCGGAAGCGACCTGTGTGCACAGCTCGCTGTCGATGTTGGCCAGGACGAGCAGGGCACGTTCCTTGATCGCCTGTTCGTAGCACTTGCCGAGCTCGAAGGTGTAGGCGGCGATGATGTGCTCGCGCTCGGTGGGGGTCATGCTGAGCCAGAACAGGCGGGGCTGGCTGAAGTGGTCATCGAACGAAGAGGCCGCCTCGCGGACCTTGCGGGTCGCGGAGATCTTTGCAGGAACCTCGATGTAGGCACCGGTGTCTTCGCCTGCGAGGAACGGGCAGCCGCCGTCGAGGCTGTTGGGCCGGTAGGGGGCGACGCCGCGGTGGACTGCGGTCTGGTGCATGCCGTCGCGCAGCATGTCGTTGACCGGGGCGTGGGTGCGGTTGATCGGCAGCTGACCGAAATTGGGGCCGCCGAGCCGGGTGAGCTGGGTGTCGAGGTAGGAGAACAGGCGGCCCTGGAGCAGCGGGTCGTCCGTGACGTCGATACCGGGGACGAGGTGGCCCAGGTGGAAGGCGACCTGCTCGGTCTCGGCGAAGTAGTTCGACGGGTTGGCGTTCAGGGTCATCAGCCCGATCGGCTGGACCGGGGCCAGTTCCTCGGGAACGATCTTCGTCGGATCCAGCAGGTCGATGCCCTCGAACATTTGCTCCTCGGTGTCCGGGAAGGTCTGCACGCCCAGCTCCCACTGCGGGAAGGCACCCGCCTCGATCGCGTCCGCGAGATCCCGGCGGTGGAAGTCCGGATCGACGCCGGCAGTGATCTGCGCCTCCTCCCACACCAGGGAGTGCACGCCGAGTTTCGGCTTCCAGTGGAACTTCACCAGCGTCGTGTCACCCGCCGTGTTGACGAGTCGGAACGTGTGGACGCCGAAGCCCTCCATCATCCGATAGGAGCGCGGGATACCCCGGTCGGACATGTTCCACAGCGTGTGGTGGGTCGCCTCCGTGTGCAGGGTGACGAAGTCCCAGAACGTGTCGTGGGCACTCTGCGCCTGCGGGATCTCCCGGTCGGGGTGCGGCTTGCCTGCGTGGATGATGTCGGGGAACTTGATCGCGTCCTGGATGAAGAAGACCGGGATGTTGTTTCCGACCAGGTCGAAGACGCCTTCCTCGGTGTAGAACTTCGTCGCGAAGCCCCGGGTGTCGCGCACCGTGTCGGCCGATCCCCGTGAGCCGAGGACAGTGGAGAAGCGGACGAACACCGGTGTCTCGACGCCCTTGGCCAGGAATGCAGCCTTGCTGATCCGTCCGGCCGTGCCGTAGCCCTGGAAGACTCCGTGCGCGGCTGCGCCGCGGGCGTGCACGACGCGCTCGGGGATGCGCTCGTGGTCGAAATGGGTGATCTTCTCCCGCAGGTGATGGTCCTGCAGCAGCACTGGCCCGCGGGGGCCGGCCTTGAGCGAGTGGTCGGTGTCGTACAGCCGGGCGCCTTGTGCGGTCGTCAGGCGGTCCCCGCCCTGCGCCACTTTCTTCTGCGGGACCCCGGTCTTCTGGCCGGTCGGGCTGTATGTGTCCGGGCCCCGCTGATCAGGCTTGGGCGGCAGCGGACCGGTCGGCTCGGTCGGCTCGTCCACCGTAGGCGGGAGCGGCCCCGGCGCACCGGGGATCTCGTTCGCGGGCCCAGCGGCGTCCTGGACCTTCTCGACCACCTTGTCGGCGGCGGCCTTCACGGGATTCTTCTTCTCACTCATGAGTTTCCATCCTTGCGACGGGTGCCACGTGTCATCGAGGTTCGGACAGGCAGTGAGGAGACGGCTGAGGGAGCTGCTCCGGACCGGAGCGCGACGAGGAAGCGCTCCGGGAGAGAGCGATGTCTTGAGCGTCGGCATCCCGCTGTCCCTTCCGGTGCTTTCAGGGCATGCCGGCGTGCTGTGCAGTTGCCTCCAGGGGTATGCGCAGCGCGGAGCGGCCGGTTCGCCAGGCTGCGAGCAGGAACTCGCCGAGCCTGTCTTCGAGCAGGCCCGTGGCATGGATACCGAACGCCACATCAACGTCGAGTCCGGGTTGTGCGGCGAGAAGCGGCTCGATCACCTCATGCCGGACGAGCTGCTCATGCACGGCGTCGGCCTCGACGTGCTCCTCGTAGAAGCGTGCGGCAGCCGGCCCGGCGCCTGTGCGCCGCATCGCCTTCGCCAGTCGCCGGGAACCGGGAGGGGAGGTCACCTCGACCGCGGCGAAATGGCCGATGAGCGCACCGCGCAACGCTTGGTGAAGACCGAACAGGGACATCACGTTGACGGTGCACAGCACCTGTGCCGACGCCGCGTCGAGGTAGCGGCCGTATGTGTGGTCCAGGCCGAGCTCGTCCATCAGGTTCGCGAACAGCCGGGCATGGATCTCCTCGGCACGCCCCGCTCCGAATTCGTCGTACTCAACCGCCACCATCGCTGCCTTCGCACGACCGTGCAGCCGGGGAATGACCCAAGCATGCGGGTCCGCCTCCTTCAGGTGGTAGAGGGAACGCAGCACCGCGTACTCCCGGAGCTGCCACAGCTGACCCTCGCTCTGCAGGAAATGGCTCACGCCAGTGCCGTCGTCGCCAACCGGTTCGATCAGAATCTCCGCCAAGGCGTCATGCGCGCTGGCCCGCTGTGGCACATCCGCCCGCAGCGCGTGCAAAAAGATGTGCTCCAGCGTTCCGCGCAGCCGCAACAGATCGGCATCCCACTCACGGTCGTCTCCGACGCCTTCGAACCCCTGGTAGTGCAGTTCGTACAGCCGGTAGAGCGCCAGCTGAAGATCCTCGCCATACGGTTCCGCCTGGTCCACTGCCTCAGTACTCACCCGAGGCTCGTGGCAGTTGCGCAATGCGGCGATGACGGCGTCGGAGACGACACCTCTCGGAGCCGGTAGGACCGGGTGGGTGTCACGCGCTTCGCGGTAGGGATCTGCGGTCATGTCGCACCACCCTCATCCGCATCAGTGGCCGCGCCCCTCGAGGTAGCGGTCGGCAAGGCCGTGCGGCTGCGATGGCTGGTGTCGCACCAGGGATAAGTGCGACTGCGGCGACACGTGCACACCGCCACCATGAATCGCTGGGACGTCGCGGTGGTGCCGTCGTCCCCGGTCACTGTTACGGGGCCTTCCACGAGGAGCGGCCCGTTGCGTTCGAGGCGGATGCGGCGGATGTCAGCGTCGTCGCGCACGGAAGACCACCAGTTCCTCCTTGTCCTGCTGCCCGTCGTCCACCAGCCCCTGATCACGCAACCACGGCAACCGGGAGCGCATCACCGGGCCGAAGGGGATGAGCTCGCGGTCAGTGACCTGCGCGTCGAGACCCAGGCCGTCAAGAGCGTCAATCGTGCCAGCGACGCCGCATACTGCCGAATGCACCATGAGTAGCGTTCCGCCCGGCCTCAGAGCGGTTGCGGCGGTCCTGCAGACCCGGTCGACGACCGCCCGGCCGTCCAGCCCGCCGTCCCACGCACGTGCCCTGCCGCGCAGAGGCGGCAGAACAGCCGGGGCCGGCACGTAGGGCGGATTGCTGATCACCAGGTCGTACCCTCCGCTGTCGAGTGCTGACAGATCGCGATAGCGGACCGTGACGCGCTGGCGGTAGAGAGCAGCGTTCAGCCGAGCTCACAGCACGGCTCTGCGGGAAATGTCGACGGCCGTGACCGTGGCACCCAGCCGGGCCGCATGAACCGCCAACGCCCCACTGCCTGTTCCAAGCTCCAGCACACGCCGGTCAGGATCGACGAGTTCCCGGCTGACGGCACGCATCAGGAGATGTGTGTCGTGCTGGGGAGCGTAGACGCCCGGCACCGTAAGCATCCGTCGAGGCCTGCAGCGAAGTCTCTCGGTCATGTTTACGTCTCGCCCTCCCGGTGGCGAGGACGGCCCGCCGCTCGTCCAGAATGTGTCGCTCATAGGAGGGCCGCCACTCCACCGGCTACGGGCCGTATCGGCGGCTCACGCTTGCCTCTCGGTGCCCGGGCGGAGATACGGGCCGCGCGGCGGCCTGTCGGCTGGGAGACAATGGTCGGCGGTGGCACGATGCGTGCGTCCATTCGGATTACGGCCGGGTGCGTCCGTTCGAAGTACGGTGGTCTGACAATCAGCGCACTACCCCGTCTCCACCCGCGTTGACCGGATATAACGTTGGCAGCAACCGCTGGACGGATTCGTCGAAATCCGCCGGGTTGGGTCCGCAACTCGTGTGGGCCCGAGCCTTGAACATCAGCCAACCGCACAGCCATGAGCAGCCACTCGATACGGCAGGGATGTGCTGGCCGTCGAGGCGCTGTTCGAGCGCCGGAGTCCTGTCTGTGGTGGAGCAGTAGGCAAACCACTCTTCTCAGTCGCCTTTCTCTTGGATCATCACAGCCGATCCACCCGCGCTTTCGCCGTGTGCCGACCAGCCCCGACCGGAGCAATGTGCTGCGTGAGCCAGCTGGGCTTTTTCCGTCTGTCCAGAAGGTTCCGTCCCATCCCTCCAAGGCCGACTTATTCCGGCAGTGCCCCCTGCGAACGAACGTTTCTCCGGCCCGGGTGGGCAACACGGAATACTTCGACACCCAAGTCGGAGTCTGCGTCCAGGTGGCAGGGATAGTCTGCGACGCTCGCCTTCGTTAGCGGGTTCAACGATCGTGAATGAGTGAACCGGGCGCGGCAGGCCATAAAGAGTCCCGCATGCTGACCTGGTCCGTGAATCTGAATATGTGGAATCCCGTTAGTCGCTCGGGATCACGTAACCGGGCTGCATCGACCTCCAGGGGTGGACTGGCATGCGGATGTGCGCCCTCCTGCCTTCTCGCTCCTCGCTATCCGTCCGGGTGTACAGGCCTGTTCTGGGGGGCCGGGCCGGTCAGAAGAAGCACGCCAGCTGTGGGCGGCGTTCACCCGCTCCAGACCCTCGGATCAACCGTTCATGCCGAAGTGGGCGCCGGCATCACCCCTTGACCATGCAGACCCGTGCATGACTCCAGAACGCCAGGTCCGCCACCACGACGCATAGCCTCTCCGCTCGGGGGCACGAAGCCCAGAGGGCCGGCGAACGGTACGCGCAGGGGACGGGGCCGCACGACGAGAGGTGAACGGGTTGGCACGGGACGTGCGTTGGCCGGCCGCCGGGCGGTGGGCCGGACGGGAGTGGGCCGGGGTCCGGCGGTCCGTCCACAACGCGTTCGAGGAGCCCGGGCCCGAACGGGACACACTCGTCCAGTCACTCAAAGCGGCGGCAGCGGCAATCATCGCGTGGGCCCTGACCGGATGGTGGCTCCAGGCCCCCATGGCCCTCCTCGCACCCTGGACGGCAGTCGCCCTCGTCAGTAGCACCGTCTACCAGTCGCTGCGCATTGGGGCACAGCAGTTCGCCGTCATCGCCCTCGGCACTCTGTGGGGGTCGATAGCCATGACCATCACGTACGACCAGACCATGGCCGCCATGCTGCTCACCCTGCCGTTCATGACGCTGCTCGGAAACTACCGCCGATTCGGGAGCCAGGGCATCCTCGGGGCGACCACGGCCCTCTTCGTGATCACCTACGGATCATCCAGCACTTCGACCGTGGGCCATCGACTACTGGAAACACTGATCGGGGCAGTGGTGGGCATAGCGGTCAACGCCCTCATCCTGCCACCCGTGCATCTGCGCAGCGTCCGTGACCGTCTGCGCCGCCTCGCGCGGGAATCCGCGGACCTGCTCGACAGAATGGCGGACGGCCTGCGGGAGGACGACGCGTTGCAGAAGGCGGAGGACTGGCACGCCGAGGCATCCCGTCTCACCATGTCCCTCCAAGGCGTCGCCGATGCCAGGTACTGGGCCACGGAAGGGGCACGCTGGAACCCGGGCGGACGGTTACGGCGGACGGGGCCCCCTCCCCCACCCTTCGCGGAGGACATTCGGTGGAGCGGTGTATGCACCCGCATCCTCACAGTCGCGGGAACACTGAACGGCATCCATGGTGACGACGCGGGCCTTCCGGCGCCGCCCTCCCGATTTGTTGCCGAGCTGGCAGCCGTACTGGAGCAGGCCGCCCGCATCTGCGCCAAGGAGGCCGAGCGAACGACCGCATCGGTCGACGGACTCGACCGCAAGCTGGCCTTCGACGAGGCTTGGGCCGCACATCGCGCCCTCGCCGACAACGTCCAGCACCAGAAGGGGCCGGCGTCCGCCGCAGGAGATGCACTCGTACTGGAGGCACGGCAATTGCTCGTGGACCTGGGCCCACGTTCCTGAGCCACCGGCGAGCCGCGTCCCGACGACGAACCCGAAAGTTCTGCGCTGGTGATCCAGCCGACGCTGAACCGCCTACGGAGTATCCGTGGCGACCTTCACGCCGGTTGATGCGTGGCCATGCAGGCGGCTCAGCCACAAGTCGTGGTCAATCACGCTGCTGTCGTTCCTCCCGTGCGCCGGGTTCCGCGTCGGGCTCGGCAGCCCCTGCGGAGCGGCGGTCTTCTTCGGTCCACTTCCGGGTGTCACGTGGCTCTGCGTAGGGCTCCCTGTCGCTCGGGTGGCCGCTGATGATGGCTCGTTCACGGGCCATCTCGGCGTCGAAATCGAGGCCCAGGAGAGCCGCCAGGTTCGTGATCCAGAGCCAGACAAGGAAGATGATGACGCCGGCGAGGGCCCCGTACGTCTTGTTGTAGGAGCCGAAGTTCGCGACGTAGATCGCGAAGCCGGCCGAGGCGGCCATCCAGATCAGCAAGGCCAGCAGACTGCCCAGGGAGTTGAAATACTCCTCCCTGTATGGCATGCACCTGACAGGTGCCGAAGGAAATTCCCGTTCTCAGATTCCATCATGACGAGCAATCCAGGATGCGCCACCGCCGAGCGTTCTACAGGCATGCCATCCACACCAGTTGCGCATTGAACGAGCCGCCCACGCCCATCCTTGAGCTGGTGGCAGTGGGAGAATGTCATCATCGTCTATATCGCTGCGGCGGGGGAAGCTGGCCAGCATGAGAATTCTGACTTGCCTGCGCGCCCGCGAGAACCGGCTGACCCAGCGTATGGCGTCCTGGGAGTCGGCCTGGGCGCGCACTTTGCTGCCGTCGGTGGAGGACGCGGCCGAGCACACGAAGCTGTGGTGGGCGGCGGCCGCCTTGATGGCGTCGCGGGGTGGTTGGCGAGGCCGCAGGGCCGCGGCAGCGGGTATCGCCAGCATGGCGGTAGGGCAGGTGCTTGCCAATGGGATCGCCAAACAGCTCATCGAGCGCCGTCGGCCTCCGAAGGAGTGGTTCCCTCACGATGAGGTGGAGGAGCGGCCGGAGAGCTCCTCCTTCCCGTCCGGGCACACCGCGGCGGCCGTTGCGTTCACCGCGGGCATACTTCCGATCTGGCCGTGGGCAGGCGCCGCCTGTGCCGTACCGACGGTTCTAGTGGCGGTTGAGCGAGTCCACGACGGCGCCCACTACCCCTCCGACGTCACCGCCGGAGCCGCTATCGGGCTGGCCTCGGCCGCACTGATACGGGTCATCCCCCGCCTGCTTGCACACCCGTGAGGTAGGCGCGCGCGAGGTCTTCGGGGTCCGGGCCGGTGGCGGGGGGCTGCGGGAGGGGCCGGCCGTGGCCGCATCGTGAGGTTGGTGCGGCAACAAACGGCCACCAGGAGCTCCGGCACTCCACCCGCGGGACCGGGGACCGCGCCGCCGATCCCGTCGGCCTCCGCGCAACCGGCTTGCTGACCTCTCGTTACCAGGAAGCAGGCGAGCCAGGTCTACCCCCGTGCCCCGCACGTGTCCCGAACGCCCCGCGGTCCCCAATGCCGCGGGGGGTGTTCGCCGCGTCCCCCGCACCGCGGGAACGGGCTACCGAAATCAAGCACGCCGTACTGGTGCGACTGACAGTGACCTCCGCCCGCGACCACACCGGGCTGCCGGTTGAGGTAGAGAATCTGAAGACGCGCTCTGCCGGCGCACCGTACTGCAGACGGGGCAGCCTGAAACAGCACAGCCGTAGCTGAGGACGTTGCGCGGGAGCAACCAGTGAACGGATCCTGCGGATCGCGCTCCGTGGAGACGTCCGCCGCGCTGCCTCCGGTGGGCGTCGTCGCAGGTGATGGCGCCAAGGCATGGGCAATCCTTCAACGCGGCCACGCTCGCGTCAGGGTGTCGCGGGTTGCGCCACATTCGCGGGTCCCGGTCGGCTGCCGAGCGCGTCTTCCAGGTCACGAAGGGTTCCCGGCGCGACGTAACGGCGCGAGCTCTTTCAGACGTGTGTCAGTGAGGTAGTCGCATGCGAAGCGTGCAGGGACAGGCCGTCGTTCCCCCCGGCAGCGGAGCCGTGGGTTCGCGAACAGGTGCTGTGCCGGCCCGGCCCATGGATGCCGAGGCCCGGGGCCACTGAGCGCCATGGCCCAGCGTCCACCGGTCCAGTAGCTACGGGCCCTGAAGTGCCCTGATCCAGTGCGGGGTGGGCAAAACGCTCCAGAGGGCACAGGATGTGCCCTAAACACAGGACAAGGGTGGCGATGTGCTTCCAGCCGGACATAGTGATCAACCACTCAGCAGTCGGCCGGTCTTGTCGGCTCTCGCGTTCGCCGACGACCAACCGGTGTCCGAAGCCCGGCATGCCGCCCGGGACTTCGTGACCGATCTGCAGGCCGTTCACGGGATCCCGGTATCGGGCCGTGCCATGGGCGCCGTGCAGCTGGTGGTCACCGAGCTCGTCACCAACGCGCGCAAGTACGCCCCCGGCCCCTGCCTGCTCAACCTCGAGCTCGTCGACGGAACCGTGGAGATCAGCGTGTGGGACACCGAAGCGACACTCCCGGTCCCCCAGAGCCCCGACCCAGGACGCGTCGGACAACACGGCCTGGAAATCGTCATCGCCCTCTGCCAGAGCTTCGAAATGCGCCGCGAACCCGTCGGCAAACGCATCAAAGCCACCATCACACTCACCGACCACCCCACCGGAAACCCGGCAGGCCAGGTCCCCTGACCCCGCCAGCCACGTCGACACAACCTGTGGGGCGAGGAAGACCGGTGGCGTCGCGGAGGCCTGCGAAGCCGGGCGGCATGGCGCCCTGTGGTCTACCGGTCGCGACCCTGCCGGCGTGCGGGCGCGGGCTGCTGACGGCGCGCACTCAGCCCTCATGCCGCCCCCGGACTGGGCCCTCAGAGCACCGCGTGCCGGGCCCTACCCGCCTTGCGCTGCGGACGCCGGGACTGTCGGGGGGCAGGCTGCGGCCGCCAGGTCGCGACCAGAGCGACGGCCAGGAGCAGCTCGGCGATGTCGCCGCCGTAGTACATGATCTGAGCGCCGCCCTGGACCTGGTCGACGGGGGCGTGGATGTCGATGCCGAAGCCGCCGTACATGAGCTGTGAGATCACCGCGTGTGCGGTGATCGCCGCGCCCAGCACCACCAGCCGCACCGGGACACCAGGGCGGGCTGGGGCCGGGTCGGGGCCGGCGATGACGTAGGCGAACAGACACCCGGCGAGCAGGAAGTGGGCGTGCAGCAGCCAGTGCATCCCGGTGTTCACCGATATCGTGCTGTACAGCGGCGTGAAGTACAGCAGCCCCAGTGTGCCGACGCTGAGCACGAGCGCGGTGACCGGGTTGGCCAGCACGTGCACCGGCCTGCTCCGCACCAGGCCGGTCAAGCGGCGCCCCTTGTCGGCGGGCAGGTTGCGCAGCAGCAGCGTGACGGGCGCACCCAGCACCAGTCCCAGCGGCGCGTACATGCCGATCAGCAGGTGCTGGAGCATGTGGCCGCGGAAGTCGCCGTGTGCCCACGGAGCAATCGGAGGCAGGAGCCCTCCAGTCAGCAGCGCGCACCCGGCCAGGAACCATCCGGTGCGCCATCGGTTCCACCCGGCCTGCGGATTGCGCCGCCGCGTGCGGCCCGCCAGCAGCACATAACCGCCGGCCAGCAGCAACACGAGCACCGCCGGCAGCAGAACCTCCAGCGGCAGGCCGCCGGACTCCTGGCGGTGATGGGCGGGGTGGCCCGTCATGCACGCCGCGCTTCCCGTACCGGCCCGTCACCTTCCGGGTCGAAGGGCTTGGCCCGGCGCTGGATCATCCACCCCACCGCGACCAGGAGGGCGCCCAGCAGCAGGAACCCCAGGTCCCACCAGATCTGCTGGTCACCGGCGTAGACGTGGTGAATGCCCAGGATGTGATGGTCCAGGATGCCCTCGACGAGGTTGAACAGGCCCCAGCCGACCAGGATCCAGCCCCACAACGCCGCAGACGTCCACACCCGGCGCCGGTGGTGCGTCACTCGCGAGTACAAGGTGGCCAGACCGGCGAGAACCGCCACCCAGCAGATGGCGTGGAAGATCCCGTCCCACACCGTGTTCATCTCCAGCCCGGACACGGTGTTCGCCGGGTAGTACTTGACCCCGATCCGGTCCTCATTGGTGCTGGTCAGCATGTGATGCCACTGCAGCAACTGATGCAGCAGGATGCCGTCCACGAACCCGCCCAGACCCACGCCCAGGACGATCCCCGGCAGCCGCAGACTCTGCGGCAGATCTCTCGCCACGAGGCCGTTGTGCTCGGCGCTCACCCTGCTGGCCACATGCTTACCCTTCATCGGACCGGTGCCGTGATACCCGGGCGAGTACCCGCACTTCAGTCGTCCCACCGCCATCGATCCGAATCACCGATCGGCCCATCGACCATCCGTCTGCCCCATGCGGTCTCCGATCGGCCCACACCGCGGGGGTCCGCGAAGTCAGAACCCGCACGCCGCCCAGGGACACACCACCTTCGCCACGGTGCGCCGAGGCGCTCGCTGCCCCCCGCCGAGGATGGGCCATCGGAATGGCCGCCAGGCGGGTGCCGACTCCCCGCCCTGTCGGCAAGGAATGGCACCCTCAGGTGATTGACGCACCACCCACGGACGATGGGTGACGGAACTGCAGGCGCCCGTGACCCGGGCCTGGTCAATCGCGCCCGGGCCTGACCGGTGATCACGTTCGGGCGGTGGGAGACCGTTGCGGTCTCCCACCGCCCGACCTCAGTCTCGAAGTCTTCTTGTAGCAGGTCAGGCCGGCAGCGAGGCCGAAAAGAGCGAGGAAGGGTGAGCCCTTTTCGCTCGTAACGGACGGGGGGCGGCGGCAGCCGAACTACCGGACGATCGACCGCTCGTTCTTCCAGCGGTGCCGCCCGAGCCGCTCGCCGGAGGAGTAGGACGACTTGTCAGCGCGGACCTTGGCCGGTCGCCGCCGGCGCCGTCCACGCCTGGAGTGGACGGCTGGTATCTCCAGGATCAGCGGCTTGAACGTCTGGCTTTCGTGCAGGGTCGCCCCGGACAGCCAACGGCCAACGGGATGCCTGTACTCGGTGAGCGAATTCCACTGGCATTCCCCGGGGGGAGCCTGTGCGGCATCCTCATCCCCGGCGAGTCAGTGCCAAATGCGATGGGATGGTACGGATCCATCAGTGAGCCCGGCGCGTGATCCATGACTCACATAAAAACGTAGGGTAGTTGCTTGTTCTCCATCGCATTTGAACGAGCTCCTGGATAAGTTCAGGCAAGCAACTTGACCCGCCCCGGGCCTCTGGTACTCCGCCTGCAGTTCGCGGTGACGAAATGAGAGGCGCGGCGAGGGTCCGCCGCTGAGTTATCGGCTCTTCTCGCCGAAGAGGCAACCCGCGGTGGGGCCCCGGATGCGCCGCTCCACGAACGGCGGGACAGTGGAAGTGTTTGTAGACCGTCGTGCAGTGTGGGGAACAAGGTTGAGGGAGCGTGCGGGTCGTGGCGAAAGGAAAGAAGCTTGGGAAGAATGATCAGGTCTCGTGGAGCAGCCACGGGCAGAGCGTTCCTGGAAGGGTGAAGAAGAAGATCACAGGGCGCACCGAGGCGGCAGGACGCACCGTCGATGCCTCGAAGGAAGAACCACAGTACGAGGTCGAGAGCGAAAAATCTGGGCGCAGTGCCGTGCACAAGCCGGAGTCTCTGCACAGAAAGGGATCCGGCTCATGAGCGGTACGAGCGAAAAGAGCCGCCATGACATCGTTGAGGAATTCAGTGAAGCCGTCAATATGACGCCTGATAGTCTCGAAAAATGGCTGACCACGGATGAGTCGAAAAAAGTGGGCCAGTCGAACAAGGGTGGCGAAAGTACGGGTCATGCGTCCGGGCGACGCATTGTCGAACTTCTGGAAAAGCGGAAAGCCGATCTTACTAATAACGATGTCGCCCATATGCGGAAGGTCGTCGGATACGTTCACCGGCACCTCGCACAGCGGCCTTCCGGCGACGTGAAAGACACTTCATGGCGATTCTCGCTCATGAACTGGGGGCACGATCCTCTGGCGTGAGGAGGCCGTGTGGTACTGGTGCACCTGAACGTGCCTGCGGCTGGGGTTCCGCAGACGAGCGGGGCCGCGCGCGGAAGTATGCATACGAGGTAATCGACGTCAAGTGGCGGGGCGTAGAAAACGGGGCGTAGAAAACTTTTGGTACCGCGGGTACGACGGACGCCTCCATCGGAGCTGGCCTCCGCGTCTCCGAGGGCTCGCCCAAGCCAACGGACGGATGTCAGTCCGCCGGAACGCAGGTGCGCCTCCGACGGAAATGACTTGGAGGCCCTCTCGAAAGGATGCATGTTATGCGCGCTCTGACCTGGCAAGGCAAGAGGGATGTCCGGGTGGAGACCGTGCCCGATCCGCGGATCGAGGAGCCGACGGACGTCATCGTCAGAATCACGTCCACCGGCATCTGCGGCTCGGACCTGCACCTCTACGAGGTCCTCGGCCCCTTTCTCGACCCCGGGGACATTCTCGGCCACGAGCCCATGGGTGTCGTGGAAGAGATCGGCTCCCAAGTGACGTCCCTCGCCGTCGGGGACCGGGTGGTCATCCCCTTCAACATCTCGTGCGGGCACTGCTACATGTGTGACCGTGGGCTGCACTCCCAGTGCGAGACGACGCAGGTGCGTGAGCGTGGCATGGGCGCGTCTCTCTTCGGCTTCAGCAAGCTGTACGGACAGGTGCCCGGGGGGCAGGCGGAGCTGCTGCGGGTTCCCTTCGGGGACAGTCTGCCGATCAAGGTTCCGCACGGTCCGGCGGACGACCGGTACGTCTACCTCTCCGACGTCCTGCCCACCGCCTGGCAGGCCGTGGAGTACGCGGCGGTCCCGCCCGGCGGCACGGTGACCGTCCTGGGTCTCGGACCGATCGGCGCGATGGCGGCACGGATCGCCCGGCACCGGGGTGCGGGCCTCGTGGTGGGGGTCGACCTCGTGCCCGAACGGCTCTCCCGCGCCGCCGCGGACGGGGTGACATGCCTCGACCTGCGTCGGCACGGCAAGGACCTGGGCGATGCCATCCGCGATCTCACCGACGGTCGCGGCACCGACGCGGTGATCGACGCGGTCGGCATGGAGGCACACGGCGCCCCCGTGGCCAAGGCCGCGCACACAGCCGTCGGGATGCTGCCCGACGCTCTCGGGGAGCGACTGATGGAGACTGCGGGACTGGACCGTCTGGCCGCCTTCCGGGCTGCGGTCGACGTGGTGCGCAGGGGCGGCACGATCTCCGTCGTCGGCGTGTACGGAGGCGCTGCCGACCCCCTGCCGATGCTCACGATGTTCGACAAGCAGATCCAGCTCAGGATGGGACAGGCGAACGTCAAACGCTGGGTCGACGACATCCTCCCGCTCCTCACCGACGACGACCCCCTGGGCGTCGATGCCTTCGCCACGCACAGGCTGCCGCTCGAAGAGGGCCCGCAGGCGTACAAGACCTTCCAGGACAAGCGGGACGGCATGATCAAAACACTGCTCGTTCCCTGAGCCAAGGGTCTACGCGGCCGAAGGGGAGACCTGCGTACCGCGGAGGGAGCGACCGCGGCACGTGCGTCCGCCACGGAGAAGGCGTACGTCCGTGGCGGACGCACGTGGGTTCAGCTTTCGGTTACGGAAGAGGGGTTCCTCCCGTGGCGTTGAGGATCTCGGCGGTGATGTAACTCGCCTGCGGCGAAGCGAGGAAGACGTAACAGGGGGCCATTTCCGCAGGCTGTGCGGGGCGGCCCAGAGGAGACTGCTTACCGAATTCGACCGTGTCGGGCAGGGTCGCGGGGATCAGTGGCGTCCAGACCGGACCGGGCGCCACTGCGTTGACCCGGATGCCGTCCTGCGCCAGCATCTGCGCGAGGCCCTGGGTGAAGGTCACGATCGCGCCCTTGGTCATCGCATAGTCCAGCAAATGCGGACTGGGCTTGTATGCCTGGACCGAAGCGGAGTTGATGATGCATCCGCCATGGGGGATGTGGGGCACCGACAACTTCGACAGCCAGAACATCCCGTACAGATTCGTGCGCACCACCCTGTCGAACTGCTCCGTGGAGATGGCGCCGATCCCGTCGGGCTGGGACATCTGGTAGGCGGCGTTGTTGACGAGGATGTCGATGCGCTCGAACTCGGCCACCGCTCGCTCGATGAGGCCCGCGCACTGCAGTTCTTCTCGGATGTCGCATACGACTGGTACAGCCCGTCGCCCAGCATCCTCGATCAATCGTACGGTTTCGCTCGCGTCCTCCTCTTCGGATTCCAAGTGGCTGAACAAGACGTCGGCGCCCTCTCGCGCGTAGGCGAGTGCGACTGCCCGCCCGATACCGGAGTCTCCTCCCGTCACCACGGCCTTCCGCCCCGTGAGAAGACCGTTGCCCTGGTAGGACTCTTCACCGTGGTCCGGCGGCGGGTCCATCGCCCCGGTCCAGCCGGGAACCGCCTGCTCCTGTTGGGGAAATTCCGGTTGCGGATGCTTGGTCACGGGGTCATGTGGCCCATGTTCGCTATGCGTCATTGTCCGTCTCCTACATCGGGAATGAGGCCCTACCTGTTCCCGAAACGGAGCGCCCGAATCCAGGTGGTTTCCTCTGCGTGGGCCATTTGGGAAACGCGGCAGGGCCGCCGCAGACCGCGCTCGGTTCAATCACGGTTACGCCGTGACCGTGCTGCGGCCACGGCGCCGAGCGCAGCGCCGACAGCCAGTACGAGGAGCCCCCTCAGCCAGACCTCCTGCTCGATCTGGGTCGCGAGCACGACGCATGACACAGCTCCGAGAACGGGTACGGCCCTCGGCGCCCGGAAGTGCTCGCGAGGGGCGGCATCGCGGCGCAGCACCAGGAGCGCGGTGTTGACGAGGAAGAAGACCACGAGGAGGAGCAGGACCAATGTGGAGGCGAGGGTGGAGACGTCGCCGGTCAGCGCCAGGAGCAGAGCGAGGCCGGTGGTCACGGCGATGGCGGCCCACGGCGTGCGCCGACCGGGCAGCACCTTCATCAGGAAACTGGGCAGAAGACCGTCTCGCGCCATGCCGTAGGCCAGTCGTGAGGACATGATGCCCGTCAGCAAGGCCCCGTTTGCGACGGCCACCAGGGCGATGGCGCTGAAGAGTTCCGTGGGGACCCCGCCGGCGGCCCGGACGACTTCGAGGAGCGGCCCGCTCGACCCGGCGAGCGTCCCGGTCGGCACGGCCGCCGCTGCTGCTGCTCCGACCAGGGCGTACACCGCGCCGGCTGTGACCAGCGCGCCGAACAGCGCTCGCGGATACGAGCGGCGGGGATCCCGGGTCTCCTCGGCCACGTTGACGGAGGTCTCGAACCCGACGAAGGAGTAGTAGGCGAGCACCGCTCCGCTCAGCAGGGCTGCCACGGGCCCTTCGCTCGCGGTGCCCAACTCCGTCAGCCTTCCCACGTCCCCGTCGCCGCGCAGCACGATCCAGGCGCCGAGGCCGATCACGAGCAGCAGCCCGCCGACCTCGATCACCGTGGCGACGACGTTGGCCCGGGTCGACTCGCTGATTCCTCGCGCGTTCAGCAGCGCCAGCGCGACCAGGAAGACGATCGTCACCAGCACGACGGGGAGGGAGACGAACTCGGACAGGTAGTCGCCGCCGAAGCCGCGTGCCAGGGCGGCCACCGACACGACTCCAGCGGCGAGCATGCAGAAACCGGCGAAGAACCCGACGAACGGACCGTAGGCCAAGGTGGCGTAATGCGAGGCACCGCCCGCACGCGGATATTTGGTGACCAGCTCCGCGTAGGAGGCCGCTGTCAGCAGGGCCAGGCACAACGCCACGAGCAAGGGAGCCCACACGGCGCCACCCGACTGGGCGGCGACCTGGCCCACCAGGACATACACCCCCGCCCCGAGGACGTCCCCGAGGATGAAGAAGTAGAGCAGCGGGGTGGTCAAGGACTTCTTGAGTGGCATCGGCGAGTCCGGTGCCGGGTGCGTTACGGGGCGAGGTTTCACACGGTTCCGTATACCCGGCCGGGTACCCGGCAGGCGGCGGAACCCCCGGATGCCCACTGCGCCTGGACCGAGATCACCGCAGGGCTTGGGCACAACCCGCAGAAAGTGTTTCGGAGTGCGGGTTCTCGGGGCACATCAGGCCGTCGCGGGGCCTGGTCAGTGCATTGCCGGCCATGGCGTCAAGGTCGCAGCACGCTGGAGCATCCCTTGCAGCTGCTCCGCGGGACGCTGCTGTTCGCCGTGCAGGGCGTTGAGGACGATCAGACCACCGGTGAGCACCGGAAGTACCCACTGCACCCGGGCCAGGTCGCGTTGGGCCTTGTCTGTGTCGATGGGGTGCCTCACGGCCTTTTCCAGAGCTTCGGGACTGTCCGACGAGGCAAGCTCGATCTTCTTGCCCAGCAGGCGGCTATAGGCGGTGGCAGCCAGGGCAGCACCAGTGAGGACCGTCTTGGCGATCGTGGACGCCGCCACGCCCTTCTGCGTAGCGACGCGCACAGCATTGACGCCCAGAAGCCCACTGCTACCGACCAGGTGCACAGTGATCGCCGCGGCATTCACCGGCGTCCACTTCGCCCACCCGACGCTCGCGATGCGCGCTGTGTTCCGCCATGTACCGCCCTCCGCCCCAGCCGCGCTGTTCAGACCAACTGCACCCATCAAGGAACCGCCGAACCAAGCGGCCAACCCCAGATCGTGCATGCTGCGCAGGGCGGTATTGCGTTCCGACATCTCGGGCTCCTCAGACTCAGTACCAGTGGCCCACGCTCGGCCGTCGGCTGTACCTGTACCGTCACCCGTGCCAGGCACATGCGCATGTCGAAGTAGTACGCGACATGGCATCTCACCAGCTTGGCTTCAGCACGCGGCTGCCCCGCGTCCCGACCTGAACCGGGCCGGTACCGTGGTAGCAAAACCAGCGCGCTCCTTCTGGCCCTTTCCGTCGCAGGTCAGGCGACACTGTCGCCCGGTGCAGACCAGCAACAGATCTTCAACCCAGCCCGCGCGACCCGTCGGTTGCCGGGGCACCCTGCTCATCGCCCTGGGCGGGAATGACGCCCAGCTCGTATCGCTGGTCACCTCTGGCCGCTGCGGCAGGCGAAGTCGAGGAAGCAGTCCTGCACGTCGCGTCGCCCTTCGGCAATGCCTGGCGTGCACATACCAAGTGCGGGGGCCCGGTCTGCGGCGCGGCGACCAGTTCTTGCTCCACAACACCGACGACATGCCGAAGCCGGGTGGCCACCTGTCGACCCGCCGGCGAACGAGCCGTACCCGTTGGTTCCCGCATTGTTGAGCGAAAACCCGATGTCACCCTGGCCCGCTCGCTCCACCACAGGCGCCAGCCCGCCGGGATCCGACAGGTACGCCGCCGACGTCTCCACCTCCGTTCCGGTCTCCTTTCGAAGCCGTACCGCCAGGTCGTCGAGCCGCTGTGTGCCCCTTGTGCCACCAGAACGGTGTCCCACCCCACGGCAGCCAGCCGTGCCACATATGCCGCTCCGATGCCCGAGAAAACTCCCGCGACCAGAGCCTTGCGGCGCTGTGCGCCCATTGCCTCTCCTGTCTCGAATATCGCGCTGCAAGTCACCGCCGAGCTGGCCTGCCGCCACGCGTGAGCAAGAGTGATGACAATCTGCCCGGGCCCACAGCGATTGTTTTCAAACTGTCCAGCCGAGCAATGCTTGACTGCATACCAGCCCCCCTCACAGTCGGGATGCATCGGCTGCGGCCACCCGGGCGATCCAAGCCCGGACTGCGTTTCGCCAGGAGGCCGGGGCGGGCAGTGCGAAGACCATGGGTGACTACGAAAAATCGATCAGTGTGGCAGTCGCTCCGGCGCGGCTCTTCTCCTACCTTGCCGACGTACAGAACCTGCCGTCCTACATGCCGCGGTTGACTTCTGCACAACCCCACGGCGGCGACCAGGTCACAGTTACTGCACACATCGATCCGCCCGACGCACCCGAGCAGGACGTCACCAGCGAAGCCTGGATCCGCGTCGTGGAGGACGGCAAGAGTCTCGAATGGGGCGCGCCCGGCGCTCACGACTACCACGGTCGACTACACGTCACGGCTGAGGATAGCCCGGGCACATCACAGCTCACGGTGCAGCTCCACACCGAGAGCACCGAAGGCCAACATATCCACGAGGGACTCCAGGAAGCCCTGCACGGAATCAAGAATGCCGTCGAAGCCGCAGAACGCTGACGCCAATCCATCAGGGCAGACGACGTATTACCGCGCGCCAACGCGTTGACGCAGCGTCCCTATCACACCCGCCTGGCGCGCCATGTGTGGCCTCCCCCACGCCTCCCTGCGATGGAGGGTCAGCAGCCCTGGGCCATTCGGGCCCAGCCGAAAGGTTAGTCGGCTTTTATGGATGAAATTCCTCGACTCAACAGTCGCGGCCGTGGCGTCGGCAGGGCGCTTACAGGGGTGAAGGCCTTGCTGCCATCGCCGCTGGGCCCCGGTCGGGTCCTTCGCGGCATGGACCGACTCGAGCGGGCCGCCGTGCTGGACCCGGTGGCCCAATTGGTCAGTGGCCGCGTACGGGCGCTTCCTCTGGGTCCTTGGCGAGATGTGCTGCACGGACGCTGGCTGGGCCATCCTGCCCACCCGGTGCTGGTGGAGGTGCCGATCGGAACGTGGCTGTCCGCAGCCGTCCTTGACTGCCTTCCCAAGCAGCGGCCGGCCGCGGCTGTCCTCATCAGCGTCGGGATCGGTGCCGCTGTGCCGACGGCCCTGTCCGGTTGGGTCGACTGGGCAGAGCAGGGGCCTCGCCAAAAGCGCGTAGGGCTCGTGCACGCGGCGGTGAACGGCGCGGCTGTGCTCCTTTACGGCGCGTCGCTGATTGCGCGTGTCCGCGGACGCTCCGGCAGGGGGAAGGTCTTGGGGTTCGCGGGGCTGGCCGTGGTCGGAATCGGCAGCGCGCTCGGCGGCCACTTGGCCTACCGGCAAGCGTCAGGAGCCAATCACGCAGAAGCGGTCACGTCGTTGGTGCGGGCCGGATGGCAACATATCGGCGACCTCACCGACTTCGAGGTCGGCCGACCAGTCCGGCGATACGTCGACGACGTGCCCGTCGTGATCGTACGTGAGGTCGGCGACGAGGTGCGTGTCCTCGCTGATTCGTGCAGTCACAGGGGAGGTCCGCTGTCTGAAGGCACTGTGCGCGACGGCTGCGTGCATTGCCCGTGGCATGGCAGCGTCTTTCGTCTCGCGGACGGATGGAATGTACGCGGGCCCGCCACCGCACCCCAGCCAGCCTTCGAGACGCGACTCGATGGAGCTCGTGTGGAAGCCAGACTGCGCAACTCGGAGCTCGCCCAGTGATGCGCGGGGAGGGCGCAAGCATGCCATCGGTCAGGTGGCCGCAGCGGGCATGCACCTAGAGCGTGTATCAAAGGCGCTGGTTGCAAGTCAGGGAGTGGCTGTGTTGTCAGCAATCGGCGACGTGAATGACAACGCCTATGTGGGCACCGCAGGCAGGATGAGGCGCTGGACCGCGGATGGCTCCTCGGTCACTTCCAGCACGTTGTCGGCCCCACGCCACGGTGAACCGTAGAGACCGAATGAGCGTCTACCCCCGCGCCGATGAGCGACCGCATGGGGTGAGGGCGAGGAACGCACGGCTCCTGGCCCTGACAACGGCCGCCTTCGCCTGGAACCTTCTGGCGGCCCACCCACCGGGCGCCGGACGGTCTCGCGTCCCCTCACCGTGACACACCCCACCCCACCTGGCTACCACCCGCCCCTGACCTGCGGTGGTGAGTCGACACGTCAGAGACGCACAGGTTGTTCGTCGTTGACGACCTGGGCCTCACGGTCGAATGCCGAGGCACGGGTTTCGGTGCGCTGATGTACTACCCGGACATCAGCCCGGTATCCGGCCGGCAGATGGCGTCGAAGCGGTGCAGGCATAGGCGGGCCCACCCGTGAAGGCCCCACTGGGCGCACCCCAACCACCACAGCAGCGCGGCGCCGGCAGGGCCAGCGCCTCCACGTTCAGTGCGACACCTCCCCAGTACGGCGATGACAACTGGTGCGCGCCCATGAGCACCACGGCACCCGAGGGCCCACGGCGGAGGCACCCGGCCCTCGCGACCCTGGCCGGGGTCGCCGTTGCGGCAGGAAGGCGGCCGCGATGAGCCCGAGAGCGAACAGCTCGATGGTGGTGAACTGTGCGGGTGGCGCCAGGAAATGCCTGCTGGGCTCGGCGTAGATGACCAGAGCGCCCAGCCCGCACAGGATGATCATTGCGGTGACGCCGACGCCCCAGCCACGGACGGTCCGCGATGCGCGGGGCACAGGACTCCACGACGCCGATGGGGGCACAGAGACTCCGGAGGATGTGGCCGCCGACAAAGCCCACCACGTAACGGCGCCTGCGTCCCTGCCTGCCGATGGCATGATCAGCTCCGTGAAGATAATCGTCGTAGGCGCAACAGGGACCATCGGCAAGGCTGTTGCCGACGCGCTGAGCGTGTCGCACCAGGTGATCGGTGCGTCGCGCAGCGGTCGGCTACGGGCGGATCTGGAGGACCCGTCCTCCTTGGATGCGCTGTTCGAAGCGGTGCAGGACGTCGACGCGGTGGTGTGCTGCGCCGCGAGCGGCCCACTGATCCCGCTGGAATCGGCCACGGTCGAGGAGATGGCCGCCGGGATGCGCGGCAAGCTGCTGGGCCAGGTGGCTCTGGCCCAGCGAGCCATGCAGTATGTGCGAAGTGGTGGTTCCATCACCCTGACCGGAGGCACCTTCGCCACGCCGCTGCCCGGTGGTTCGCTGGGCGCTCTGATCAACACCGGGCTGGAGGGCTTCGTCCGTAACGCGGCGGGCGAAGTCGGGCGCGGTCTGCGGATCAACCTGATCAGTCCCGGCTGGATCAAGGAGACCTTGCGGAGCATGGGCGCGGACGACTCCGGCGGCACGCCTGTCGCTGAGGTCGCCCAGGCCTATGTCTCGGCTGTCGAAGGCACCGCGCAAGGGCAGACGCTCCGCCCGTGAGCGCGGCTCCCGGATGAGTCCTGCCGTCTGTCGGCCGTGCGTCACGGGATGACGGCAGGGCCGCCGGGCGTATGGTGAGGCGGTCACGGAAAGTGGTGACCCCTCGGCTCTCGCAAGCTCTCGGACGGCTCTGCGGTCACTCGCCGGACCCGCTGCTCCTCAGGAGCGGGCGAATTGCCGAGCGCACCTCAAGGGCTTGCATATACGCAGGCTGTTGCGCCTATCGTCTTGCATATGCAAGAGAATGACGGCTATCTTGACCGGTATGCAGTTCTACACAATCGGCCAGGCCGCTCGACTGCTGGGCGTGAGCCCGGATACCGCCCGCCGATGGGCGGACGCGGGCAGGGTGGACACTCACCGTGACGAAGGCGGGCGACGGCTCATCGACGGCAAGGACCTTGCCGCCTTCTCGGTCGAGATCGCCGGCACCGCCGGAGAGACCGACGCCTCGTACACCTCGGTGCGCAACGCCTTTCCTGGCATCGTCACCGCGGTGAAGATGGGCGATGTCGCTGCGCAGGTGGAGATCCAGGCAGGACCCCACCGGCTGGTCTCGCTGCTCACTCGTGAGGCCGTGGAGGAGCTGGGGCTGGAGGTCGGCATGGAGGCCACGGCCCGCGTGAAGTCGACCAACGTGCACATCGACCGGGCCTGACGGAACACAGTCGCACGCCGGCGGCGACAACCGCGTGCCTCGGAGCCGCCCGTCACCGTGGAGCAGGGGCACCCGCCCGCACCGGTCGGCACGCCCGTTGCGTCAGGCGGACGACGCGCCTGGCCCGGCAGGCCTGTGAGGCGATCTGCGTCGGCCGGGCCTCGGTGCGGTCGCTCAGGTCCTCCACGAGTAGCCGCCGTCCAGCCGGATGGCGTTGATGCCGCTGATGTGCCTGGCGCCGCAACGGTCCTGGGGAAGGACGAGTTGAGGGCCGGCCCGGTCAAGGGCAGTGCTGTCGATGCTCACCGCGAGCAGGACGGGAGCCCGCCCGAAGTCCGGGTCGATCTCGGCCCAGGACAGGACGACGCGGTGACCGTCCGCCCCTGACAGTGCGATCAGGAACCGCAGCCGGTCCTTGCGTCGCGCGGGGTCGAATCCGGGGCCGGCATCGCTCAGCACATCGTGCAGCAGCGGACCCGTGAAGCGATGGCGCCGGGTGCCGCTGCTCGCGCACTCGAAGCTGACCAGGGCACGGTGCTGGGGCCATGCCAGCAGGTCCACCACCGTCAGCCGGGCAGGGCGTGCGATATCACCGGTCAGGGCGAGCTCCGCCACCGGATCGGCGGCCGTAACGGACTGACTCACGGGCTACCACCTCCCGTAGGACCGTACCCGCGGGGCCGGACCGTGCAAACGCACATGCCCACCCCAATGGCAGCAGCTCCCGCTCATGCGATGCCACAAGTGACTTACCCCTTGAATCTGCGGCAGTATGATCAGCACATGCCCACCTACCGGATCGGGGAGTCCGCCGCTTGACGGGCGTCAGCGCCGACAGGCTCGGGCGCGGGTCGGCAGCGGGTGACCGAAGCGGAGGTCCGGGGCCCGGCGACAGCCGTCGCGACCGTCGGCCGTCGAGGGCGCGCGGAGGGCCCCACCAGAGCCTCCCGAAGGGTCCGCCGGACCCTTCGGACAGACATGCAGACGGACTCTCCGGAAGAGTCAGAGGGAGTACACCCGTGATGACCCGTTCCGCCCGCCGGATCCTGCGGATGGCCGGCGCAAGCGCAGCCGCGCTGCTGGCGTTGAGTGCCTGCTCCTCCTCCGACGACTCCTCACCCGCGTCGGGATCCTCCGCGGACGCGTCGGAGAAGCTCTCGGGCACGGTGACCGTCTTCGCCGCCGCCTCGCTCAAGGAGAGCTTCACGACACTGGGCAAGGACTTCGAGAAGGCCCACCCGGGCACGAAGGTCACCTTCAGCTTCGGCGGCAGCGACAGCCTCGCCGCCGGCATCACGGGCGGCGCCCCGACCGACGTCTTCGCGGCCGCCAGCGCCAAGACGATGGCCATCGTCACGGACGCCGGCGACGCGTCCGGCACGCCCGCCACGTTCGCGCGCAACCGGCTGGAGATCGCCACCCTGCCCGGCAACCCGGACGACATCACCTCCCTTGAGGACCTCACCGAGCCGGGCCTCAAGGTCGTGCTCTGCGACAGGACGGTGCCGTGCGGCGCCGCCGCCCAGAAGGCCCTCGACGCCGGCAAGCTGAAGCTCACCCCGGTCTCCTACGAACAGGACGTCAAGAGCGCCCTCACGAAGGTCGAGTTGAAGGAGGCCGACGCCGCCGTCGTGTACAGGACCGACGTCAAGGCCGCGGGTGACAAGGTGGAGGGTGTGGAGTTCCCCGAGTCCGCCGACGCCGTCAACGACTACCCGATCACGCTCCTCAAGGACGCGCCCAATGCCCCGGCCGCCAAGGAGTTCATCGCGTACGTGCAGTCCGCCGAGGGACAGAAGGTCCTGACGGCGGCCGGATTCCTCAAGCCGTGACCGAGCTCGACAAGTCCGGCACCACGGCCGACGCCGTCACGGGTGGCAGCACCCGCGACGGCGGGCCGCGGCGCCGGCGTGCCCGGAGCGGGGTACCTCTGCCGCTTCTGGTGCCGGCCCTGGTCGGCCTGGCGTTCCTCCTCCTTCCGCTGGCCGCCCTCCTCGTACGAGCTCCCTGGCGCGACCTTCCCGACCAGCTGACCAGCCCGGAGGTCTGGGAGGCCCTTCGGCTCTCCCTGATCTGCGCGACCTCGGCCACGGCCGCGAGTCTGGTTCTCGGCGTGCCGCTGGCCTGGCTTCTCGCACGCACCGATTTCCCCGGCCGGGGGCTCGTACGAGCCCTGGTGACACTCCCCCTGGTCCTGCCTCCGGTGGTGGGCGGTGTGGCACTGCTGCTGGCGCTCGGCCGCAACGGGGTCGTGGGGCAGTGGCTGGACTCGTGGTTCGGGGTCACCCTGCCCTTCACCACCGCGGGTGTGGTGATCGCGGAGACGTTCGTGGCACTGCCGTTCCTCGTCATCAGCGTGGAGGGCACGCTGCGCGCCGCCGACCCGCGGTTCGAGGAGGCCGCCATGACACTGGGCGCCTCCCGCTTCACAGCGTTCCGCCGGGTCACCCTGCCGCTGATCATGCCCGGCATCGCCGCCGGTTCCGTCCTCGCCTGGGCGCGCGCGCTCGGCGAGTTCGGCGCGACGATCACCTTCGCGGGCAACTTCCCGGGCCGTACGCAGACCATGCCGCTGGCCGTCTACCTCGCGTTGCAGAGCGATCCGGCCGCCGCCATCGCACTGAGCCTGGTCCTGCTCGCCGTGTCCATCGCGGTCCTCGCGGGGCTGCGGGACCGCTGGATGACGGTGTCATGACCCGCATCGCCCCACCTTCCACGGTCCGTGCCGGATCGTCCTACCGCTGGATGGCCGCCTCGTGACCCGTATCGACCAGGCTCCCGGCTCCGACCGCGGCAGGGCGGACGGCCTGGACGCTCATCTCGTCGTGGACCGTGCAGCCTTCCGTCTCGACATGGAACTGACGGTTGCCCCTGGGGAGGTCGTCGCGCTCCTCGGGCCGAACGGAGCCGGCAAGACCACGGCCCTGCGAGCCCTCGCAGGACTCATCTCCCCGACCGGCGGTCACCTGCGGCTCGACGGCGTGCCGTTGGACGGCACACCGCCCGATGCCCGCCCGGTCGGTGTCGTCTTTCAGGACTATCTCCTCTTCCCCCACCTGACAGCGCTGGACAACGTCGCTTTCGGCCCCCGCTGCCAGGGCGCCTCCAAGGCGGAGGCCCGTACGCAGGCCACGGGGTGGCTGGTCCGGATGGGTCTGGCGGAGCACGCCGGCGTCAAGCCGCGGCGGCTCTCCGGCGGCCAGGCACAGCGGGTCGCTCTCGCTCGCGCCCTGGCGACGCACCCCCGGCTCCTCCTCCTGGACGAGCCGCTCGCCGCGCTCGACGCCCGCACCCGCCTCGACGTACGCACCCAGCTCCGCCGTCACCTGGCCGACTTCGAGGCGGTGGCCGTGCTGGTCACGCACGACCCTCTGGACGCCATGGTGCTGGCCGACCGGCTCGTCGTCATCGAGCACGGCCATGTCGTCCAGGAAGGCGCGCCCTCGGACATCGCCCGCCATCCGCGTACGGACTACATCGCCCAGCTGGTCGGCCTGAATCTCTACACGGGCCGGGCCGGGGGGCACGAGGTGCGGCTGGACGCGGGGCCACTGATCACGACCACGGAGGAACTCACCGGTCCCGCCTTCGTCGCCTTCCCTCCGAGCGCCGTCACCCTGTACCGCGATCGCCCCACCGGCTCCAGCGCGCGCAACCTCTGGCACTGCGAGGTCGCAGGGCTGGAAACGCACGGCGACCAGATTCGCGCCGACCTCACCGGTGAGCTCCCCCTCACCGCGGATCTGACGACCGTGGCCGCCGCCGAACTGGACCTCCATCCCGGAGCGCCGGTCTGGGCCACGGTCAAGGCCACGCAGACGCACGCCTACCCTGCCTGACGCTGCCTCGCCCTCGAGGTGGGGTTCATGCAGGCCCGAAGCCCGACATTCCACTCGCCGGTCCGACCTGTGCCGGACCGGCCCTCAGCGCCGTGCATGGCGGATCTTCAGCCGTCCGAAACCCATGGTGCCGGAGATCCGGATCCTCGGCCCGCTGCCGCGGGAACGCCTCCGAGCCCTGTAGCGCCAGTCCTTCCACCCGGTGTGCAGCTCTTCGACATCGACGATCGCGTCGCGAGGCACCGTGATCCTGGCCTTGCCGCTGCCGAGTTGCAGCTCGATGTCGACCTCCGAATGCTCGAACACGGCACGGGACAAGTCGAGGTGCACGTGTCCGAACGCGGAAGTGACGGTGAGCTTCCGCGGCACCCGCCATGTGCCGCGCCGCCGGATCCGTCCACCGGCGGCGGCGATCGTGGACGTGGTGCCCTCGTCCTTGGCCGGGAGCAGGCCGAGGATCGACACGAGTTCGCCGCGCGTCCTGGCACCGAGCGCCCGGCCGAGGCCTTCGTCCATCTCCTCGTGCGAGATGTGCCCGTCGGCATAGGCCTCTTGCAGGCGCCGCAGAGCCGTGTCACGGACGTTCTCGCTGATCGGCGACGACGGATCTTCCGGCAGTGAGGTCACCGTCTCACCCTAGCCCCGCGCCGGCACCGCGGGCATGCCAAGCTCCGCGATACGCACGGCATTTGACCGGCCTGACCATCCACAGCGCCGCGAGGACGGGCGGCCGGGCCGTCGTGCCGCAGCCCTCTGCCGATCGTTTCCGCTCTGCGCCGCAGAGGAGTCGTCCGCCGGGGTAGTCGGTGGTGCAGGAACGTGTGACACGGCGAGCAGGCCACCGTCGGGTGGCCGGTGAGGTGGGCACTGATGGCGAAGCTGTTGCTGTGGGGCGTGGACCACACCCTGATCGAGACCCGGGGAGTCGGGCGGGAGATCTTCGCCGACTGCTTCGAGCAGGCCACCGGGCAGGTGATGAAGGAGCGGGCGCCGGCTGACGGGATGACGGAATCCGGCGTCTTCCGCCGGACCGCGGAGCTCCACGGCGTCTCCGGCGACCGGCCCGTGTTCGAGACGTTCGCCCGGCTCTCCGCCGAGCAGTACGAGACCCGGGCCGCCGAGCTGCGCCGACGTGGGCGAGCCCTGCCCGGGGCGGCGGACGCCCTGGCGGTGGTCGCCGGCCTGGGCGATGTGGTGCAGAGCGTGGTCTCCGGGAACATCACGGCGGTGGCGCGGACCAAGCTCACCGTGTTCGGGCTCGGCAACCGTCTCCGCTTCCCGCTGGGCGGCTACGGGGAAGACCACGAGGAGCGCCACGAACTGGTCCGCGTGGCCATGCAGCGCACCCGGAGCGCCCTGGACATCCCCCTCACGGCGGAGAACGTGGTGCTGATCGGCGACTCACCCTCCGACGCCGCCGCGGGCCTCACCCACGGAGTGCGGGTCATCGCCGTGGCCACGGGGCGATCCACCACGGCGGAGCTCCGTGACGCGGGAGCCGATGACGTGCTGCCCGACCTGACCGACCCCGGCGCCCTCCTGGACGCGCTCACCGGTCGCTGAGCGCGTTCCGGCAGGGAAATGTGCCGCGGCGAACGATGATGACGTACCGGGGGGCTTGGGGATCGAATTAGCTTAGGCTAACCTTCTTTCGTGTCGAAAACCCCCAGGCTCATGCCCAAGCATCCCGGTCTGTTCCGTGGCGAAGTGGTCCGCAGCGAGCGCTTCTCCCCGTCGATACAGCGCGTGACGATCACCGGTGCCAACCTCAGCGACTTCCCGTGGCTGGGGTACGACCACTGGTTCCGCCTCTTCCTGCGTCTGCCGCACCAGGTGGAGTTTGTACTCCCGGAACTCTCCGGTTCGCGCTGGTGGGACCCCTATTACGCCATCCCCGAAGACGTACGGCCGCACTGCGCCAACTACACCGTCGCCGATTTCCGCCCCGAGGCGTCCCAGATGGACATCGACTTCGTCGTGCACTGCGGGCCGGAGGGTGAGGCCGAGGGCGCCGCGGCGATCTGGGCGTGCGCGGCCCGGGCCGGTGATCCGGTCGCCCTGCTGGACCAGGGCCTCATCTTCGACCGCCCGGGCGACGCCACCGAGGTGCTCGTCGTCGCCGACGAGAGCGGGCTGCCGTCCACCGCCGGCATCCTCCGCTCCCTCCCGCGCGACACCGTGGGACGGGTCATCCAGGAGGTCCCGCTCGCCGAGGACCGCCGCCCGCTGGACGCACCGGCCGGTGTCTCCGTGACCTGGGTGATCCGCGACGACGCGGCCGCGGTGCCCGGAGCCGCCGCCCTGGACGAACTCCGCCGCCACGACGCCGTCGACGCGGCGGGCTACGCGTTCGTCGTCGGCGAGTCCACGCTCGCCACCGAGGGCCGCCGCCACCTCGTCCGCGCGGGCCTCCCCAAGGACCGCATCACCTTCTCCGGCTTCTGGAAGAGCGAGAAGAAGGTGGCGCTCGCTCACGCCTGACAGGCGGGTGAAGCGAGTCCGGGGGCGGGGCGGGGCCCGGGCGCCGCACCACCGCCGGTGGCGCTCAGTGGAATTCCTGGGCACGGTGGAGGCATGAACCCGCCCGTCACCGTCCATCCACTCGGTGCCGACGGTGGCCGCCGCGTCTCCGTCCGCACCGCCGGTGAGACGCACATCCTCGGCATCGCCTACAACGACCGCGATGTCATCGAGTTCCTCCGCCGCGCCGGCCTCGACGACCCCGAGCAGCTCCTGGACGACTCGGGCTGGGTGCGATGGCGCGGCGGCCGCCCGCACGAGTGGCTCGCCGCCTGAGCGCCTCCACCTGCGGCACGACCGGGGGTACCGACCGGACCGCACGGAACCCTGTGACGGCGCCGGGCTCGTCGGCACTGCGAGTCTCCGTGCGACACGGGGCCGGCCTCGGCGACCTGCCCGGAGGCGGCGCGTCGCCCACCCGCTCTCCGGCCCGGCCCGGAGCAGGCGCGTCGCCCGGCCGGGCCGGGCCGGAGTGCGGGTGGGAGCGCGGTGTGGATAAGTGGCAGGGAGCCCTGTCCACCACCCACGGAGTGCACATGTCCGAGGCCGTACCGGATCCCGTCGTGGTCCAGCCCGTCGTAGCACCGCTGACCAGCGCCGCGGTGGTCCTGGTCGCGACGGTCGAGCCGGGCGGCGAGACCGCGGTACGTGAGGTGCTGCCCGACCTGGCGGCGTTCGCCCGGTCGATCGGCTTCCGGGTTCCGAGTGCCGGGCTGGCCTGCGTGACGGGCTTCGGCTCGGACGTCTGGGACCGGTTGTTCGCGGGCCCCAGGCCGGCGCACCTCCACCCGTTCCAGGAGTTGCGGGGCCCCGTCCACCGCGCTCCGGCCACACCGGGCGATCTCTTGTTCCACGTCCGCGCCGAGCAGATGGACGTCTGTTACGAGTGGGCCTCCCAATTGCTCGGACGGCTCGGCGGCGCGGTGAAGGTCGTCGACGAGGTCCACGGCTTCCGCTACTTCGACCACCGGGATCTGCTGGGCTTCGTCGACGGCACGGAGAACCCGGTGGGCGACGACGCCAGGGCCGCGGCCATGGTCGGCCCGGAGGATCTCTCCTTCGAAGGCGGCAGCTACGTCGTCGTGCAGAAGTATCTGCACGACCTCTCAGGCTGGAACGCGCTGAGCACCGAGCAGCAGGAACGGATCATCGGCCGCACCAAGTTCACCGACATCGAGCTCGCGGACGACGTCAAGCCCGCGGATTCGCACGTCGCCCTGAACACGATCACCGAGGACGACGGCACCGAACGGGACATCCTGCGCGCCAACATGCCGTTCGGAAGCTTCGAACAGGGCGAGTTCGGCACGTACTTCATCGGTTACGCGGCCGATCCGGGCGTCACCGAGCAGATGCTCCGCAACATGTTCCTGGGCAGCCCACCCGGCACCCACGACCGCATTCTCGACTTCTCCACCGCGGTCACCGGCACGCTCTTCCACACCCCGAGCGCCGACTTCCTCGACGATCCCCCACCACCGCCCTCCCCCGCCGGGACCACAGCCGTTCCGGAGGCGCAGTCCGCGGAAGCCCGGTCCCCCGGTCCAGCGGTGGTCCGCGACGGTTCGCTGCGCATCGGCAGCCTGCAAGAAAGCGCCCCGTGATGAACAATCTGCACCGTGAGCTCGCTCCCGTCACCGATTCGGCCTGGGAGCAGATCGAGGAAGAGGCCAGGCGCACCTTCAGCCGTCACGTGGCGGGCCGCCGGGTCGTCGACGTCAGTGACCCGCAGGGGCCGGGGCTCTCCGCGGTAGGCGACGGGCACCTGCGGGACATCGACCCGCCCACCCCCGATGTGATCGCGCGCGCCCGGACCGCGACGCCCGTCATCGAGTGGCGGGTGCCCTTCGCGGTGTCCAGGGCGGCCGTCGACGACGTGGAGCGCGGTTCCGAGGACAGCGACTGGCAGCCGGTCAAGGACGCGGCCCGCACCTGTGCGTTCGCCGAGGACATGGCCGTCATCGACGGGTACGCGGCGGCCGGCATCACGGGTCTTCGGGACGGTTCGTCGCACGCGCCGCTACCGCTGCCCGCCGACGCGCGGGACTATCCGGCCGCGGTGAGCCAGGCGCTGACCCGTCTGCGGCTGGCGGGGGTCGACGGGCCCTACCGCCTGCTGCTCGGCGCCGACGCGTTCACCGAGGCCACCGAGACCTCCGACCACGGCTATCCGGTGGCCACCCACCTGGCCAGGCAGCTGGACGAACCCATCCTGTGGGCGCCCGCCGTCGCCGGAGGGCTCCTGCTCTCGACCCGCGGCGGCGACTTCGAACTCTGCCTGGGCCAGGACCTGTCCATCGGGTACGTGGACCACGACGCGACGAGCATCCGGCTCTACTTCCACCAGGCGTTCACCTTCCGGATGCTCACACCCGAGGCCGTGGTCCCTCTCATCGCCTGAACGCACCGATCTGCGAGGCTCCCATCAACGACACCCGCCGCACGCCACCGCCGGACTCCGGGACGGCCGGGCGCTCCCCCCTCGCCCCGCGCTCCGCCCGATTCGCCGAGGCGTTGCGCCTCGCGGTGGCGGAAGGGCTGCTCGGCGAGAAGCGACCCCTCGCCGGCTTCCTGGACGCGGACGGGATACGCGACTCAACAGACGCACTGAGGGACGCCTTCGCCGCCGAGCCGGGCGTGCGGGTGCTGCACACCTTCGCCGCGAAGGCCGCCTCGCTGATCCCGGTGCTGCGACTGCTCGCCGCGAGCGGCATGGGCTGCGAAGTCGCCAGCCCGGGTGAGCTGAGGCTCGCGATCGAGGCCGGTTTCCTTCCGGCGCGGATCGTCCTGGACTCCCCCGCCAAGACCCGCGACGAGCTGCGGCTGGCCCTTGCTCTGGGTGTCGCGGTGAACGCGGACAGCTTCGGTGAGCTGCGCCGCATCGAGGAACTCCACTCCCCCGGCTCTGCGTCTCTCCTCGGACTGCGGGTGAATCCGCAGGTGGGGGGCGGTTCCATCGGCGCCATGAGCACAGCGACGGCCACTTCGAAATTCGGCGTGGCCCTGCGTGACCCCGGGGCACGTGAGCAGGTCGTCCGGGCGTTCGCGGAGCGCCCCTGGCTGACCCGGCTGCACGCCCATGTCGGCTCGCAGGGCTGCTCACTGGAGCTGATCGCCTCGGGCATCGCCGAGACGTACCGGCTCGCCGAGGAGATCAACGAACGGCTGGGCACGCGCCGGGTCACCGGGATCGACATCGGGGGCGGGCTGCCGGTGAACTTCGCCGACGACGAGGTGCGCCCCGCCTTCGCCGAGTACGTGGCGGCTCTCCGCGCCGCGGCTCCCGGGATCTTCGACGGGCACTACGACCTGGTCACCGAATTCGGCAGATCCCTCCTCGCCAAGAACGGCTTCATCGCTGCACGTGTCGAGTACACGAAGCAAGCGGGCGGGCGCCGCATCGCACTCACCCACGCCGGGGCGCAGATCGCCACCCGCACCGTCTTCATGCCCGATGCCTGGCCGCTCCGGGTCGGAGCGTTCGACGGGAACGGCAGCCCCCGGAGCGGGCCGCCGATGGTCCAGGACATCGCGGGGCCGTGCTGCTTCGCCGGGGACATCGTGGCCCATGCCAGGGAACTGCCCGAGCTGCGGGAGGGCGACTTCGTGACCCTGTACGACACGGGGGCGTACTACTTCTCCACCCCATGGGCCTACAACAGTCTGCCCCGGCCGGCCGTGTACGGATTCGCCGGCGAAACCGGCGGCATGCGCTTCGCCCCGGTGCGCGACCCGCAGTCACTGGACTCGGTGGCGGAGGAGAGCGGGCTGGCCCACGCCGACGCCCTGGCCCAGCTCCGGGGGCGGACCTGAGGGCTGTCCCGTAATCCCTGGTGGATCAGCGCGCGGCGTCAGATGCGGTGCATCGCAAGACGGAGGGGCGTCCGCATACTGGATGTATTCGGGCGTTCCGACAACGCGGCGAGGTGCCGTAGCTGTCGTCGTACGCCCGCCAGGGATTACGGGACAGCCCTTAGCGGGCTCGGGCTCACCCCGCCGGCTGGGGCGAGGGCTCCGGCTCGGGTACCGGTTCGGGGTTCGGGTTCGGCGGCTGCGGAATCGGATCGGGCGCCGGGCCGGGAGGCACGGGGGTCGGCGGCCCCGGCACGGGCGGGGGCGAGGGCACGGGGGTCGGCGGCCCCGGCACGGGCGGCGGCGTCGGCGCGGGCGGTACGGGGTCGGGATACGGGTGCGTCATCTCGGGCCTCCAACTGCGACGGACGGGAGACGGTGGACCTCATGTCCACCGTCTCCCCGTGCGGCTGCCCGCGCCTGCCGAGTCCATACGTGCACACCGCGACACCGGTCGCCGGGGTCCCCCGGCCGGCCCCGCAACAGCGCGGGCTGTCCGCCGAGCCGCTGCTCTGCCGGGCGCACCCGTTCCCCCGGGCCCTCTGCCACCCGGCCCGGGTGGCAGAGGGCCTCGTGTCGACGCACGGACAGAGGGAGGGGGCCCTCTCCCAGTGAGGTGCGCGCGGCGGGGTCAGCTCCGCCCGGCTACGGCCTGCGGGCTGCGCTCGGTGCGTGTACCCGGCACGGGGGCGGACGCGTCCGACCCCAGGGCCACGATGCGGTTCCCCGCGTCGACGTGCACGACGCTCGGCACGAGGGCACGCGCCTCGACATCGTCGACCTGGGCGTAGCTGATGAGAATGACCAGGTCACCCGGGTGCACCAGGTGGGCGGCTGCGCCGTTGATGCCGATGACACCGGATCCGCGCTCACCTTCGATGACGTAGGTCTCGAGGCGGGCGCCGTTGTCGATATCCACGATGTGGACGAGCTCACCGGGCAGCAGATCCGCGGCGTCCATCAGATCGGCATCGACCGTCACGGAACCCACATAGTGCAGGTCGGCCTGGGTGACGGTGGCACGGTGAATCTTCGACTTGAACATGGTACGCATCATGAGGGCACTCCGTCTACTAGGCTCCCTGCCTGCGTACTTGCAGGTCAAGGGCGGTGCGTCCAGATTACAACGAGTCGCACGTCCGGGCAGGGGTCAGCAGGTTTTTCAGGACTGGTGCTGACCCAATGCTGACTCTCTTACAGGCGGCGGTTGTTCGCAGGACTGATCGCCAAGGCGCTGACTCCCGGCAAGAGCCCGGGGGCTGCCTCGTCACGATGGTCATCGGCATCGCGGGCGGGCTGCTCGGCGGCCGGCTCGGCAAGGTGATCTTCGGCGTGACTCGATCGACGGGATTCTCCCGCCTGTCGACGTGGATCGCCGCCGCCGTCGGTTCGATCCTCGCCCTGATGGTCTACCGGCTGGTCGCGGTACAGCGCTCCCGCTGACCCGGCCCGCGCCCTCAGGCGGTCCGCGCCTGCAACTTCTCGGCGAGTCGATTCGACCGTTTTTGCCTACATTGGTATAGGTCCAGTAGGGCAGCCGTAGCAGGAAGCATCGCCGACGGGTCTACAGAAGACAGACAAGAGGAAACGACGACATGACCGACACCTCGCGCAAGCCGACCACCTCCGACTCCGGCGCCCCGGCAGAGAGCGACGAACATTCCCTCACCGTCGGCCCGGGCGGACCGATCCTGCTCCAGGACTCCTACCTGATCGAGCAGATGGCCCAGTTCAACCGCGAACGCATCCCCGAACGCCAGCCGCATGCCAAGGGCAGCGGTGCCTTCGGGAAGTTCGAGGTGACCTCGGACGTGTCCGCGTACACGAAGGCCGCGCTCTTTCAGCCCGGCACCACGACCGACCTGGTCATCAGGTTCTCGACCGTCGCCGGGGAGCGGGGCAGCCCGGACACCTGGCGGGACCCGCGCGGTTTCGCGGTGAAGTTCTACACCAGCGAAGGCAACTACGACATGGTGGGCAACAACACCCCCGTGTTCTTCGTGAAGGACCCGATGAAGTTCCAGCACTTCATTCGGTCCCAGAAACGCCGGGCGGACAACAACCTGCGCGACCACGACATGCAGTGGGACTTCTGGACCCTCTCGCCCGAGTCGGCACACCAGGTCACCTGGCTGATGGGCGACCGCGGAATCCCGCGCACCTGGCGCCACATGAACGGCTACACCTCACACACGTACATGTGGATCAACGCGCAGGGCCAGCGGTTCTGGGTGAAGTACCACTTCAAGACCGACCAGGGCATCGAGACGTTCACCCAGCACGAGGCCGACCAGATGGCCTCCGCAGACACGGACTACCACACGCGTGATCTCTTCGAGCACATCCGCGACGGGGAGTACCCGAGCTGGACCCTCAAGGTTCAGGTCATGCCGTACGAGGACGCGAAGGACTACCGGTTCAACCCCTTCGACCTGACGAAGGTGTGGCCGCACGGCGACTACCCGCTGATCGAGGTCGGCCGGATGACGCTGGACCGCAACCCCACGGACAACCACGCCGAAATCGAGCAGGCGGCCTTCCAGCCGAACAACTTCGTGCCGGGCATCGGCCCGAGCCCGGACCGCATGCTCCTGGCACGGCTGTTCTCCTACGCCGACGCGCACCGCCACCGCATCGGCGGCAACTACCAGCAGCTCCCCGTCAACGCCCCCGTCGTCCCGGTGTACACGTACTCCAAGGACGGGGCGATGGCATACCGGAAGACCTCCGACCCGGTCTACGCCCCGAACTCCAAGGGCGGCCCGGAGGCGGACACGGAGCGCTACGGCTCGCCGCCGAGCTGGTACGCGGACGGCGACATCACCCGGGCGGCGTACGTCGACCACGCCCAGGACGACGACTGGGGCCAGGCGGGCACGATGGTCCGCGAGGTCCTGGACGACGCGGCGCGGGACCGGCTGGTGGACAACATCGTCGGCCACCTCCTCAACGGCGTCAGCGAACCGGTCCTCCAGCGGGCGTTCCAGTACTGGTCGAACGTCGACAGCACGCTCGGCAAGCGCGTCGAGCAGGGCGTCCGCGCGAAGGCCGGTGAGAAGGACCCGAAGGCGGGCGAGCAGGGCAACCCGGCCCGCTCGTCAATGCAGCACAAGGCCTGATGCCTGGCCGCCGGCCGCCCGGAAGGGGGTCGGCGGCCCCTCCCTTTCAGTGCAGAACCAGACCACCGACCGGGACGGAATCCACCCGGCCGGAAGCGGGCAGGGGCCGCGCCAGGTCGAGCCGATTCCACCAGCGAGGCCCTGGTGGATCAGCGCGCGGCGTCAGATGCGGTGCATCGCAAGGCGGAGGGGCGTCCGCATACTGGATGTACTCGGGCGTTCCCACAACGCAGCGAGGTGCCGTAGCTGTCGTCGTGCGCCCGCCAGGGATTACGGGACAGCCTTTAGACTTCCTGCCTGCGTTTTTGCAGGTCAAGTGCTGTTTCCCTACAGTGCAACGAGTCGCGTGGCAGGTCAGCTCCCGCCCCCGCCGGGACCCCGACGAATGATGCCAGTCACCCACAACGTGGCCTGCGCACCGGCATGCGGTTCCGAGATCACCCACCGGCCTGCAGCCGCCCCACCGCGACGTCGACCCCCTCCGAGCCGCCCGCAGGCCTTCGAACGCGGACGGCGGCCACCCAGGAGCCCCTCCCCCGAAGCACGGGGGGCACGGACCGAGGGCCCGTACAGCCACCCACCAGGGCGATCTCGCAAGCCGGACTTGCGGCAGCCAGCCGGTCGATCGCCGTGGCCGAGGCCGGTGGTCCGGTCAGACAAAAATCGACTCTTAATAAAAGATGAAAGATAAGTGCTACACGCTTCTTGACCACGCGGGTGGGCCGGGCCAAAGTTTCGGAGAGCGCTCTCCCGTCAGATCGTTTCTCAAGGAGCCCCCAGATGCCCGCAGTTGGCATACACCTCATAGCGGCACCGCCGCCCGGAGCTGCCCGCAAGGGACTCGTCGGAGCGGTCGTCACCGCACTGGCTGCCGCTCTGCTCGCTCTGACTCCGGCCACGGAGGCTGAGGCGGCGCCCGTGCTGCTGTCGCAGGGCAAGCAGGCGACGGCCTCCAGCCAGGAGCACTACGGAACGCCGGCCGCCGGCGCTGTCGACGGTGACCCCGGCACCCGCTGGTCGAGCGCCGCCTCCGACCCCCAGTGGCTGAGCGTCGACCTCGGTGCCCCCGCCGCCCTCGACCGGGTCGAGCTGAGCTGGGAGGCGGCATACGCGAAGACCTACCGCATCGAGGTGTCCGGCAACGGCACGGACTGGTCGACCGCCTACTCCACGACCACGGGGGCCGGCGGCACCGAGACCGTCGACGTCTCGGGGACCGCGCGCTTCGTCCGCATGCTCGGAACCGCGCGCGCCACCGGATACGGCTACTCCCTCTGGGAGTTCAAAGTCTTCGGCAGCGCGGACGGCGGCACGGGTCCGACCATTCCCGGCGGGGGCGATCTCGGCCCGAACGTACATGTTTTCGACCCCTCCACGCCTGGCATCCAGGCCAAGCTCGACCAGGTCTTCAGCGAGCAGGAGTCGGCGCAGTTCGGCAGCGGGCGGCATGCCTTCTTCTTCAAGCCCGGCACGTACGACAACATCAACGCGCAGATCGGCTTCTACACCCAGATCGCCGGCCTCGGTCTGAAGCCCGACGACACCACCTTCAACGGTGATGTCACCGTCGACGCCGGCTGGTTCAACGGCAACGCCACCCAGAACTTCTGGCGTTCGGCCGAGAACCTGGCACTGAAGCCGGTCAGCGGCACCAACCGCTGGGCCGTCTCCCAGGCGGCCTCGTTCCGCCGCATGCACGTCAAGGGGGATCTGAGCCTCGCACCCGACGGCTACGGCTGGGCCAGCGGCGGCTACATCGCCGACAGCAAGATCGACGGCCAGGTCGGCCCCTACTCGCAGCAGCAGTGGTACACCCGCGACAGCACCATCGGCGGCTGGACCAACGGCGTCTGGAACATGACCTTCTCGGGCGTCGAGGGTGCTCCCGCGAACAGCTTCCCCGAGCCCCGGTACACCACGCTCGACACCACGCCGACCTCGCGCGAGAAGCCCTTCCTCTACATGGACGGCAACGAGTTCAAGGTCTTCGCGCCGGCCAAGCGCACCAACGCGCGGGGCACCAGCTGGGCCGACGGCACCCCGCAGGGCACGTCCATCCCGCTCAGCAAGTTCTACGTCGTCAAGCCCGGGGCCACGGCGGCGACGATCAACGCGGCCCTGGAGCAGGGGCTGAACCTGCTCTTCACTCCCGGCATCTACCACGTCGACCGGACCATCGACGTGAAGCGGGCCGACACCGTCGTGCTGGGTCTCGGTCTCGCCACGATCATCCCCGACAACGGTGTGACCGCCATGAAGGTCGCCGACGTCGACGGGGTGAAGCTCGCCGGCTTCCTCATCGACGCCGGACCGGTCAACTCCCCGACTCTGCTGGAGATCGGTGGACAGGGAGCCTCCGCCGACCACGCCGCCAACCCCACCACCGTCCAGGACGTCTACGTCCGCGTCGGTGGCGCGGGCCCCGGCAAGGCGACGACCAGCATCCTCGTCAACAGCGACGACGTGATCATCGATCACACCTGGGTGTGGCGCGCCGACCACGGCGAAGGTGTGGGCTGGGAGACCAACCGCGCCGACTACGGGCTGCGGGTCAATGGCGACGACGTACTGGCGACCGGCCTGTTCGTCGAGCACTTCAACAAGTACGACGTCGAGTGGTACGGCGAGCGGGGCAAGACGATCTTCTACCAGAACGAGAAGGCGTACGACGCACCCAGCCAGGCCGCCATCCAGAACGGCGCCACCAAGGGCTACGCCGCCTACCGCGTCGACGACTCCGTGAACGTCCACGAGGGCTGGGGCATGGGCAGCTACTCCAACTACAACGTCGACCCGACGATCCGTCAGGACCACGGCTTCAAGGCGCCTGTGAAGCCCGGAGTCAGGTTCCACAGCCTGCTCGTGGTCTCCCTCGGCGGCAACGGCCACTACGACCACGTCATCAACGACACCGGGTCGCCCACCTCGGGCACCTCGACGGTCCCGTCGACCGTGGTGTCCTACCCCTGATGATCCTCCGGTCCGGCCCGCCGGGCCGGACCGGGAACAACGCCCTCCGGGCGGGGTTCATCCCCGCGCCCCCGCCCGGAGGGGCAGCACCGGACACGCGCGAGAACAGGGGCACCCCGCTCCGTCGAACGGACGGGCCGCCCTCCCCACACGCCGGACGGCTCCAGGAACCCCCTGCGCATGACCCGCCGCCCGGAACTCCGAGACCTGCCAGGAGCAGATATGTCACCACTCCTCCCACACCCGTCACCGGCACGGCGCCGCGTCGGCGTGCCCCTCCTAGCCCTCGGCGCCCTCATCGCGTCGTCACTCACCGTCACGGCCTCCCCTCCCGCCCAGGCCGCCGAGACCCTGCTGTCCCAGGGCAGACCTGCTACGGCCTCCTCCCACGAGGGCGAGGCGTTCGGGGCGGCCGCAGCGGTGGACGGCAATCTCACCGGGACCCGCTGGGCCAGCCAGTGGAGCGACCCCCAGTGGATCCAGGTCGACCTCGGCAGCAAGCAGAACCTGAGCCGTGTCGTGCTCACCTGGGAGGCGGCGCACGCCAAGAACTACGAGCTCCAGGCCTCCGACAACGGCACCGACTGGCGCTCCCTGAAGACCGTCACCGGAAGTGACGGCGGCACCGACGACGTCGCCGTGTCCGGCGCCGGCCGCTACGTCCGGATGCTCGGTACGGCCCGCTCCGGTGGCTACGGCTACTCGCTGTGGGAGTTCCAGGTCTACGGCAACGGTGACGGCCCGCCTCCCGCGACCGGAGGCGCGGTCGCCGTGACCGGCTCGCAGGGCAACTGGCAGCTCACCGTCGGCGGCAAGCCCTACCAGGTCAAGGGGCTCACGTGGGGGCCGTCCGTCGGCGACGCGGCCCGCTACATGCCGGACCTCAAGTCGATGGGTGTGAACACCATCCGGACCTGGGGCACCGACGGCTCCAGCAAGCCCCTGCTCGACGAGGCAGCCGCCAACGGCATCCGGGTCGTCAGCGGCTTCTGGCTCCAGCCCGGCGGTGGCCCCGGCAGCGGTGGCTGCGTCAACTACGTCACCGACTCCGCGTACAAGAGCAGTTCGCTCACCGAGTTCGCCAAGTGGGTCGACGTCTACAAGAGCCACCCCGGTGTCCTGATGTGGAACGTCGGCAACGAGTCGGTGCTCGGCCTCCAGAACTGCTACAGCGGCACCGAGCTGGAGAACCAGCGCAACGCGTACACGTCCTTCGTCAACGACGTCGCCAAGAAGATCCACTCGATCGACCCGGACCACCCGGTCACCTCCACCGACGCGTGGACGGGCGCCTGGCCGTACTACAAGCGCAACGCCCCTGACCTCGACCTCTACTCGATGAACTCCTACGGCGACATCTGCAACGTCCGCGGTGCCTGGGAGCAGGGCGGCTACACCAAGCCCTACATCATCACCGAGGGCGGACCGGCGGGCGAATGGGAGGTCCCGGACGACGCCAACGGCGTACCCGACGAGCCCACCGACGTACAGAAGGCCGAGGGCTACACCAAGGCGTGGGGCTGTGTCACCGGACACCAGGGGGTGGCGCTCGGTGCCACGCTGTTCCACTACGGGCTGGAGCACGACTTCGGCGGCGTCTGGTTCAACCTGCTGCCCGACGGTCTGAAGCGCCTGTCCTACTACGCGGTGAAGAAGGCGTACGCGGGGTCGACGAGCGGGGACAACACACCGCCCGTCATCACGAACATGGGCGTCACTCCGGCGTCCTCGGCGCCGGCCGGCAAGGAGTTCACGGTCCGTGCGGACGTGCGGGACCCGGACGGCGACCCGGTGAAGTACAAGATCTTCCTGAGCGGCAACTACGCCAGCGGCGACAAGGGGCTCGTCGAGGCCCAGTGGCGGTCCACCGGCAACGGCACGTTCGCCGTCACCGCGCCCGAGAAGCTCGGTGTGTGGAAGGTGTACATCCAGGCCGAGGACGGCCGTGGCAACGCCGGGATCGACACGAAGTCGGTCAAGGTCGTCGCGCCGCCCGTGGACGGCACCAACGTCGCGCTGAACAAGCCCGCCACCGCCTCCTCCTTCCAGGCCTCCTACGGTGACTGCCCGTGCCCGGCCGGCCTTGCCACGGACGGGAAGACGGAGACACGGTGGGCCAGCGACTGGAGCGACCCCCAGTGGATCCAGGTCGACCTCGGAAGGCCGACCGCGTTCCGGAAGATCCAGCTGGTCTGGGACCCCGCCTACGCCAAGTCCTACGACGTGCAGGTCTCCGACGACGGCACCAACTGGCGCACGGTCCACACGACCACGTCGGGCAACGGGGACATCGACACGATCGACGCCTCCACCACCGCCCGGCACGTGCGGCTCCAGCTGAAGGCCCGAGGCACGGCCTGGGGCTACTCGTTGCACGAATTCGGCATCTACAGCTGATCAGGGCGGAGCGTGCCGTATGACCGGCAGGGCCCGGCCGTCGCCGTAACGGGGCGGCCGGGCTCTCCCCTCACGCGGGAGCGCCCGGAATCCGGCGATGATCAGGACCGCGGCCGTGCGCAGGTGCGGCGGCACCCACGCACGGTCCGCGATCCGGCGCCCCTCAACGGCGCACCCGGAGATCCGAAACGCGCCTCATGTCGCCCCGCCCGCCCGCCCGGCCGGGCGGGCGGGCGGGGGCCCGGCACGCATGCTCCCATGCGCGCGTACCGGTCCGCGTCCGGCCGGGCGGGGTCGATCAGCCCAGGCTCCACTGCTGGTTGGCGCCGCCATTGCAGGTCCACAACTCCAGCGGGGCGCCGTTGACGTTCCCCGCCGGCTTGTCACCACCTGTGACATCCAGGCACAGTCCCGACTGGATACCGGTGATGGTCCCGTCGGCGTTGAGCCTCCACTGCTGGTTGGCCCCGCCGTTGCACGTCCACAGCTGCACCGCTGTGCCCCGCGTGGTCCCGTTCTCGTGGACGTCGACGCACTGCGTGCCGTTGTAGAGGCGCAGCTCACCGGCGGCGGTGAGCGTCACGGCCTGGTTGGGGCGGCCGTTGCAGTCCCAGATCTCGATCTTGGTCCCGGGCGCCGTCTCGGCGCCTTCCGCGTCCAGGCAGCGCTGGGAGGAGGCGCTGATCAGCGGACGGGTCGTACCGACGCTGCTGCCGGTGCCGGGCGAGACCCTGTACATCACCGTGCCGTGCGCGGGTACGGACGCGCTGATCGTGCCGCTGGTCGACGACACCACCTTGGACCACAGGTTGGAGAGCTTGTACGAGGCCGCGCCCGGCAGTCCGACCGCGGCGGCCGTGGTGCTGACGGTGGCGGTGGAGCTGCTCTCATTGGTGAGGGTGACCGAGCGGTCACCGTTGGCCAACTGCTTGGTCATCACGACGAGTCCGCCGGAGGAGGAGACGACGGTGCCCTGCTTGCCCAGGGGATCCTGGTCGACGGCGATGACGTCGCGGTTCTCCAGGATGCTCAGCGTCGCCGCGCTCGCGGTGCGTATGTCGCTGCCGATGAGCAGAGGTGCGGCCATCTGCGCCCACAGGCTGAAGTGGGTGCGGTACTCGGTGTCGGTCATGCCGCCGTTGCCGACCTCCAGCATGTCCGGGTCATTCCAGGCACCGGGTTTGGCGTACTGCGCCCGCGGCTGGTTCTCATGGGTGTTCTCGAGCATCTTCGACCAGGTGTCGTTGATGTCACCGGTGGTGCGCCAGGCGTTGCCGATGGCCGGTGCCCAGTTCCAGGGGGAGTTGGAGCCCCACTCGCAGATGCTGTAGAGAATCGGGCGGCCGGTGGCCGCGAGGGCGTCGCCCATCGTCTTGTACCGGGTCCGCGCGTCGGCGCCGGTGTTGTTGCAGTTGTCGTACTTCAGGTAGTCCACACCCCAGGAGGCCCACTGGGTGGCGTCCTGCTTCTCGTAACCGAGGCCACCGGGAAAGCCCTCGTCCGCGCAGGTCTTGGTGCCCGCACTGGAGTACAGACCGAATTTCAGCCCCTTGGAATGCACGTAGTCGGCTACGGCCTTGATGCCGTTCGGGAAGCGCACCGGGTCGGGGACCAGGTTGCCGGCGGCATTCCGCGAGGGCAGCGCCCAGCAGTCGTCGAGATTGACGTAGGTGTAACCCGCGGCTTTGAGGCCCTTCGCGACGAAGGTGTCGGCGATGCCCTTGATCATCGCTTCGTCGAACTGCGATCCGCAGCCCGTGGTGTTCCAGTTGTTGAAGCCCATCGGAGGGGTCCGGGCCAGGCCGTTCTCCACCGCTGCGGCCTCCGGCGCGGCGGCGATCTGCGTACCGGCCGTGACTCCTGCGGTCACCACGGCCGCCCCGGTCAGACCGCTGAGGGCCAGCGTGAGCGAGGCGACCGAGGCCCCTAAGCGCTGTCTGAAACTGTGTTGTTCGCTGGACATATGCGACTCCTGAGGAGAGGTTTGACGCACAATTCACCAAGGTCGAACGAAAGCAACCACATTTGACCGTCGTAACAGACAGGTGTCAAGGGGGTGCGCACGGTGTTCCGCGGCCTCCCGGCGCGCATGAGCACCCCTTCGCCCCCGAACCGCAGGACGCACCTGGACCCGTGCGACGACGCCACCAGGAACGGCACCCGGGCGAGCGGCCGGCCGCGTGACGACGCCACCGACCGGATGAAGTCCACGCCGCCGGCGGAAGTCGGGGGGCACCCATCGACTGCCCAGGTCCCCACCCGGCCGCTTTGTCTCCCTGCGGGAAAAAGTTCCAGCCCTGTACGTCAAAAGGCTTTCTGACGGAAGGAAAAGCCATTACCTTCCTGACCTGAACCGGACAACAAGGACCGGGTGCTCTCCTCCCCCTGGGGCATCCGGCTCCCGGCGCGACGGCACGCGCCTGTGCTCCACCCCCGACCCCGTCTTCACACGGAGGATTCGCGTGCACAGGAAACTGATCAGACCTCTCGCGGCCCTGGCGTGCACCTTAGCCGTCACCGCGGGCGCCCTCACCGCCCAGCAGAGACCTGTCGAGGCCGCACCCATGGCGGCCGAGGAGTTCCAGCAGGTCACCCTGGCCAAGGGAGTGGCGGAGACCGGTGAGCCGATGACGCTCGCCGTCCTGCCCGACCGGTCCGTCCTTCACACCTCGCGGGACGGCACCCTGCGCCTCACCGACGCGGCCGGCACCACCAAGGTCGCCGGGCGGCTCAACGTCTACTCGCACGACGAGGAGGGGCTGCAGGGCGTCGGTGTCGACCCCGGCTTCACCACCAACCGCTTCGTCTACCTGTACTACGCCCCGGTGCTCTCGACTCCCTCGGGGGACGCCCCGGCCAACGGTTCGGCGGCCGACTTCACACCGTTCGACGGCGTCAACCGGCTCTCACGCTTCGTCCTGAAGACCGACGGCACGCTCGACACGGCTTCCGAGAAGAAGGTCCTGGACGTCCCGGCCAGCCGCGGTCTCTGCTGTCACGTCGGTGGAGACATCGACTTCGACGCCCAGGGCAACCTGTACCTCTCGACGGGCGACGACAGCAATCCCTTCGCCTCCGACGGGTTCACCCCCATCGACGAGCGTTCCGGCCGCAACCCCGCCTACGACGCCCAGCGTTCGGCGGGCAACACCAACGACCTCCGCGGCAAGGTCCTGCGCATCAAGGTGAACGCGGCGGGCGACTACTCCATCCCGTCGGGCAACCTGTTCGCGCCGGGAACCGCGAGGACCAGGCCCGAGATCTACGCCATGGGGTTCCGCAACCCCTTCCGGATGAGCGTCGACAAGCCGACCGGCACCGTCTACCTCGGTGACTACGGCCCCGACGCCGGCACGGCGAGTGCGAGTCGCGGGCCTGCCGGGCAGGTCGAGTTCAACCGCATCACCAAGGCGGGCAACTACGGCTGGCCCTACTGCACCGGCAAGAACAACGCCTACGTCGACTACAACTTCGCCACCTCGACGTCCGGAGCCGCCTTCTCCTGCTCCGCCCCCAAGAACACCTCGCCCAACAACACCGGCCTGACCGATCTGCCTGCCGCCCAGCCCGCCTGGATCCCCTACGACGGGGGGTCGGTTCCCGAATTCGGCAGCGGTTCCGAGTCACCCATGGGCGGGCCCGTCTACCGCTACGACGCGGCCTCGACCTCGGACGTCAAGTTCCCCCAGAGCTACGACGGCGACTTCTTCGCCGGCGAGTTCGGCCGCAAGTGGATCAAGCGCATCGAGCAGGGCACCGACGGCACCGTGCAGTCGATCAACGCCTTTCCCTGGCAGGGCACCCAGGTCATGGACTCGGCCTTCGGGCCGGACGGCGCCCTCTACGTACTCGACTACGGCACGGGCTACTTCAACGGGGACGCGAACAGCGCCGTCTACCGCATCGAGCACATCACCGGCGGGCGGTCCCCGCTCGCCAAGGCGGCAGCCGACCGCACCTCCGGGGGCGCCCCCCTCGCGGTGAAGTTCTCCTCGGCGGGCAGCTCCGACCCCGACGGTGACCCTCTCTCCTACGCCTGGAAGTTCGGTGACGGCACCACTTCCACCAGCGCTTCCCCCTCCCACACGTACTCCTCCAACGGGCGTTACACCGCGGAGCTGACGGTCTCCGACGGCACCGGGAAGACCGCGACCGCGTCGGTGATCATCACCGTCGGCAACACGGCGCCGAGCGTCACCCTCGAACTGCCCGTCGACGGCTCCGTCATCGACCCGGGTGCCGCCGTGCCCTTCAAGGTCACCGTCACCGACCCCGAGGACGGAACGGTCGACTGCTCCAAGGTGAAGGTCACCTTCATCATCGGCCACGACAGCCACGGCCACCCGCAGACCTCCGCCACCGGCTGCTCCGGAACCGTGCAGACCATCGCCGACGGTGAACACGACCCCAACGCCAACATCTTCGGCGTCTGGGACGCCGAGTACACCGACAAGGGGGCGAACGGACAGCCGGCGCTGACCACCCATGACCAGAACCTCAGCCAGGGCAGCCAGCGCCAGGCCGAGCACTTCGGGGACTCCGCCGGTGTCACGATCGTCGACAAGGCCGAGGCGCACGGCGGGAAGGCCGTCGGCTACATCGACAACGGCGACTGGATCTCCTTCAAGCCGTACCTCCTCGCCGACGTCACCAAGCTGACGGCCCGCGTCGCCTCCGGTGGCGCAGGAGGGACCCTGGAGGTCCGGGCGGGCTCGCCCACCGGCACTCTGCTCGGGTCGGCGGCCGTCCCCGCCACCGGAGGGTGGGAGTCCTTCCAGGACGTGTCCACGAACCTCACCGCCCGTCCGGCCGGCACCACCACGCTTCACCTCGTCTTCAAGGGAGGCAGTGGATCCCTCTTCGACGTCGACGACTTCACCGTCACCACGAGTGCGCAGCCCGCCCGGACCGGAAAGATCACGGGGATCGGCGGCAAGTGTGTCGACGTCGCTGCCGGAGCCACGGCCGACGGAACGCAGATCCAGCTCTACGGCTGCAACGGGACGACCGCCCAGAGCTGGACGGTCGGGACGGACCAGACGCTGCGCGCGCTCGGCAAGTGCCTGGACATCAGCGGCGGCGGCACGGCCGACGGCACGAAGATCCAGCTCTACGGCTGCAACAACACCGGGGCCCAGAAATGGGCGCCCCAGTCCGACGGCACTCTGAAGAACCCGGTGTCCGGCAAGTGCCTGGACGCTGCCGGTGGGTCTTCGGCCGACCAGACCAAGCTCCACCTGTGGACCTGCAACTCCGGTGCCAACCAGAAGTGGATCCTGCCATGAGCCGACTCCACGGGCGCCTTGCCGCCTGGGCCGCGTGCGCCCTGCTCGCCACGGCCGCCCTCCCCACGGCTGTTTCCACCGCCGCACCCGAGGCCGGGGCACCCACCCCGGCCGGCGTCTCCGCGGCGGCCGCCGCCGACCCGCGGTACGACGTCCTGGTCTTCTCCAAGACCGCCGGATTCCGCCACTCCTCCATCGACGAGGGCATCACCGCCCTGCGCGAGCTGGGCGCCGCCAACAACTTCGCCGTGACCGCGACCGAGGACGCGGCCGCCTTCACCACCGCCAACCTGGCCGGCTACGAGGCCGTCGTCTTCCTCTCCACCACCGGCGACGTGCTCAACAGCGCGCAGCAGACCGCCTTCGAGAGCTACATCACGGGTGGCGGAGGCTATGTCGGCATTCACGCGGCTGCCGACACCGAATACGACTGGGCCTGGTACAGCGGCCTCGCCGGGGCGCTGTTCAAGTCCCACCCGCAGATCCAGCCGGCCACGGTCAGGGTCGAGGACCGCGCCCACGACGCCACCGCCCACCTCGGCCCTACCTGGCAGCGGACCGACGAGTGGTACGACTACCGCACCACCCCCCGGACCACCGCGCACGTCCTGGCCTCGCTCGACGAGTCCACGTACAGCGGAGGCACGATGGGCGGCGATCACCCGATCGCCTGGTGCAAGGACTACCAGGGCGGGCGTGCCTTCTACACGGGCGGCGGCCACACCGAGGACTCGTACGCCGATGCCGCCTTCCGCCGCCACCTGCTCGGGGGCCTACGGTGGGCCGCACGCCTGACGGAGGCCGACTGCGGTCCGGAGACGGGCTACACCTCTCTGTACGGAACCACGGGCACCGGCGGATGGAAGCAGGCCGGACCTGGTTCCTTCACCGATTCCGACGCCACTCTCACCTCACAGGGCGGCCTCGGCCTGCTCTGGTACCAGGCCAAGGAGTACAAGGCATACTCCCTGAAACTCGACTGGCGGCAGGCCGGCGACGACAACTCCGGTGTGTTCGTGGGCTTCCCGGCCTCGGACGACCCGTGGTCGGCCGTCGACAAGGGATACGAGATCCAGATCGACGCGACGGACTCCGCCGACCGTACGACAGGGTCCGTCTACGGCTTCAAGTCGGCCGACCTGTCCGCCCGCGACGCGGCGCTCAACCCGCCGGGAGAGTGGAACACCTACGAGATCCGGGTCGAGGGCGAACGCCTCCAGCTCTTCCTCAACGGCCGCAGGATCAACGACTTCACCAACACCGATCCCGTCCGTAGCCTCCAGCAGGGCCACATCGGCCTGCAGAACCACGGCACGGGTGACGACGTCTCGTTCCGCAACGTCCGCATCAAGGAGCTCGGCGGCACGACCGGGCCCAAGGAGGGCGCCGTCACGGGCATCGGCGGCAAGTGCCTCGACGTCGCGAGCGGCGCGAGCGCCGACGGTACGCAGATCCAGCTGTGGACCTGTAACGGCTCGGCGGCCCAGAAGTGGACGGCCGGAACGGACCAGACGCTGCGGGCCCTGAGCAAGTGCCTGGACATCAGCGGCGGCGGCACGGCCGACGGCACGAAGATCCAGCTCTACGGCTGCAACGGCTCGGGCGCCCAGAAGTGGGTGCCGCAGTCCGACAGCACGCTGAGGAACCCGCAGTCGGGCAAGTGCCTGGACGCGTCGGGCGCCTCCTCGGCGGACGGCACCAAGATCCATCTCTGGGCGTGCCACACCGGCGCCAACCAGAAGTGGGCGCTGCCCGGCTGAAGAACACCTTGACTCCGGGGTCACCGCGGGAGGCGGTGACCCCGGAACCGGCCGCACCACCGGGCCGGTGACGGCGGCGGGGCGTGAAGCCGAGCGCCCTGCCGCCGTTCCTGCCGCTCCTGCCGCTCCTGCCGCTCCTGCCGCTCCTGCCGGAATGCCACGCCCCCGGACGTCGAGCCACGGACATCCCCGGACCCGCCCGCCCCTCGGCCGTGTCCCGTCACGGCGCACCACAGGACGGTGCTCCGGCCACTGGACGCGACCGGAGCACCGCCGTGCTTCACCTCATTCGATGGCCTGGTTCAGCGACCGGCCCACGTCCACGTCTGACCGTCGGTGCCGTTGCAGGTCCAGAGCTGCAGCTCCGTACCGTTCGCGGTCTTCCCGCCCTTCACGTCCAGGCACAGGCCGGACTTCTGGGCGACGACGGTGCCGTCGCTCTTCACCGTCCACTTCTGCGACGTACCGCCGTGGCAGTTCCACTGCGAGACCCTGGTTCCGGGAGTGGTCCCGTTCTCGAAGACGTCGAGGCATTCCGTGGCGCCCATGGTGCGCAGTTCACCGCTGGAGGTCGGCGTGATCAGCTGGTTGAGGCCGCCGTTGCAGTCCCAGATCTGCGTCTTGGTGCCGGGCAGGTAGACGTTGCCGTCGATGTCGATGCACTTACCGGTCCCGGCGCTGACCAGAGTGCCGGTGCCGCCCGTCCCCGAGGTGGGGACCGCCGAGACGAGGGCGACCCCGCCGGGGGCCACGCTCGTGGTGTAGGTGCTGACGGTGCCCAGCGGCTTGTCGTTGTTGATCATGTCGGTGATCTTCGCCGAACCGCTGAGCCCGAGCTGGGCCAGCGGGACACTGAAGGTGTGGCTGGAGGTGGTGTCGGTGTTGAACACACCGATGTACCAGGTGCCGTTCTTCTCACGCTTGGTGAATACCTGCTGGTCACCGTTCTTGATCACCCGGGCGGCGGGAATTCCGTCCTGGTCGATCGAGATGAGCCTCTTGTTTGCCAGCAGCGCTTTGTCGGCCGGGTCGAGATTCGTCAGGTCGGCACCCAGCATGTACTGGGAGCTGGCCAGCGCCCACAGCGCCATGTTCGTCTGCCGCTGCGGCGGGGTGATGCCGTCGTTGTCACCGTTGCCGACACCGAAGGAGTCCAGGTCGTTCCATCCTCCCTTCCGTGCGTACGGCTGGTACTTGGCGGCGTCGTCGAACCGCTTGTAGACGTTCTCCCAGCTGGTGAGCGGGAAGCTGTAGCCCTTCGGACTGGCACCTATGTCACCGTCGATACGCCAGGAGTTGGACAGCTCCGACCAGGTGGAGGAGGCTGACAGGCTGGCGGACAGGTTCAGTGCGACGGGACGGCCGGTCTTCTCCAGCGCCTCGGACCACGCCCTGACGTCGGCGGTCTTCGACGGACCGACCCCGTCCAGCTTCAGGTAGTCCACCCCCCAGTCGGCGAACTGCTGGGCCCAGGAGTCGATGAACTCCTGGGCACCGGGCTTGCTGAAGTCGATGTTCCGCATGCCCTTGCAGTTGAAGTTGCTCGCACTGCTCGTCATGGCGATCTGGTCCGCGGTGTACGAGGTGCCCGCGATCTTCGTCTTCTTCGCCACCGCCTGGGCGGAGATGCCCGGTGTCACGTACAGGCCGTACTTCAGCCCCTTGCCGTGCACGTAGTCCCCGAGGACGTGCATGCCGTCCTTCGAACCACTGCCCGGGAACAGCGATCCGTCCGTAACCCAGCGGCCGTTGGAGTCCACGTCAGGGCCCTGACTCCCCGGGCACTTGTACCAGAAGTCGTCCATGTTGGCGTAGTTGTAGCCGAGGTCCTTCAGCCCGCTCGACACGAGGGCGTCGACCTGCGCCTTGAACTTGGCTGCTGTGGGGTCACGCTGCAGGTAACCCCAGCCGCTCCAGCCCATCAGCGGTGCGTCGACCGCCAGACCGTTGTCCAGCATGGGGGCCGCGGCGCCAGCCGGCGCCTCGGCCTGCACGGCCGTCGAGGCCACCTGCCTGGTCGACCCCACGGCCTGTGGCGCCGCCAGTGCGGCGCCGACGGTGACGGTCAGCGCCAGCACCATCCATCGAGATCTCATCTGTCCTCAACTTTCCTTCGTAGGAGCGCGCAGCCGGAGACGGCGCGCAGTGGTCGCGAGAGGAGCTCTCGTCTTCGCTGGGGTGCAGTGGAACGGTCCCCTTCCCGGACGTGTCCGGTCGGCCGACCACGTCCGGACGTGCAGCAGCAGACAGGCGCACCGTGGACACACCCCCTTGGCCACCCCTGGAAGCCATCCACCGGGCCACAGCGTCAGGCAGCCCCGAGGCCACCACGCCGGCACACATCGGCTGACACGGCGGGCGGCCGGGCGGAGCCGGGGAAGGCCGTTCCCGGCCGCGACTCATGTACGGCAACCGAGCTGCTGGAAGGGGGAGTCGATCGCACGCTGGTCGTACTCGTCCGAGCGGGCAGTCGACCCGCACCCAGCGAAGGCGATGGTGGACAGTGTGCTGTCTCGTTTCTTTTTCCGTCAAGCCTCAAGACAACCCAACAGTTCACAACACGACAGCCGAGCCCTAAGCTGCAGACCGAAGCGTCGAACTTCGCCGACCTCCCGCCGGGCCCCGCCCACAACGGCAGCGATCTTCAGGTAGTTCGACCACTTTGGTTCACTCACATGAACGGCTACCCCGCCCGCCGACGCTTCAACTCGTATACAGCGCAGCGGGGTTGACCCTGCGGTCGCACCCGGCCTAGCCTCACCATTTATCGAGGTTCAAGTGAGAGATCGACGTTCACATACATAAACCTCAGGCTCGATGCCTCAGAGAAGGCGAACAGGAGCCAGGAGGGCATCCCTACACCCCCAGGGAGGGCACGCCGTGAAGAACCTCTCCAGCAGGCGGCAGATTCTGGGCGCCATGGCAGGCGGCGTCATCGCCACCTTCGTCTCAGGCGGCACAGCTTCCGCCGCTCAGACCTACACACCGCCCGCCTTACGTACCCGGCTGAACCTCAACTCCGGCTGGCGCTTCCACAAGGGCGATGCCGCCGGAGCCGAGGCAGCCGACTTCGACGACGGGGCGTGGAGCGCGATCAGCGTGCCGCACACCTGGAACGCCCTGGACGGCGCTGACGGTGGCAACAACTACTACCGAGGCGCCGGTTGGTACCGCAAGCACGTCACCGTGCCCGCGAGCCTGGCGGGAAAGATGTTGTTCCTCCAGTTCGCCGGGGCCAACCAGGTGGCTGACGTCTGGGTCGACGGAGTTCACCTCGGCCGGCACCGCGGCGGGTACTCCCGTTTCCGATTCGGCGCCACCGGGACACTCAAGCCCGGCAAGGACTGTGTGCTGGCGGTCAAGGTGACCAACTCCCCCGACCCCGACGTCGCTCCTCTGGACGCGGACTACACCTTCCAGGGCGGCATCTACCGCAACGTCAGCCTCCACGCCGTCGACAGGCTCGCGGTGCGGATGCTCGACTACGCCGGCCCCGGCGTGTACCTGCGCCAGCGGAGCGTGACAGCCGCCTCGGCCACCGTCGACGTCACGACGAAACTCTTCAACAACAACACCACCAGTCGCTCCGTAGTAGTACGTGCCGTTGTCACGGACACCGACGGCACGATCGTGGCCGACCGGAGCAGCGCCGAACAGTCGGTCAGGGCCGGCAGCGGCCTCGACGTCGCGCAGACACTGACAATCACCGAACCGCGCCTGTGGAACGGCCTGGCCGACCCCCACCAGTACAGCGCCCACATCGAGATCAGGGACGCGGCCGACGGGACCGTCAGAGATGTGGTCACCGAACCGCTCGGCCTGCGAAGCTTCAGCCTCGACGCGACGAACGGGTTCTCGCTCAACGGCAAGCACCTGAGCCTGCACGGAGTCAACCTGCACCAGGACCGCGGCGGGGGCGGGCGGGGGCGGGGCCGCCCCCCCCCCAACCCCGCCCAAGCCCCCCCCCAACAAGAACGGGGCCCCCCCCCCCCGGGGGGCCCCCGCCCCCCGGCGCCCCCCCTGAGTGCCCCCCCCGGCGGCCCGGGGGCCCGGTTCCCCGTACACCCGGGCCACCGGCGGTCCGGGAGAGCCGGTCCAGTCAGTCC